>NZ_JARESU010000001.1:0-321051 GCF_046027075.1 Paraburkholderia sp. RL18-085-BIA-A | reverse complement strand
AACCCCCGTCCATGCATTTGATCTTAGCCGCGCGTCCCGTATCCAGATGTGTGAGCTTGTCAGCGGACTGACGGCTTCGTAATCAAATGTTTCCCAAGCTTCAGCATGTAGCGTGCCCGCTTGCATGCAACGAAAAAGCCCGCCAGTGGCGGGCTTCGATGCTGCGATGCGAAGGGTGGCGGACCGGATGGCGTAAAAGCGATACCCGACCCGCGGACCGTACCTTACTGCCGCTGATAAATCTCGGCGCCTTTCTTCATGAACTCGATCGACTTCACTTCCATGCCTTTCTTCAGCGCTTCGTCATCGGTGACGCCTTGTTGCGCGGCGAATTCGCGCACGTCCTGCGTGATCTTCATCGAGCAGAAGTGCGGCCCGCACATCGAGCAGAAATGCGCGACCTTGGCTGAATCCTTGGGCAGTGTTTCGTCGTGGAATTCGCGCGCCTTGTCCGGGTCGAGGCCGAGATTGAACTGATCTTCCCAGCGGAATTCGAAGCGCGCTTTCGATAGCGCGTTGTCGCGCACCTGTGCGCCCGGATGGCCCTTCGCCAGATCGGCGGCGTGCGCGGCGAGCTTGTAGGTGATGATGCCGGTCTTGACGTCGTCCTTGTTCGGCAAGCCCAGGTGCTCCTTCGGCGTGACGTAGCAGAGCATCGCCGTGCCGAACCAGCCGATCATCGCCGCGCCGATGCCCGACGTGATGTGGTCGTAGCCAGGCGCGATGTCGGTGGTGAGGGGCCCAAGCGTGTAGAACGGCGCTTCGTCGCACCACTCCAGCTGCAGGTCCATGTTCTCCTTGATCAACTGCATCGGCACGTGGCCCGGGCCTTCGATCATCGTCTGCACGTCGTGCTTCCAAGCGATCTGCGTGAGTTCGCCGAGCGTCTTCAGCTCGCCGAGCTGCGCTTCGTCGTTGGCGTCGTAGATCGAGCCGGGGCGCAGGCCGTCGCCGAGCGAGAAGGCCACGTCATACGCCTTCATGATTTCGCAGATGTCTTCGAAGTGCTCGTACAGGAAGCTTTCCTTGTGATGCGCGAGACACCACTTCGCCATGATCGAGCCGCCGCGCGACACGATGCCGGTCATGCGCTTGGCCGTGAGCGGCACGTATTGCAGACGCACCCCCGCGTGGATCGTGAAGTAGTCGACGCCCTGTTCAGCTTGTTCAATGAGGGTGTCGCGGAAGATTTCCCAGGTCAGGTCCTCGGCCTTTCCGTTGACCTTTTCGAGCGCCTGATAGATCGGCACCGTGCCGATCGGCACAGGGCTGTTGCGGATGATCCACTCGCGCGTTTCGTGAATGTGCCTGCCGGTCGACAGATCCATCACCGTGTCGCCGCCCCAGCGGATCGCCCACGTCATCTTGTCGACTTCCTCGCCGATGGAGGAGGTCACCGCCGAGTTGCCGATGTTCGCATTCACCTTCACGAGGAAGTTGCGGCCGATGATCATCGGTTCGCTTTCCGGGTGGTTGATGTTGTTCGGGATGATCGCGCGGCCGCGCGCCACTTCCTCGCGCACGAATTCCGGCGTGATCGCCGTGAGGCCGTTCGGACCGAACGCGCTCGCGCCGAACGCCTGGCCCGGATGCTGGCGGCCCATCATCGCGGCGAGCTTTTCGCCGTTCGGGCCGCTGGTCTTCAGGCTCTCAAGATATTCGGCGCGACGCTGGTTCTCGCGAATCGCGATGTACTCCATTTCCGGCGTGATGATGCCTTGCTTCGCGTAATGCATCTGCGACACGTTCTTGCCGACGATCGCACGGCGTGGCGTGCGGTGCAGGCCCTTGAAACGCAGGTCGGCGGTGGCGGTGTCGGCGGCGCGCTCGCGGCTGAAGTCGCTCGACAGACCCGTCAGCGCTTCGGTGTCGCCGCGCTCTTCGATCCACGCCTGGCGTAGCGCCGGCAGACCGGCGCGGATGTCGATCTTCGCGTCCGGGTCGGAGTAGGGGCCCGATGTATCGTAGACATAGACCGGCGGATTTTTTTCGCCGCCGAAACTGTCAGGCGTGTCGGCTTGCGAGATTTCGCGCATTGGTACGCGGATGTCGGGACGCGAGCCGCTTACGTAGACCTTGCGGGAATTCGGCAGCGGCGCGACAGCGGCTTCATCGACGTGGGCGTCGGCGGAAAGGAATTTCGGATTGGCGTTCATGCGTATCTCCTCTGTCGACCCGAGTTCGCGCTTTAGCGCGTTACTCTGGTCCCATGCAAAGTATGTTGACCAGAGCAGGCGCAAAACACCTGCTCGGGTCCCATGGCGTTGTGGGGCCGCTAAGCAGGAGACGAGACGGAAGTAGTCGGAAATCGCGAGAGGTGAGGCAGTGGAGCTGGAGTGCGAAATCCGTACGCTTCCCTGCGCTGGCATTATCCAGATCAGGTTCAAAGGGTATTTCTCACCCGCGCGGCACGGACCTCCAACCCCGTGCGACGCAGGACCCCCGCGTTAGCAGCGCACACGATACACCGACGGCCCGCTGCTTGGCAACCCGTCCGGACAAATCCGACGGCGCATTGGGGCGCGCTGCGTGATGTCCTATGCTGGTTGTGACGGCGTTGTCAGGCGCGCGGTTGCATACGCAGTTGCACAATGCCGCGCGCAGGTTGCGGTGCGCCGGAGCGCGTCGCTCATCGCGAGAAATCGTCGGCGGCTTCGGGCTGATACAGGATTCTGTCGACCTTCAGCACCTTCTGCGTGCCGCTTGGCGGCGTAAAGCGGATGCGCTCGCCGCGCTTCGCGCCGAGCAAGGCGAGGCCGGCAGGCGAGAACACGTTCAGACGGCCTTGCGCGAAGTCGGCATTGGGCGGATAGACCACGGTCCAGGTCATCTGCTCGCCGCTGGCTTCGTCGATCAGCGTGGCTTGCGAATTCATCGTCACGACGCTCGCCGGAATCTCGCGCGAATCGACGATCACGGCGCGCTCGAGGACGTCGTCGAGCATGTCCTGCAGCTTCGCGTCGGCGCCGGGCGCGGCTGCGTGCTTTTCCAGACGGGCGACGTCGAGTTCGGTCAGGTAACAGGTTTTCGTCTTTTTCACGACGGGTACTCCAATTCGATCTGCATGGGAGGGAACTGCGCGCGGATGAGATCGGCCCGGAGCCCGACGACGCGGCCCAGGTCATGGAGCAGGCAGCGTCTAGATCGGGCGCCGGGCGGCGGGAAGCGGGAGCGTTCGTGACGGCTCGCCGGCAAGTTGCGCCGCGAATTCCGCGCGCGCGCAACCGGTTGCGCGACGCGGGCGCAAGCGGGTGAAGGCACGGGAAGTGGGGTAGCGCATCGAGTTGGCCGGCAGTGTCGGAAGAATGATGTTGTGAGGTGTAGTGCGCCGCTTGAAAGCTTGATGTTTAGCGGACGTAAGGATGATGTTAGCACGCGGTCGCGCGTGCCTTTTCGTGATGGACCGTTTCCACGGCGCAACTTGCAGCGACGTGTCGCACGTGACGCGCTCAAGCCTATCGCAAAACCCGTCGGTTGAGCGCCGGAAAAAAATCCGCAACGGGCTGTCATAACCCGCCGGGCGGCTCGACCAACGTGCAGATCCTCATCGGAGCACGTCATGCGAACCGCGCCTAGCCGCCGAAATCTTCAGCGTTTTCTTCGAGCCGTCGCGCTCGTCGTCGCATTGGGCGCCTGCTTTGCCAGCGGACTCGCAACCGCGGCCGGCGCCGTCTGCAGCGCGCGCAGCCCCGCTCATCGCGTGGCGCTGGTGGAGCTTTACAGCAGCGAAGGCTGCAATAGCTGTCCGCCCGCCGATGACTGGCTGAGTCAGTGGAAAAACAGCGGCGCGACGCAAGGCATCGTGCCGTTGGCGCTGCACGTGGACTACTGGAACAGCCTCGGCTGGACCGATCGCTTTTCACAGCATCGCTTCACCGAACGCCAGCAGACGCTGACCGATCTGGCCGGCGGCCACGTCCTCTACACGCCGGAAATTTTCGTCGCGGGCCGAGAACTGCGTGACTGGTCGCGACCCGACAGTTTCCAGAGCCGCATCGGCAAGCTCGTCGCCGAACCGGCGCAGGCGCACATCGCGCTGCAACTGACGCCGCAGGCGAAGGGCGCGTTCGACGTCGATGCGCAATTCGCGAGCAACGCCGCGCAGGCCGCGGGCTCGTTGAATGGCTATCTCGCGGTTTATGAGAACTCGCTGACTTCGCACGTCGGCGCCGGCGAAAACAGCGGCGTCACGCTGCATCACGAGCGGGTCGTGCGGCAATGGATCGGACCGGTGCCGCTCGTCGGCGGCAACGCGCAGATTCGCCGCGTTTTGCGTCTCGGCGAAGCCGATGCCGGTACCAAAGCCGATGCCAGCGCCGATGCACCAGCCGGCCACTTCGGCGTGGTGGCCTTCGTCGAAAACGACGCGACCGGCGACGTGCTGCAAGTGGCCGAACTGGCCGCGTGCGAGTGAGTGAAAACGTCGCGCAAACCTGGCGCGCTCATCCCTGAGGAGACTCCCAGATGGCAACCCCTCATGCTCTTCACGACAGCGCGCCGCCGGCCGCGCCGAACCTCCGCCTCATTCATCCGCTGTGGTTGCGCATCACACATTGGCTCAACGCGCTCGCGGCCATCGTGATGATGCTGTCGGGCTGGCGCATCTACGACGCGTCGCCGATCTTCCCGGCGTTCCGCTTTGCGCCGGCCATCACGCTCGGCGGCTGGCTCGGCGGCGCGCTGCAATGGCACTTCGCGGCGATGTGGCTGCTGGTCTTCAACGGCCTGCTGTACCTCGCGCTGAATCTGGCGAGCGGGCGCTTCGTGCGCAAGTTCCTGCCGCTGTCGCCGCGCGCCGTGCTGCGCGACTTCATTGCCGCATTGACCGGCAAGCTCTCGCACGCCGATCTGCGCGAGTACAACGCGGTGCAGAAATTCGCCTACCTGTTCGCGATCTTCGATCTGATCGTGCTGGTGCTCTCGGGGCTCGCGATCTGGAAGTCGGTGCAATTTCCGCTGCTGCGCGAACTGATGGGCGGCTACGACAACGCGCGCGTCGTCCACTTTGCCGCGATGTCGCTGCTGGCTGCTTTTCTTGCGGTGCATCTGGCGATGGTGGCGCTCGTGCCGCGCTCGCTGCTGGCGATGCTGCGCGGACGCTGAACCCCGCCCGCGCGAACGTTATGGATAACGAATCATGAACAAGCCCATTGGAAAACCCGCGCAGCCTGGCACGCCCAGGCTCGACCGCGAATCGATCCTGATCGACGCCCGGCGCGAACTCGCGATGCCGTCGCGGCGGCTGTTCGGCAAGCGGCTCTTGACGCTCGGCGGCCTGTCGATGCTGACGGGCTGCTCGCTGACCGATGACGAATCGGTGAACCGCTTTCTGACCGCCGTGTCGCGTCTGAACGACCGCGCGCAAGCCGCGCTGTTCGATCCGAAGCAGCTCGCGCCGACCTACACTGAAGCGCAGCTTACCCGTCCGTTTCCATTCAATGCGTACTACGGCATTGACGACGTGCCGCAGGTGGACGGTTCGGACTACCAGCTGAAAGTGAGCGGCCTCGTCACCGGGCAGCGCAGCTGGACCCTGCCGCAGTTGTACGCGCTGCCGCATGCCGAGCAGATCACGCGGCACATCTGCGTGGAAGGCTGGAGCGCGATCGGCCGCTGGGGCGGCACGCCGTTCGGCGATTTTCTGCGGCGCGTCGGCGCGGACACCAGCGCGAAGTACGTCGGCTTCAAATGCGCGGACGATTACTACGAAAGCATCGACATGCCGACCGCGCTGCATCCGCAAACGCTCCTCACATTCTCGTACGACGGCGAGCGTCTGCCCGCGAAATACGGCTTCCCGATGAAGCTGCGCATGCCGACCAAGCTCGGCTATAAGAATCCGAAGCACATCGTCGAGATGTTCGTCACCAACACGTTTCCTGGCGGCTATTGGGTCGACCAGGGCTACAACTGGTTCGGAGGCTCCTGACGCGCGGGTCAAGCGCATGGGCGAGCCGGTACGGCCGCCCGTGCCCGATCCCACGCGGCAGCGGCTTCGGAAATACGCCGGCGCGAGCCGGTTCTGATTCATCCACAACCCACGGAGTCATCCCATGAAAAAGTTCGCAATCGCAGCACTGGCCGTCGCTTTGCTGACCAGCGGCGGCGCCGCGTTCGCGCAGGCAAGCGGCGCGATGTCCAACGACGCGATGTCGAAAGATTCGATGTCGAAAGATGCCATGTCCAAAGACAGCATGTCGAAGGACTCAATGAAAAAGGACACGATGAAGCATGACAAGATGAAAAAGGGCAGTGACGGTATGAAGCATGAAGCATCGGGGGCGATGTCCAACTGAGCCCTGCCGCCGGCGCCAGCCGCGTCTTGCGGTCAGGGCGGCAACGGCCGGCGCCGGAAAGCCGGGGCGAGCCCCCCGGCTTTTCTGTTGCAAGTACGCCAAAAAGTTACGATTCTTCCGCGCGACGCGGTGGGCGCTTACTGCATAATGCGATGCGCGCCGAACCTTAGGCGCGTGTTCGCCGTGGCCGGCTTCAAGCCGGATGCCGCGGCGTTGTGGCCCCATTGGCCATCTATCGTTTTCCCGTTCCACCGACATGTCCGCCAGCCTCGCCCGTCAGACCGCATCGCCGATGCGGTGTCCGCCATCCCGCCACAGGGTCTTTAGCGGGGGCGCCACACCCCGAGCGGCAGCGGCGGGTTGAACGCATGTCGCTGCAACGCTCAAGCCTGTTTTCACGCGCTTTTCCGAATGGTTTGCCGATCCGCCTGCCGCGCTCGCGCAACGGCCAGATTGCGCTGGCGCTCGCCGTCGTCTATCTCGTGTGGGGCTCGACGTATCTCGCCGTGCACGTCGCCCTCGGTTCGTTTCCACCGTTGCTGATGTCCGGGCTGCGCAACCTGTTTGCCGGCATCGGGCTGTTCGTGTTCGCGGTGCGCCGCAAGCCCGTCTGGCCGAGCTTCGGAGAGATTCGCAATGCCGGGCTGGTCGGCACGATGCTGGTGGGGTTGTCGAGCGGCATGCTGGCTTACGGGATGCGCACCGTGGGCACCGGCACCGCGGCCGTGATGGTCGCGACCGTGCCGCTCTTCGCGACCGTGATCGCGGCCGTCGCGGGGCGCAGGATCGGCCGCGGCGAGTGGTTCGCGGTCGGACTCGGCCTTGTCGGCATCGCGATCCTGAGTCACGGCGACAGCGCGCCGGGTTCGGCGGGCGGCAGCCTGGCGATTCTGTGCGGCGCGCTGTTCTGGGCGGGCGGCGCGCATCTGGCCGGGCGTCTGAAGCTGCCGTCGGATCTGTTTCTATCGACCGCGCTGCAGATCGGGCTGGGCGGCGCGATATCGACGCTGGTCGCGTGGGTCTCGGGCGAACGCATGCTCGAAGTCCATTTCCTGCCGATGCTCGCGTTCATCTACCTGATGCTGATTGGGACGATGGCCGCGTATGTCGCGTATGGTTTTCTGATTCGCCACACGAGCCCGATCATTGCGAGCAGCTGCATGTACGTGAATCCGGTGGTCGCGGTGGCGTTGGGGGCGTTGCTGCTCGGCGAGCCGGTTACGCGGTCGACGGTGATCGCGACCATCGTGATTCTGGCGAGCGTGGGTTTGTCGTTCTGGTTCGATTACAGGAAGAAGGGGCTTGCTTGAGGTTCGGCTGACTCGCGCTTGACCCCCGCGCTTGATCCGCGCTTGACCCGCGGCTTCTAAAGCGCCGCCGCCACTTCCGCGCCTTCGCGGATCGCCCGTTTCGCGTCCAGTTCGGTGGCGACCTTCGCGCCGCCGATCACGTGATAACGCGGGCCGCCGCGCTGCTCGCCACCGCTCGCTGTTGCTGCCGTCTCCCCCTTCGTCGGCCCAGCCAGATCGCGCAGCGATTCCTGCCCCGCGCACACCACGATGGTGTCCACCTCGAGCCACTCCTCGACCCCCTCGCGCGCGATCTTCAAGCCACGTGCGCTGATCTCCAGATACGACACGCCGTCGAGCATCTTCACGCCGTTCCTCGCCAGCGTTGCGCGATGCACCCAGCCCGAAGTCTTGCCGAGCCCGCTGCCCAGCTTGCCGGACTTGCGCTGCAACAGCCAGATCTGCCGCGCGGGCTGCGCCCGCGTCGGCGGCTTCAGGCCGCCGCGCTCCCGCACCGCGAGATCGACTCCCCATTCGTCGAGCCACGCGTCGCGCGGCATCGGCAGCGGCTCATCCGTGCGATGCAACAGGAACTCGCTGATGTCGAAGCCGATGCCGCCCGCGCCGATCACCGCGACCCGCTGTCCGACCAGTGCGCCGTGCAGCACGTCGACATAAGACAGCACGTTGGGTCCGTCGATGCCGGCAATCGACGGCCGGCGCGGCACGATGCCGGTGGCCACGATCACGTCGTCATAAGCGCTCGCGGCGAGCAGCGCGGCATCGACGCGCGTGTCGAGCCGCACGTCGACCCGGTACCGCTCCAACTGGCTCCGAAAATAGCGGATCGTTTCGCTGAACTCTTCCTTGCCCGGCACGCGCATTGCCAGATTGAACTGCCCGCCGAGCGTCGCGCTCGCATCGAACAGCGTCACGCGATGCCCGCGCGAGGCCGCCACCGTCGCCGCCGACAGGCCCGCCGGGCCCGCGCCGACCACCGCCACCGAACGCACCGCCCGCGGGTCCGTGACCGGCCGGTAGAGCAGCTCGGTTTCGCGCCCCGCGCGCGGATTGACGAGGCAGCTTGCGCGCTGATTCCTGAACGTGTGATCGAGGCAGGCCTGATTGCACGCGATGCAGGTGTTGATCTCATGCGCACGCCCCTCCGCGGTCTTCAACACGAACTCGGGGTCGGCGAGCACCGGCCTCGCCATCGACACCAGATCGCCGGCGCCTTCGGCGAGCAGCGCTTCGGCGACCTCGGGCGTATTGATCCGGTTCGATACGATCACCGGCACGTTGACGGCGGCCTTCAGCCGCGCGCTCAGTTCGGCGAACGCCGCGCGCGGCACCGAAGTCACGATGGTCGGCACACGCGCCTCATGCCAACCGATCCCCGTGTTGAACATCGTCACGCCGGCCGCTTCGAGCGCCTGGGCGACCTGCACGGTTTCATCCCACGTATTGCCGCCTTCCACCAGGTCGATCAGCGAGAGCCGGTACACGACGATGAAACGCTCGCCGCACACCGCGCGCACCCGCTCGACGATCTCGCGCGCGAGCCGCATGCGGTTCTCGATGCTGCCGCCATAGCGGTCGGTGCGCCGATTGGTGCGCGGGCACAGGAACTGGTTCAGCAGATAGCCTTCGCTGCCCATGATCTCGATGCCGTCGTAGCCCGCGCGCTGAGCGAGCCGCGCGCAACGCGCGTAGTCGCGCACGGTCTTCGCAATGCCGGCGATGCTCAGCGCGCGCGGCTTGAACTTCGAGATCGGCGACTTGATCGCGGAGGCCGACACCACGAACGGCTGATAGCCATAACGGCCCGCATGCAGGATTTGCAGCGCGATCTTGCCGCCCTCTGCATGCACGGCCCCGGTCAGCAGCCGGTGATTGCGCAGATCGAACACGGAGTTCAGCGTGCCGCCGAACGGCAGCAGCCAGCCCTCGCGATTCGGCGAGATGCCGCCGGTGACGATCAGGCCGACGCCGCCTTTCGCGCGCTCGCGGAAATACGCGGCCAGCTTCGGGTAATTCCAGAAGCGGTCCTCCATGCCGGTGTGCATCGAACCCATCACCACGCGGTTGCGCAAGCGGGTGAACCCGAGGTCGAGTTCGGCGAGTAAGTGTTGGTAAGACATGCAGGGGACCGTGTAGGGATTGGACGCGCACGAACGATACATCGCGGGCCGGGCCAACCCGCCGAGGAAAAATTCTAAACACCTTAAACCGTTGCTCCGTAAGACATTCATCGGTCGTCTTTAGCCAGGTCGAGCAGGGCGGCACACGCGTTGCTCAGTGGCGATCGTCCATCGACACGGACCGCGCCGCAGGGAGAAACAGGTAGAAACGAGGCGCGATGTGCGGCAGGGATAGGAGGGGCGACCGCCTCGGAGCGCCGCTGGGCACCGTTCAAACGATCAACGAACACGGTGCCGGACGGCGCGATGTTCCGCAGCGGGACGCTCACAAAATCAATGGGTCGAGAGCCCGAACATCGATAAAGGTGAACACAATGAAAATGATCCGAACCATGGCGGCCGTCGTTGCCGTCGCATCCGTTCTGAGCGCATGCGGTGGCGGCTCCGACGACGTAGGCAAGGAACTCGGGCTGACCAACCCGGAGATCCATTTCGTTCACGCGATTCCGAGCGGCCCGGCCGTGGACTTCCTCGTGAACGGCAACGCGCCTTCAGGGCAGACCAACATCTCCTATAAAGGCGTGACGAACCTCACCAATATCAACACGGGTTCGACCACGGTCGCCTACGCGGCGACCGGCACCAGGACCGCGCTCGCGAGCGGCAATTTCCCGGATGTCGCGAAGGGCCACGAATACACGGTGCTGGCCTTGCCCGGTCTTGCCGCGCCGGACATCGGCCTGATCGACGATCCGTTCGACAAGGGGCTGCTGTCCAATAGCGCGCGGGTGCGCGGCTTCAACGCGTCGGCGAATGCGACCAACCTCGACCTGTACCTGGTGCCGGCCACCTCCACCGACATCAGCAAGGTCTCGCCGACCATGGCGGGCGTGTCGTTCAAGAACGCGGTGCCGGCGAGCGGCCAGGATTCGATCTACGTGTCCGGCGGCCAATACGTGCTGATCGCGACCGCGGCCGGCAGCAAGACGCCGATCTTCCAGTCGCCAACGTTCACGCTGTCGAACAACGCCGACTGGCTGGTGACGTCGGTGCCGATCGACGGGGCCCTCAGCGCACTCGTGCCGGGGCAGATCCATCTGCTGATCGTGCAGAACGGCAACACCAGCACGCCGAGCGTCGAGTTGTCGAATACGCTGACGGGGCAATAAGCTTGCGGCAAGGCGGGCACGCCGGGCGTGCTTGTCGGTGCTGAAAGCGCACGCAATAAACGACAAGTCGTGGGGAGGACGGAGCGGCGATCCACGCAAGTGGGTCGCCGTTTTGTTCTGGCGTGCGCGGGCGCACGAAATATTTCGGCATCCATAAAAAAAGCCCGTCGCAGTTTCCCGCGACGGGCTGTCGAATTCCTGCACGGCCCGGCGCCGCGAGGCGCCTTCCGTTCGATCAAACGCAGCTGGACTTACTTGGCCTTTTCAGCCGAGTTCGTGATGGCGTTGCCACCCTTCGAAATATCCTCGCCGGCACCGGCCATCGTGTTGCAACCGGCGAGCGCGGCGGCCGAGCCTGCAATGAGAAGCAAAGCGATCAGTCGAGTCATCATGGAGGTTCTCCCTGTCGAGAATGCATCGGTGGATGTGCCCGCGTTGTACGGCACGCGCTAGCTTGTCGTCCGACCGGGGCTTACGCCAGTCGATCCGGTCTGATTGCATGGTAAAAAAAATGGCGGGGGCCGCGCTGTCAGTTGCGCTGCGATTTTGTTGTAGGCGCCGTCCGGTGTTTGCGTCGGCGCAGTCCTACAACCGCATTCTCCATAAGCGGCCCGGCCTTGGCCTTGCTAGACAGGCGTGCGCGATGGCGTCGCCGGCGGCAGATCGACTGAAGGCGTCGCGGTGCTGACGCTCGGCATCACCACGTCGATCTCGGTGCCGTTCGGCACGCCGCGCCGGATATCGAAGCGTCCGCCATGCGCGGCGACCCGCTGGCGCATGCCGAGCAGCCCGTGCGTATGCGTGCGCTTCAGATCGGCAGGCATGATGCCGACGCCGTTGTCGGCGATATGTAGCGCCACCTGGCCGTCGCCGACCTGCAACGCGATCGACACCTTCGACGCCCGCGCGTACTTCGCCGCGTTCGTCAGCGACTCCTGCGCGACGCGAAAGAGGGCGATCTCCGTTTGCTCGTCGAGCTGGATGTCGTCGGCGGGCAGGTGCAGTTCGAGGGTCCAGCTGTTGCGCTGCGCGGCTTCGTCGGCGAGCGTACGCAGCGCGGTGACGAGCCCGAAGTTCGCCAGCACCGTGGGCCGCATGTCCTCGATGATGCGGCGCTTGAGCGCAATGCCCTGGTCGAGATTGGCGAGCGCGCGTTTGAGTTTTTCGGCGATGTCGGGCGCGCTGTCTTTCAGCTTGCGGTTGGCCCACGCCACGTCCATCTTGCTGGCGGTCAGGATCGCGCCGAGTTCGTCGTGCAGTTCGCGCGCGAGTTGCGTCTTTTCGTTTTCACTGACCGCCTGGAGGTGCCAGCCGAGCGCTTCGAGCTGACGGGTGCGCTCGTTGACGAGCTGGTCGAGTCCTTCCTGCTGCGTGATCAGCTGACGCTGCACACGCGCCTGCCGGTCGATCTGGATGCCGAGATTGCGAAACAGCAGAATGAACAGCACGATGTTCAACGCCGACAGGCCCGCTGCGCACAGCGTCGAGATGCGCTGGTCGGCGCGGCTCGCGGCGAGCGCGTGCTGCGCGCGGCGCTCCTCGTTGTCGCGCAGCAGCGTGAGCGTGCTATCGATCAGCGACGCATCTGCCGGATCGACGGCGCTCGCACCGCCGCACGCGCCGAGTTCGAGCGGATTGGGCGCCGCGCGCTGCAGCGCGGCAGCGCCCGCGCCGATGCGCGCTTCGATCAGCGCGACGATTTGCGTGAAGCTCGCGAGTTCGGCGCTGTCGGCGCGGCCGCCGCGATAGAAGTGATCCAGTTGCCCGGTGCTCTGACGAATGCGCGCGGCGGTCGCGCAAAAAGCATGGGCGGACGCGTCTTCCTTCGTCAGAAGAAAATGGTTTTCCTGCGCGCTTAGACGCGATAGCTGACTGGCGAGCGTGCTCAGTTGCACGGTGACGTCGCGGGCTTCGAGCGCGGTTTCGTATTCGGCGGCAATGCGCTGGCGCGCGGTTTCGAGAATCACCAGGCCGCCTACCGTAATCACGATCGCCACCGTCATCGCGATCGCCCAGCTACGGTCGCGCATCCAGCCGCTCAGTCGCGCTGCGGCGCCTGGATGCTGCGCGGTCGGCTCGTTCTGGGCATTCGGCACGTTGGGCTCCTCGGATGGCGCATCAGTGTAGCGTGCGCTGCGTTTGACGATGCGAACTGCGTTGCAGATGGCTTTGCAGTTGCGGTGCCGCGATCGTGCATCGCCGTGGTATCGCCATCACCGGGTCATGGCAGCGCCTCGCATCGGCGTAAGCGCGGCGCGCCGCGTAACGCTGCCGTAATCCAATGTAAGCGGATTCTCACACGAAAACCGGCGTGCGTCGGAATGCGCACGGCGCGGCCGCTCGATACGATGGACCTGATTGTTCAATTCATCGTTTCGGGAGGGAGCCATCATGTTGAAGTGGGCGTTGTTCTTCGCCGTCGTGGCCGTGATCGCCGGCCTTCTCGGCTTTACGGGCATCGCAGCCGGCGCAGCGGCAATCGCGAAGTTCCTGTTCGTCGTGTTCGTGATTCTGTGCGTGGTGTTCCTCGTGCTGGGCTTTGTCGTGACCAAAAAAATCATCGATTAGCGCCGCCCGTCGAACGGGTTGCGCGCCGCGCCTCGCTTCGGACAAAACGAGCGCTGCGCTTTTCGCCGATACCAACAGAAAAGGAGAGTCGCCATGCTTCACTATGCCATCGTCTTTTTCGTGATTGCGATCATCGCCGCCGTGTTCGGTTTTACCGGGATCGCGGCGGGTGCGGCCGAAATCGCGAAGATCCTGTTTTATATCTTTCTCGTCGTGTTCGTGGTCACGTTGCTGCTCGGCGTGTTCCGAACGTAGGAGGACATTCATTCCCGCAGTCATTCCCGCAGTCATTCCCTTTGCCGGCGCATCAGGCGCGATTCGTGCGGGATGCGCATTTCCCCCAATACCCGCTAAAGGAGAAATTCAATGACGAAGCAATCTGGCGCCCAGGGCGGCGCCTCGCAATCGAGCGATCCGTTCGTGATGGACATCAAGAAGATCCGCGAGGACGCGCGCAAGCACATGTCGGATGGCCCGGTCACGCAGACCTATGGAGCGGATCGCCAGACGGTGCTGAAGCTGCTCAACGACGCGCTGGCGACCGAAATCGTCTGCACGCTGCGTTACAAGCGCCATCATTTCATGGCCAAGGGCATCAACTCCGAGGCCGTGGCGGCGGAATTCGCGCAGCACGCCGCAGAAGAGCAGGAACACGCCGACCGCATCGCCGAGCGCATCGTGCAACTGGGCGGCGAGCCGGACTTCGCGCCGGACGGTCTGAAGACGCGTTCGCATTCGGAATACAAGGAAGGCGACGGTCTGACGGACATGATCCGCGAGAACCTGATCGCCGAGCGGATCGCGATCGACACCTATCGCGAGATCGTCCACTATCTCGGCGAGAAGGATGTGACGACGCGTCGTATGTTCGAGGATATTCTCGCGGTCGAAGAAGAGCATGCCGACGATATGGCGGATCTTCTGCAGGGCCGCGAATAACGCGGACGTCGATGCAGATGCGCACGCAGGCAGTGCGGACGGCGCGGCAGGCGCGGGTGGGTCTGGAAGTTTCCCGCGTCGGTTGCACGGTCCGGCATGCAACGCCTGCTTTCCCGACTTCCGGCCGGCGCGCGGTATTGGCGCTGCGCCGGCGGTCATTACAATGTCTGCTTTGGCGCGATTCCACAGCAGGGGCACAGAGCCGATGATCCGAGTGTTGATAGCTGACGACCATGCGATCGTCCGAGGTGGTTTCAGGCAGTTCGTCGCCGACGAGCCGGATATGTGCGTCGCCGCCGAAGCCGCCACCGGCGACGAAACCATCAGCCTCGTGCGCGAGCAGGCGTTCGACGTGGTGCTGCTCGACATCGCGATGCCGGACAAGAACGGCATCGACACGCTGCGCGTGATCAAGCAGGTCCGCCCGGAGCAGGGCGTGCTGATTCTGTCGGGCTATCCGGAGAGTCAGTACGCGATCAACCTGCTGCGCGCGGGCGCGAACGGCTATCTGAACAAGGATTGCGAGCCCGATGAAATCGTGCGGGCGATTCGCGCGGTGGCGCGTGGTCACCGCTACTTGTCGGAGGCGGTCGCCGACACGCTCGCCGACAATCTCGACAAGCCGGCCGCGGGGCGGCCTCACGAAGCGCTGTCCGAGCGCGAGTTCCAGATTTTCTGCAAGCTCGCGGCGGGGCGCCTTCCCACCGAGATCGCGGATGAGTTGCACCTGTCCGTGAAGACGGTGAGCACGTACCGCGCGCGCGTGCTGGAGAAGATGCGGTTGGCGAACAATGCCGATCTGACTTATTACGCGATCAAGAATGGCTTGATCGAATAATGGACGATCGAGATACCCCGATGAACAGCGAATCGAACACCGTTGCCGAGCGAGCCAGCCAAGCGCCGTTGCGCGTGTTGCTGATCGAGGATTCGCCGCTGATTCGCCGCAGCCTCGTGGAAGCGATCGACGCGTCCGGTTTGCTGCAGGTGGCCGCCTATGCCGATTCCGCCGATCAGGCGATCGCGCTGCTGAGCGACGAAGCCTTCGATGCGGTGATCGTCGACCTGCAGTTGAAGCAGGGCTCGGGCGCTCCGGTGCTGGCTTACTTGCAGCGCGAAGGGCTGATCGACTCGATGTTCGCGGCGGTGCTGACCAATCACGCGTTGCCCGCGTATCGCGAACGTTGCGAACAGTATGGCGTGCGCCACTTTTACGACAAGTCGTTCGAGTTCGATCGGGTGATCGACGCGCTGCACGAGTATGCGTCCGCGCGAAGCGGCGGGTGAGCCTGGTGCGTGCGTGGACGCTGGGTCAGGGACCCAGCCACGAACTCAATGCGCGGCGTGTGCCGGCTGGCGCAAATGATTCCATCCCGCGAGCGCCGCGAACACGATCCCGGCCACGCTGACGCCGAGCCATCCCAAGGCCGGCCAGACGGCCGCGCCGACCCCTGAGCCCAGCGCTCCGCCGATGAAATACGCGACCATGTATACCGTATTCACGCGGCTGCGCGCCTCGGGCTTCAGTGCGTAGATGCGCGATTGATTGGAAATCTGCGCGGCCTGCACGCCGATGTCGAGGACGATCACGCCGACCACCAGCCCGGCGATGCTCTTCGCCGACGCGCCGAACACGACGAACGCAATTGCCACCAGTACGATCGACACGGTGATGATCGCGCGCGGTCCGCGCCGGTCGGCGAATTTGCCGGCGAGTGGCGCGGCCAGCGCGCCCGCCGCGCCGACGATGCCGAACAGCCCCGCCGCCTGCGGCCCGAGATGAAACGGCGCGCCCGCCAGCAGCAAGGCCAGCACCGACCAGAAGATGCTGAAGGCCGCGAACAGCGCCGCGCCGGTCAGCGACGCTTCGCGCAGCGCGCGATGCTCGACCACCAGATGCCACATCGACACCAGCAGCTTGCCGTAGGGCAGCGTCGAGGTCGGCTGGCTCTTCGGCAAACGCAGGATGATGACGACCGCTAGCGCCAGCAACGCGGCGACGGACGCGCCAAACACCGCGCGCCAGCCGAAATATTCGGCGATCACGCCTGATGCGGTCCGCGCCAGCAAGATGCCCAGCAGCAACCCGCTCATCACCATGCCGACCGCGTGGCCGCGCTGCGACGGCGGCGCGAGCTCGGCGGCGAACGGCACTGCCTGCTGCGCGATGGTGGCGAGCACGCCGATCGCCAGACTCGCGCCAATCAGCACGATCAGCGTCGGTGCGGCGGCCGCCACGACCAGCGCGACGCACATGCCGACGATTTGCATGAGGATCAGACGGCGGCGATCGAAGCGGTCGCCGAGCGGCGCGAGCAGCAGCATGCCGGCCGCGTAGCCGAGCTGCGTGACGGCCGGCACCGTGCCGACCCACGACGCGCTGGCGGGAAACGAGTGGCGGAAGTTGTCGAGCAGCGGCTGGTTGTAGTAGATGTTCGCGACCGAGACGCCGGCAATGGTGGCGAGCAGAAACAGCAGGCCGCGCAACGACCGGTCGGCGGAAGCGGGATTGGAAGCGTCGGAAGTGGACATGAGAGAGGCTGAGCGATGGACCGGCCCATGCACGGTCCTCAAGCGAGCCGATCATACCGGAGCAGGGCGGATCGTGCTGACGTTCGCGAAGCTCGCGGAACGCGGGGGGCGTGGTGCGTTCATTGAACGTTCAGCGCTTAATTGAGATGGGCGTGCGGCTTCGGTTCGTAAAATCTGGCGCCCGATAACACCGCTCACAGGCCCGCCGATGCCTCCATTCAAACGCATGAGCATGCAGATGCCCATGCGACCCGCCCAATGACTACCCAACCCGTACCCCGGCGAATCGGCGGCTGGCTGCTGCTCGCGTTGCTCTGCCTCGCGTCGTGGACGTTCGTCACCGCGTACGCGCTGCGCGATCCGCTCAAGCTGATGCTCGAATGGGAATTGCTCGCGGTGTTCGTGCGTCGCGAAACGCATGGCTGGTATCGCACCGTGATCGCGATCGTTGGCTTCGATGCGCTTACCGGCGTGTTCATCGTGGTGGGAGCGGGCTGGCTCGCGCTGCTCGCATGGCGTAAGGCGGCGCGCTTTCCGGCGCAGGTGCAGGCGTGGCTGGTCGCGATTGTCGTGCTGCGCACCGGCGCCTGGCTGCTCGGCGATTACATGAGCCGCGCGAGCGGCGTCGCGATCGCCATTCCGCTCGACGGCTTCGTGCAGGCCGTGCTTGCCGCCGCGCTCGGGATACCGTATTTCAGGTGGTCCCGGCGCGTGCGCGAGACCTTCATCGACGCGTGAGCGGACACGCTCAATCAATCAGCGCGCCTTCGGGCTCGTAAAACGGATAAGGGCCGTCTGCGGCATCCACATACGCGTGATGCGTGACGATGCCCGTCGCCGGATCGTAGCGATGCAGCGCATACGCGGGCGCCTCCATCACGAACGCCGACGGCGCATGGTCGCGCAGATCGAGCCCGACCTGGTGCGCGGGCGACGGCACCGCCGAAGCAATCGTGCCGCCAAAGCGCACGAACATCGGCCGATGCACGTGCCCGCAGATCACCCGTTCCACATTCGGATAACGCGCGATCAGCGCCGCGAGCCGGTCGGCTGCGACGGGGTCGAGCCGCAGTTCGTCCATATGCCCGATCCCGCACACGAACGGCGGATGATGCAGCGCCACCACCGTCGGCTTGCTCCCGGCCGCATCGAGCTGCGAGGCGAGCCAGGCGAGCCGTGCGTCGCACAGTGTGCCGGCGCTTTGTCCAGGCACCATCGAATCGAGCGCGATCACGCGCAGCGGTCCGACATCGACTGCGTATTGCACGAACTCGCCGCCGCTTTGCAATTCCGCGCGGTCGGGGAACGCCGCGCGCAACGCGGCGCGTTCGTCGTGATTGCCGACCAGCAGGAAATAGGGGATCGCGAGCGGCGCGAGCAAGGTCTTCAGATGCTCGTACTGCTCCGGGTCGCCCTGGTCGACGAGATCGCCGGTGATGATCACCGCGTCGGGACGCGGTTCGAGCGCGTTGAGCGCACTCACGCAGCGCGCGAGATACGCACCGGTATCGACACGCCGGTAAGCAAGCGCGCCGGGCCGCTTGATATGCAGATCGCTAATTTGAGCCAGCAGCATGTGGGGTCCTTTTCTATCTCTGTCTCTATCTCTATCTGTTGCGCGTCGGAACACGGCGCGGCGTCGCTACGATAGCGCGATTAGCGCGTCCTGAGCGATCGAGATGCCGACCGGCGTGCCGCGCGCCAGCTCGACGCGGCCCGCGACATCGATCAGCAACGGGTCCGGCGCCGCGCCGCCGATCGTCAAACGCGTGCGCTCGCCGAGAAACGCGCTGCCTTCGATCCGGCCGCGCAGGTGCGCGGTCGCCGGGTCGGCGAGCCATGCGTCCTCGGGACGGAAGAAGATCTCGTGCCGCTGGCTTGTCGCGTTCGTCGTGTTCGACGGGTTGGCTTCAGCGGGGCCCGGCGGCAGCGGCACCGCGCCGCCGGTCGTCGTCAGCACGCCGCCACGCCGTTCGCCCGCGATCCGGTTGATGGTGCCCACGAACTGCGCGACGGTCCGGTTCGCCGGACGGTAGTAGATCTCGCGCGGCGAACCGATCTGCTCGATGCGTCCCGCACTCATCACAACGATACGGTCGCCGAGTTCCATCGCCTCGGCCTGGTCGTGCGTCACGTAGACGGTCGTGATGCCCAGTTCGCGCAGCAGCGTATTCATCTCGCTGCGCAAGGTGTCGCGCAAACGCGCGTCGAGCGCGGTCAGCGGTTCGTCGAGCAGCAGCACGCGCGGCTGCACCGCGAGCGCTCGAGCCAGCGCGACGCGCTGACGCTGGCCGCCGGAAAGCTGATCGATCGGTTTGTCGGCGTGCGCGGTCAGACGCATCATGCCGAGCAGTTCGTCCACGCGTTGGCGCGCCGTGTCGGCCGGCACGCGCTTGATCTTCAAACCATAGCCGATGTTGCCGCGCACGTTCAGGTTGGGAAACAGCGCGTAACTCTGGAACACCATGCCGACCTGGCGCTTCTCGATCGGCAGCGCGGTGACGTCGTCGTCGCCGAACGCGATGTGGCCGCCGGCGTCGGGCGCCTCCAGCCCCGCGATCAGACGCAGGGTGGTGGTCTTGCCGCACCCGGACGGGCCGAGCAGCACCAGTGTCTCGCCTGCATCGATCTTCAGATCGAGCGGTTCGAGCACGCGGGCGCCGCGAAACGTTTTCGCGCACTGCGTGAGCGTGATGGGAACGGAAGCGAGTTTCATGGCGTCGTGATGGACCCAGGAGAAGGAGTCGAAGCGGACATCGAAGCGGGCTCCGCGGAAGAAACGCCACCGCGCTTCTTCGCCGCGCCGCGCTGGCCGGTCGCGTCGACGCCGAGCCATTGCATCGCGACGAGCAGGGGCATCGTCATGATGAAGAACAGGATCGTGTACGCGCTGCCGATCTCGATGCGCAACGACGCGTAGGTGTCGGCGAGGCCGACGGGCAGCGTCTTCGTATCGGGCGTGTGCAGCATCCACGTGAGGTTGAATTCGCCGATCGACAGCGTCAGCACCGCCAGCGCGCCCGCGACAATGCCTGGCCGCGCGTTCGGCAGCACGATCGTCACGAAGCGTTCGAAGAAATTGGCGCCCAGACTCGCCGCACCTTCTTCGAGCGTGCGCAGATCGCTGCTCGCACATATCGCGGCGACCGCGCGCACCATGAAGGGCAGCGTGAACACCACATGCCCGACGACGATGAACGCGGCGCTCATGCGGAACCGCGTGAAGCCGCCGTAGACGACCAGCAGCGCGAGCGCCGACGCGAGACCGGGCAACGCGATCGGCAGCACGAGGCACTCCTCGATGATGCGCGAGAGCCGTGTCTTGCTGCGCGCGAGCACGTAGCCCGCAGGCACGCCGGTCAGCAGCGTGATGAGCAGGGTCGCCGCCGCCACTTCGAGCGACAGCCACACCGAGCCGTGATATTGCGTCCACACTTCGACGAGCCAGCGCAGCGTGAGTCCGCTGGAGAGACCCTTGAAATAGTTGACCGTGAGTCCCGCCATGATCGACATCACGACGGGTACGATCAGAAACGCGCACAGCAGCAGCGTGACGAGCCATTGACCGGCGGCGAGCCAGGTCCGCGCGGCCGGCACGCGCAAGCGCGAGCGGGTGCTGGTGCGCGCGTGGGTCGCGGGCCGCGCGGAGGCAGTGATGGCGTTCATCGAAGTTTCATCTTCGGGTTTGGACGCGCCGGGGCTGGACATGCCGCTCATGCGCTCGCCGCCACCGCCGCGCCGCTCACGCTGCGCGCGAACGCCAGCACCGCCCACGTGACGATGCCGAGCACGATCGACAGCCCCGCGGCCGTCACCATGTTCGCGTTGAGCGTGAACTCGGTGTAGATGGTCATCGGCAGCACGTCGATGTCGGTGGCGAGCGTAAACGCCGTGCCGAACGCGCCCATCGCGGTCGCGAAGCACACCGCGCCCGCCGCGACCAATCCCGGCGACAGCGCGGGCAATACGACGTCACGCGTGATCCGCCACGGCGATGCGCCGAGCGAGCGCGCCGCTTCTTCGAGCGACGCGTCGAGCCTGGTCGCCGACGCCATCACGGTGACGATCACGCGCGGAATCGAGAAGTAGAGGTAGCCGAGAAAAAGACCGCTCATCGAATACGCGAACACCCAGCGGTCACCGGTCAGCTTCAGCGAGAGCGCGCCGATCAATCCCTGGCGCCCAGCCAGCATGATCACCATGAAGCCGACCACCACGCCGGGAAACGCGAGCGGAAACGTCAGCAGCGCGAGCAGCGTGCGCTTGAACGCAAACTCGCGGCGCGCGAGCAGCAGCCCGGCGATCACCGACAACACCAGCGTCGCCGCCGTGACCGCCGCGGACAGCACGACGGTCGCACCGAGGCTCGACAGGTAGCGCGAATTCGTCAGCATCGCGCGATAGGTGGCGAACGCGTGGCCGTCGCCGCTCAATTGCGCGAGCGCGGCCATCGGCAGCAGCCAGAACGCGAGGAACACCGCCAGCGCCGGCGCGATCAACGCGATGCGCCAGCGCAGCGGGAACGTGATGTCGTTCAATGCATCACCTGCAAATAGCGCTCGCCGAAGCTCGCCTGCTTCTCGGCCATCTTGCCGAAGTCGACGGGTTTCGCGCGTGCGTAGTCGCTTGCGGGCAGGAATTTCGCGGCGGCCTGCGCGCTCATCGCGTTTGCGCGCACCGGACGCAGATAGGCGTCGGCCCACAGTTTCTGGCCTTCGTCGGATAGCACGAAGTCGAGCACCTTCTTGCCGTTGTCCGCGTGCGGCGCGCCTTTCACGAGGCTCATCACGTACGGCACCGAGATCGTGCCTTCTTTCGGAATCACGAATTCGACGTTCGCGTGATCCTTGTACTTCGCACGGTACGCGTCGAAATCGTAGTCGAGCAGGATCGGAATTTCACCGGACATCACGCGTGCGTACGCGGTCTGCTTCGGCACGATCGGCGCGTTGGCCTTCAGCTTGCGGAACCAGTCGAGGCCCGGCTCGAAGTTATCGAGCGTGCCACCAAGCGCCTGGTTCACAGCGACCGCGCCCGCATAGCCGACGAACGCGCTCGACGGATCGAGGTAGCCGATCATGCCTTTGTATTCAGGCTTGAGCAGATCGGCCCACGAGCGCGGCACCGGCTTGCCTTCGAGCGCATCCTTGTTGACGAAAAAGCCCAGCGTGCCCGAGTGGATGGTGAACCAGTAGCCTTGCGGGTCTTTCATGTCGGCGGGAATGTCGTCCCAGTGCGCGGGCTTGTACGGCTGGATCACACCTTTGTCCTTCGCCTGGAAAGCCGACGAGACGCCGAGATACACGACATCGGCGACCGGGCTCTTCTGCTCGGCCATCAGTTGTGCGATCGACTGGCCGGAGTTCTTGTTGTCGAATGGCACGCGAATGCCGGTCTTCTGCTGGATCGCCTTGAGCTGGCTCGCCCAGTCGGCCCATTCAGGCGGGCAGTTATAGCAGATCGCGGTTTCGTCGGCACGGGCTGCTTGCGGTGCGACCGTGGCAAGCGCCGCACCGGCGATGATCATGACGTGCGCGATCCGGCGCCACAAGGGTGTGAGCGACGAAGTCAAGCGTGAGGATGAGCGGATCACTACGGGTCTCCTGGTGAAAGAAGAGAGCGGGTGGTTTGTAGGTCGATTAAAGGGGCGTGCGATGTTGTGCGAAACGGCCAGACGTACGGTTTGTGCGACTCATGCCGTTCAGGCAATCGATGCAGCTCGTGCGGCGTGCCGCCCCAACGGCTACTCGATCGCCGCCGAAACATGCGGCAGCAACGTCTCGGTACAATTCGAAATCGCCGCGATGGTCGCGCCTTCGCGCAAGCTGTGCGGCAAGGTCAGCGAGAGCGACGGGTTGCCGGCCGCATCGTCGTTGCCGGTGACGCGCGCGAGCAGACGCCGCCAGGCCGCACAGCCGATCTCGCGATTGGGCGAGCAAATGCTCGCGAGCGGCGGTGACAACAACTCGCCCATTGCGAGGCCGTCGAAGCCGAGAATCGACATGTCGTGCGGTATCCGCAGCCGCGCGCGGCGCAGGCCGCGCATCACGACCATCGCGAGGAGATCGTTGCTGCAGAAGAGCGCGGTCGGGCGATTCGGTCCGCTCGTCAGATGCGCGAGCACGGACGGCAACAGTTCTTCCGCGTTGAAGTCGACTTCGAGCGCCGGTGCGGGTGTGAGACCGGCTTGCTGCATCGCCTGTGCGTAGCCGAGATGGCGCTGGCGCGCGCGGTCCGATGCGGCGAGCGTGCCGGCGAGCATCAGGATGCGCCGGTGGCCGTGCGCGATCAGCTGACGCACGCCGTCGTAGGCGGCGAGCCGGTTGTCGACCGAGACCGACGGCCGCCGCACGGTGTCGTTGTGCATCAGAACGTAGAGCAGGCCGGCGCGGTCGAGTTCGTCGAGCAGCGGATGCGTGTCGGCATCGGTGACGGTCAGGATCAGGCCTTCCACGCGCTGTTCGCGCAAGGTTTCGATCGCGTGGCGTTCGCGGTCCGCGTCGTACTGCGTGGTCATCAGCATGAGCCGGTAGCCTTGCGCCGATGCGAGTTCGTCGATGCCTTGCAGACATTCCGCGAACACCGGATTGGCGAGCGTCGGCAGCACCACGCCGATCAGCCGTGTGCGCTCGCCGCGCAACTGGCGGCCGAGCGGGCTGGGACGAAAGTTCAGCGCGTCGATGGATTGACGCACCTTGTCGAGCGTGACCGGGTTCACGGTGTGCGGCGCGTTGATCGCGCGCGATACGGTGGCGATGGAAAAGCCCGCGTGGGCGGCGACGTCTTTGATCGTCGGGATCATGGGTTTCCGCTCCGGCTGTAAACGTTTTCGTGTGCGGATTATCGGGAACGTTTGTGACTGCCGGATGACTTCGGTTTAGATGGGGGCGCGGCGGCGCAAGAGGGGAGTTGCGGCGCGGTTGCCGCTCGGCTCATGGCGGCGATGTCGCGGTTTGGTGCGTTCCCCGGGCAATGGTAGAATTCGCGACCGCGCGCGATTGCGGCCCCTGCCGGGGTGATGAAATTGGTAAACATAGCGGACTTAAAATCCGCCGCTTCACAGCTTGCCGGTTCGAGTCCGGTCCCCGGCACCAGATACCCTCCAACTGATTCCAACGGTTCACCATAAAGCTCCGCCAGATAAAGCTGAGCGGGCTTTTGTTCGCTATAGCCTCCAAAGGTTCACCACCGATAGCAACCCCCATCGAGGGGTTGTTTCGGGGGTTCTCACGAATCCAGCGCCCGGCGGGAAGTACGCAACCCCCACGGTAGCGCGAGACCTTGGGAGCAAACATGGCACTGTTCGATGTCACGATCCCTAACGCGAAGCCGGGCAACAAACAGCAGAAGCTGTATGGCGGCGGCGCGCTGTTGCTTGTCACGCCATCGGGCAGCAAGCGATGGATTTTCAAGTACCGTTTCGCCGGAAAGGAAAAGAGCCTTGCGCTTGGCGTCTATCCGGACGTCCCGCTTGCCGACGGCCCGCAAGCGGCGCGACGACGCCCGCGAAAACTGGCGGCGAACATTGATCCGGGGGAAGCGAAAAAAGCCGACAAGCGCGCCGCCCGTCTCGCCGCCGCGAATTCATTTGAAGCCGTCAGCTCGCGTGGATGGGGGAGCGCGGCCAGTCAGTTGAGATTGGCCAGTATGAAAAGACGCTGGCGCGTTTTAAGAATGACGAGTTTCTTTGGCTTGGCAAGCGTCTCATTATCGAGATTGAGGCGCCCGAAATATTGACGGTCCTCAAGCGCGTCGATAGTCGGGGGGCGCGCTTTACGGCTCACCGTCTACGCAGCGAAATCAGCCGCGTATTCCGCTACGCGATCAAGGAAGGCCACTGCAAGACCGATGCAGCGCGCGATCTCGTCGGCGCAATACCGCCCGCACAGACAATGCATGTCGCCTCGATCACGGAGCCCGTCAAGGTCGGAGGGATGTTGCGGGCCTTCGATGCCTTTCCGGCACGTTCTTGGTTCTGTGCGCACTCAGGCTCGCGCCCATGCTGTTTGTCCGCCCCGGCGAACTGAGGCAGGCTGAATGGACACAGATCAACCTGGACAAGGGGGAATGGCGTTGCCGTGTCACGAAACCAACGCGGATCATCTTGTACCGCTCGCCACCCAAGCCGTTACGATTCTCCACGAACTAAAAGCGCTAACAGGTAACGGACGCCCCGTGTTCCCCGGCGCACGCGATATCAAGCGCCCGATGAGCGAAGCGGCGATTAAATGCTGCGCTTCGGCGGCTTGGCTACGATACCCGCACCGAGATAACCGGCCACGGTTTCCGGGCGATGGCGCGCACGATCCTGCATGAGGAACTGGAACACAAATCGGAAGTGATCGAGCTTCAACTCGCGCACGCTGTACCGGATAGCCTCGGCTCGGCGTACAACCGGACAAAGTTCATCCGCGAGCGCCGCGAGATGATGCAGGAGTGGGCCGATTACCTTGACCGGATCAAGGCTGGGGCCGATGTCATTCCGATCACAGCGGGACCGTAGGGAATGGGCCACAGCTAGAACAGCGCCGCCCGATGATGGAAGCGTGAGCGGCGCATGTCATGAGCAATTGATACGTTGCCAACTCAACCGCGTACAAGTAGATTTCTACGAACCTTAATTAGTACCCATTTCATCCGAAATCATTTCAAGCTCGCTTGCTCTATCAAACACGGATCGCAGCATAAAATCGAGGCTTGTTGCCCTTGTTGTGCCAAAGGAACCTGATATATGTTCTGCAAGGAAGTTATAGTTATCATCCCGCCACGTAATCCATTCATGCTGAATCTTGTCCAAATATGCCTTATCTTCGGGTGCGAGCTTTTTTACAACATTCGCATAAGCAAAATTTAATCGTTTCTTTTGAATTGCAATTTCGGCAGTGACGCAATAGGCTTGACCATCGGTACTAGATACCGCCTTACTGCACTGCGCGAATTGTTGTGAATAATGCCGATCTTCCGCGCTGGCAGCAGATGCAAAAAAAATTACAAAAATAATGCCAATTTTTAGATATTTCATGTTCTGGATAACTCTATAGTGATGGGCCAAAGTTTAACGGAATTCAATCAATTCTTTCAATGGCATCCCGAAAACGTCGGCGCATGCGCAATTCAAACCCCACCCTTGTCTATCGAGCACAATATATCTCGGAGGCTATTCGTTGATGGCATGAACGCGTGATTAGCAGATGATTCATAATGCGATAGAGTCCCATCCGATATCCTTCCGTCTTGTATTGTGCATCCCTTAGGCGCTGCTATTGATGCCCATTCTTTGGCGGCGGCGTTTTGGGCGTCATCTACAGTGCCAACCCCATTTTTCACAAATGCCGCAAGCGCGCCTCCTCCTGCCTTGTTTATCAAAAATTCTCTAAAAACCCGTTCCTGCATCTGTGCATCGTACTTCTCATCGCCGGACAAATTCATTGCCGCCTTTGCTTTACGCAAAGTGGTAATAACGGTCTGATATTTCCCAGTTGCGAAGAGTCGGTTGTGGTCAGTTCCGGAAAGCGATTCAGTTTCAATTATCTGATTGATTGTCTTGCCGGTAACCGTTCCTGGGAGCGGATGTCTGGGCGAATAACCCACCCTCCCATCGGGGACATCCTTGGTGCCAGTATTATACGATTCGTAACCACCTTCTCCTCCGGATATAATATCTCCGATCTTTCGAATCAACTCATCAAGACTGCTTCCGGATTTAAAGAAATTCCCCACTAGTCCAATCGCGTGAATGTGCCAAACGTCGGGGCTGGCGGGAAAGCCTTTGACCGCCTTCATCTTGTCCCACCATTGCAGCTTCTTGATGCGCTCAAGCTCGGTCTGCCAGATGTGCTTTGCATCGCCCATCAGCCGCGACAACGCCTCCCACTTGCTCATGTCGCCGCCCCATTCACTCTCGTAGCGAAAGATCAGGTGCGAGATAGCCTCGGCAAGCCAGGGGTCCATCAGCGCTCTTTTCAGGTCGGCGGCCTTTACGTTCCCCTTGCCGTCGCCTTGGCGCTTTGCCGCCTTCTCCAGCTTGCCGATAAAAGCCCCGGCGTTAACCGTCGCCGCAACAGGGCCGAATTCCTTTTCTTCACCGTCGAGCAACTGTTTTTTTTCGAACAGGTTGCGCCGGTACATGTCAATCAGGGGGGTAGCGGTTGTATCAACCGTATCGAAACCCGGCCACGCCCACGGGCTTTGCCACAGCGTATCCGGGTGGCCTTTCTCGCATACCCAGCCGACTATCGTCCTGCCGCTATCGTCACCCGCCTCGATTGACCACCATTGCGCGCCGCCCTTGTCGTCTATCGCCTTGTCGGTTTCGCGAATCTCATCTAGCTGGGCACGCGAAAATACCTGCTGGAATGCGACCGCCGATCCCGTTACATTGGCAAGCTGCAACGGGAATTCCGCCCATGTCTGGACCGTTGCGCTTGCAACCTTGCCCGCATACTTGCGCTCAACCCATAGGGGAGTTCCTACAAGCGTGCTGCTGGCAGGATGGGGATGTCCGTGTCCCTGACCATGCCCTTGTGCGCTGGACTGCGCGGCAATCCGGGTAGGCTGCACCTTGGCCCACCGCCCCTTGCCCGGATCGCCTTTCGCGGGCGCAAGCGTGAGACCCGCAAGGAGCGGGTTGCTTTGCGAATCATTAGGCTTGACGAGCTTCGCGCCCTCCTGAATCTCCAGCAGCGTTTTCCCGCTGTCCGGCAGCTCCTTCGCCCGTTCCTTGCTCTTGCTGATGAAATCGTTGATCTGTGCCCCAGTAAAGACCTCGACGTGAAGCAGCGGGCGCACGGGCTTGGGCGGCAGCATGCTTGCCTCGCTGGAGTTCTGGTACTCGCCCAGGTAGCCCACCACGTCGCCCGCGCCAACCTTGAACGGCGTGTCGAGTACAACGACCGTGTCCAGCGGCTTGGGATCAATCTCCACGTCGAGTTCATCAAGATTTATCCAGCCCGTTACCGCTCTCAGGTCTGGTGTCCGGCCCGCGACGGCGGCAACCGGCGCGCCCTTCATGATTGTCGCGATCTGCGCCCAGCCTTTCGTGGCATTGCCGATAATCGTAAGTTCACCACTGCGCGGCAGCAGGCCGATTACCGATCCCGATGGACTGTCGCAGATACGAATGCCAGTCTGCGGTGTATCGGGATTCTTGGAAGCGTCTGCCGGACTCGCTGGTGGCACCGTATAGCGCACCTGGTCCTGATATTGCGAGAGCGCGTCAACGCTTTCCAGTGCCGGGCCTGACGTTGCGCTGCCAAGCAGCGCGACGCCGCCCAGCGGGTCAGCGCACAGCCCGCCCGAAGGCTGAGCGAACGCCAGCGGCGTATTGAGTTGCGGGGGCGGAGTCTGGTGGTCGTCCGCTTTCGCGCCAACCCTGAAATACCGGTCGCCCTGCCAGAAAGGCAGCGGATGAATCGCCGGAGCGGATTGTGCGCCGCCGTCGCTCGCCTCCGCAGCGTCCTTATAACCCTTCCAGTCAAGCTGATGCATATAGAGGCTGTAGAACTCCAGCACCTCGTCTGCGGGCGGCTGATAGATCTGTGGAGCCTGCGCGCCGCTCGCGCCTGCCGGAGTCGCGGCTGTTGCCGACGCCCCCGACGCGCTAGCGGGTGTACCAGCGGGTTTCGGCGCGGGCGGCAGCACAAGCCTGTGCTGCACCAGCACAAACCCGGTCGAGTAGAGCGCGTAGTGGGGCGGCGTGGTTGGATAGGTCAGTTCGGGATACGCCGAATCCAGCCGGTACGCCACCACCTCACCATCGGCTATGGCCCTGACGCCATCGCCCTGCTTAAGCTCGCCGCCGGTTCCCGGGCCGAAGTGGATGCCGCCGTGAAACATGCCGTTCAAGCCCAGCGGATAGAAGCCAGCGTCCGAACCCGCGAGCGCCTTGAGCCAGGTCTGGGGATCGGCTGATTTACCGGTAGCGGGGGGGAATGGAAAGCTCCAGTTCAGCGGCTGCCATTGTGGTGGAGATGTGGTTGTCGCTGGCGCGGCGGGATGATGCGAATGACTGTGTGTAGCCACGTGCTTCGCTCCTGTCAGTTTGCGGTGTACTGGATCGCGAGCGCCGTGTGGCGGTTCAATGGGGCGGCGTGCGCGAACTGATGGATGCGGCCTGGTGCATCAGGACTACAAAGAAAGGTAAGGAAGGCCGCGATGCGGGGCTAGTTTCGCCCTTGAAGGCTTTTACCCCGCAAGCCGTCTCGATTCAATCCCGCAAAGTCCGAAAAATTGTCATTTATTGTCAGGGTGCAATGTGTGGCTTGCGGACCATCCGCCTGGCTCGTCGGTTTCGTCGTCCTCATCGCCAGCACGCTGGCAGGATGGCTGCAAGCCGTAGGGACCGCGCTCGACCCAATGCGCAAGGCCGCTTTCGATATCGTGGCGGATGCGCTCAAATGCCGCCTGTCCCGGTGCACTGGCATTCACGCGAACCCTCCGCCCGTTGTCATTGAATGTTCTACACCATCTGTTGCGAAGGCTGGCGGGCGCATGCGAACCCCATGGGCCATACGGACACCTTTTTGGGACATTAGCTAGCCGGGAAACGCGCGTCAGCGTATGAGGGAAGTTCGCCACGCCAGCGCATCCAGAGTTCAGCAGGAGCGGCGTCAAGTGCTTCGGCGTCGTCAAGCGGCGCGTGCGATTGCGTAGCCACGGCTAAACCTCCACACGGTAGCTGTTCGGGTCGGCGAACCAGCGGTGCAACTCGCGGTTCGGCCACGCGACACAGCGGGCGGAACCAGGCTGGACACGCTTCGGAAAGCGGCCCGCTTTCTCACGCTGGCGCACAGACTCGTGACCGAGTGGGACGAATTTATTTAGCGTGGACCAGCGCGTGTTGCCGTCCCTGGGGATGACTTCAGAGGGGAGTTGGGCGTCGCCGGTCGGCGGCACGTTGCGAACCGTTGCAGCCATATTCGAACCTTTGGGGTTTGGTGAATATGGATGCAGCGTACGAGGGAAGGTGACGCTGAAATAGCCCGTTTAAACCGCCTATTTGCCTCTTGGCTCCAGAGGAAATAGGCGGGCTAATTAATGCATGGATGGGAGCGCGATCCTTATGCGGCAAGGGATTGAAATAGGTTGCCTATTTTTCCGAGCGTCGCTTACGGCCCGGATTTTTGTCCCAGTTCGCGACGGTGGCGATACGCTCGACCTTCTTTTTTCCGAAGTCGGGGTAGTGGGCGCGTAGCCAGTTCTCGATGTACTCACGTGGTGGTTGGTCGGAATTTTTGTCCCATCCGACGATGGCCGCACGCCAGGCGGTCATAGCGATGTCGAGTTCGGGGGGGATAATTAGGATGGTCTGCCGCCACCTCTCTGTCTTTGGCTTACTTCAGTTCGGCCCTCAGGCGCACAATCTCCGCCTTTAGTCTTCGATCTCTGCGAGTGCTTCGGCGTCTGTTGCGGGAACAGCGCCCGCGCCGCGGAGTGGGTATCGAATCCGCTTCGTCGCACACCAAGCGGCCAAGGCTTTGGGCCGGACTTTCCAGTCGGTGGGCTTGTTGTCACGATCGAATTCGACAGGCTTCGCTTCAATCCACTCATCGATATCATCGGCACAGGTTGCACGCCTTATCAAAGACCGGTATCTCGCGATTTCCGCGTCTTCGTCGTCGCTACGATAACCGGTAGAGTATGAATCGACGTTTGCGAACGCGTGAGCGATATCATCCACTGTCAAATCCGGATGCGCCGCCATCACGCGCTTCCATTCAGGAAACTCGGCCACGTCGGAGTGCTCGATGGGCCGAGTTGTTGTTCCGTCACGGCGCGCGAGCTTGATCCCGTTTCGCTCACGAGGGGCATCCGAACTGATTCTGGGTGCGCCGCCCAGATTTCTGATGTGGCTAGTTACGACTGGCGTGGTCGAATGGAGCGTCCTTCATGCCAGCCAAACAGCAGATAGTGATCCGCCGCATTGGCGCCGGCAGCTGCCACATCTGCATTGGCGCGAAGGTATTCTTCGGCGTCGAACCCATACGGAAGCCCGATTGCGACCAACGGATCCAGGCTGCTCTTTTCTCCAGGCCGGCGCGGCGAGAAATGACCGCACCTCTCCTTTTTCATTTCAACCTCGGCTTGCCTCCTGGCTTGCCATGACGGCTCGCCCGGCGCCGTTGTAGATGCGGCGTCAGACATGTGCTGCCAACTCTGGTTGATGTATTCACGGTTATTTGACCGGCGAAGAGTAACGAAGAACTCATAGTCATCTTTCTCCGTATCCTCGAATCGTTCACAGGCAAAATCCACGAGTCCTGTCTCCGACATTGCCATGAAGAGATCGGCGAAAGATTTGGGCGTGAATACCCAGCAATGAATGTCGTGATAGTTGCCGTTCTCGATGATGTCTCGCGCTAAGGCTACCGCGCCTTGCCAGTCATAGTGAAGTGCGGGTTTCGCTGGAACTTCGTCACGCCAGATTTCCATCCGGGCTGCTTTGGCGGCACCCAGGGCGAAATCGAGCATTGAATGTGGCTGTGGAACACGAGCTTTTGTGATGTAGCTTAGAAGGACATCAGCGAGACTCGTCTCGCGGCGCAAGCAATCGAACAGAAATCTCTTGTCAGGGACGATCAACCTTACTTCGCCAGTCGTCTTCAGGATCGAGGCGATCTCTTGAAGCCACGTGATCAGGTCTGGCACGTGCTCGATTACATGCGATGCCACGACGTAGTCTACATATCGGCCTCGCACGGCATCCTGAAGTGTGTTTTGCCCCCAAACCGCATCCACATGAACGATTTTCTCCACGTCGACGTGCGCGTCGCCGAGGTACTTCCTTTTCAGGGACTGTGTGTCTGCGTGGTCCACGTAGATAATCTCTCCGTCTTCGCGTCGAACGATAGGACGACACAAAGCCCCAATCTCGACACCGACCGAATTCTCAAGATCGACCCCTGATAGTAGTTTCTCGCGCCGCTGTTGCTGGGTGGACTTAGCAGTGGGATCGTCTTGATATTCGCTCATTTTCTTCCTGGGTTCGTAAGGCCGATGTCAGGGAAAAGACTGCAGGCTAAGTAATGTAACCCATCTCCGGACGAGGTAGATGTCTTCGGATGGTGCGGCTTTACCACCGGTGGCCAGGGGACAGCATATGGGCGGCCCTGAAGCCGAGCGGCACATTACTATTGCTGACGTTCTTCGACGGCGTGCTGATGTAGGAGTAGCGCAGTGGAGGAGGGAAGCACTGGAACGACGCGGCGGCTGTCTAACCAACGTTTGCGATCAGAGCGCGGGGCGCCCGGCGACAAGACCATGAGGCTCGACGGCAAATACGCTTTCGTCGAAGTGGCCTCGCACGCCGCAAGCACGGGGAGAGGTGCCATCAAATTTTTTTCAGCCGAGCGCCAAGGCGGAAAATCGGACCGCTCGCCCGGCAAAGCGCCCGCGGATCTGCTCCGGCCCCAGTGCGTTCGGCATCGTTCACAATCTCCGCTTTCGCGCTCCCCGCTCCGCCGTTGCAATGGCTCATAAGCCGCTTGCCATCTCCGACGCCTACGCTGCGCCAGCCCGAATCGTCTGGCCGCTGTAGCCTGAACGGAATGCGCTAGAATCGCGGGCGCTTCAGCACATCGTGCGTGCGTTGTCACAACAACTGCCGGCCATCGAGTCATGAAAAAAGTCTCCATCATTGTTCCGTGTTTTAACCAGCAGGAATTCATCGCGGAAACGCTTGATTCGGTATTGCTCCAGACCTACGGCGATTGGGAGTGCATTATCGTGGACGACGGCTCTACCGATGGTTCAGCGGCTGTCATTGAGCAATATGCGAAGAAAGATCGCCGCTTCCGGTCTTTCAAAAAAACGAATGGCGGTGTCGCGGCCGCGCGCAACTTCGGCTTTGCGCAAGCAAGCGGTGAACTGTTCGTACCGCTCGACGGCGACGACATGATCCATCCTGACTTTCTGCAGCGGGCCGTCGACGAATTCAACACGCACCCGGATACTGATCTCGTCCACACCGGGACGCAGCGCGTCGGCGAATCGCGCAAAATCTGGCGCCTGCCTGAGTACAGCTATGGAAAGCTGCTTTGGCAAAACATGATCGTCAACACGACCATGTACCGGCGTGAGGCATTCTTCGGCGTGGGCGGCTATGCGTCCGAAATGGTCCACGGCTTCGAGGATTGGGAGTTTTACGTCAGGCTCCTGGACCCGAAGTCCAGGGTTCGCCTGGTCGATGCCCCGCTGTACCTCTATCGCGTGAAAAAAAGTTCGCGGTCGACCGAACTGGTGGCATTGGGGAAGGTCGAGGAATCGCAGCGCCTCATCTATACACGCAACCGCGCGAAATATGACGGGTTCATGAAGAACCCGATCAGTGTTTTCGGCAGGCGTATAAAGGAGTTTGCGCCGTTCTATTCGTCGCGCTACAGGCGAACGCTTCGTTACGTGCATATCACCTATGGTGTCGTGGTCGCGGCGCTACTGGTCATCATCGCGGCACTGTTGGTGCGCTGAGACTGCAATCGCCTTGAGCCGTCATTCATATCGGCGGCGGTCTGCCGAGCGTCGAACTTTTTGAAATAGGCCGTCCCCCTTTGCATGCCATAATCACTGCATTCGCAATTTGGAGGGATACCAAATTGAAAGGAACCGAGCTCGATCTGTACACAACCGAGGAGCCTGGCCATTCCCTCGCGTTCAATCTGTTCAGTGACACGTGGTTTTCGAACGTACCTGGTTACGGCCTGGGTGCGGCTCCACATTTTGCGGACGGACGTATTCAGTGGCTCGAACAGGCGTGCGGCGGATTTGCCGGAAAGAGCGTCCTCGAGCTCGGCCCCATGGAAGGTGGCCACACCTACATGCTGGTGCAAGGCGGCGCGTCCCGGGTTCTCGCGGTCGAGGCGAACTCGAAGGCTTTCCTGAAGTGTCTGCTGGTTCAGAACGCATTGAAGTTCAACGCCGAATTCATGTATGGCGATTTCCGCAAACTCCTCGGCAAACGGGATCAACGGTTCGATCTCATTCTTGCGAGCGGCGTGCTGTATCACATGACGGACCCCGTGTCGCTGCTTGACGATATGGCGCACGCGTCTGATTCGATCTGCATCTGGACTCACTACTACGACGCCGACGTTGCGCGAACGAATCCAAACATGCGGACGCACGTGGACGTCGAGCCGAGGATTTCAGAATTCCGCGGCCGGCCGGTCAGCACGCATCGGATGAACTATCTCGAGGCGATTGAAAGCAAGAAGTTTATTGGCGGCACGGCGCGGCATGCCTGCTGGATGACCAGAGAAAGCCTGTTGACCGTTCACGACGCGCTTGGCATGACGGTGATCGTCGGATTGGACGATCGGGATCACCCGGCTGGACCGTCGATCCTACTCTATGCCACGCGTATTCCGAACTTCGACGAGGCAGGTTATCTCGAGCACAATCCGGACGTCGCACAGGCGGTGGCGAACAGGCATTTCACGTCCGGAGCCGACCACTATATTCGTTTCGGGCGCGCAGAGGGCCGCGCGCCCAAGTAATCGACGCAGGGTAGACCGCATTGGACACGCGTCGAATTGCCTGATAGACCAAACGTTCCCCAGAGCTACTCAAATGAATAATCGAGCCACACACCAAGAACGTTTTTTCGACCATCCGGTGGTCGCGCAGACGCCGATCGACCCTCGGACGCAAGTGTTCAAGTACGAAGCCTTTCCGGCCAATGGTCCCTTTCCGTGGCTTGATCTTCCGGATGCGAAGCAGAAGATCGAGTCGCGTTTGCGCGACGGCGAGATCACCGCGCAGCAGGCCGAATGGTGTCGAAAGTGGGTTGACGACGGTTACCTGATCCTCGAAGGGTTTTTCAACGAGAAGCAGCTCGATGAAATGTGGAGCGCCTACGAAAAAGCGATCGCGACGGGTGTATTGAAGCCGCCAGTCGAGCCGCTGTTCGCTGGCGATACGCTGCCTGGCCGCACGCTCAATCCGCACTTCTCGGTCAACGAAGTGCGGGTCATGCTGTTCGATCAGGGAATGGGCGAAATCGTCAGTCTGCTGCTGGGCGCGAAGGCCGCTCCGTTTCAGACGATCGGCGGTCATAAAAGTAGCGAGCAATTGCAGCACTCCGACTCGATCCACATGTCCACGTATCCCAACGGGTATCTGGTCGCCAACTGGATCGCATTCGAAGACATTCATCCGGACTCCGGGCCGCTGGTCTATCACCCCGGCAGCCATAAACTGCCTTACGTGATGTCCGATGCGCTGGGGATGCCGTTCGGTTGCGGCTACTCGGCGTATCACGACATTTACGAGCCGGCGATCCAGAAGATCATCGCGGACAATGGACTGGAAGCGCACTATTTCCTGCCGAAGAAGGGCGACGTGCTGCTCTGGCATGCGAACCTCCTGCATGGCGGCAGCAAGATGAAAGATCCCGCGCATGTCAGCCGCAAGGCGCTGGTCTGTCATTTCTTCTCCGAGGGATGCCTGTGCTATCACGACCTGACCGGGATGCCGTCGTCACTGACGCCGCTGGATTTTGACGCAGAGGCCTATCTGGACGCGAACCCGGATGTTGCGGCCTCAGGCGGTGATGCGTTGCAGCACTATGTCTACTATGGCCGCTTCGAAGGACGTCCGATGAAACCTGGGCAGCCTCGACCGGCCGTGATTCCGCCGGAACTGGTTGCTCTGGGTTTCGATCCCGCGCTGTATCTCGAGGCCAACCCCGATGTCGCGATGGCGGGCGTCGATCCCGTGCTTCACTATGTCGAGTTTGGAAAAGCCGAAAACCGGCGCATCAGGCCTTGAGCGCTTCGGTCAGGTGATCCCGATAGCCTGCGTCCCGGCGCGCAGGCCATCGTCGTCAGTCGTGCGGCCGCTGTCCGATTCGCTTAAGCTGTCGTGTACGAATCATTGCAAAGCACCATCATGTCTCACCTGAAGTACCTGACCGGCTATCCACCGGCATTGCAGGAGAAGGTCAAGAAACTGATCGCCGGCGAGCAGCTAGGCGATTATCTCGCCGAGCGTTATCCCAACACGCATGACGTGCAGACAGACCGCGCGCTCTACGCGTACTGCGCCGAGCTGAAACGCGAACACCTGCGCAGCGCGGAGCAGATCGATAAAGTGACCTACGACAGCAAGCTCGACGTGGTGCGCCACGCGTTGGGCCTGCACACGAGCATCTCGCGCGTGCAGGGCGGCAAGCTGAAGGCGAAGAAGGAAATCCGGATTGCGTCGCTATTCAAATCGGCGGCGCCGGAGTTTCTGAAGATGATCGTGGTGCACGAACTCGCGCATCTGAAAGAGAGCGATCACAACAAGGCGTTCTATCGTCTCTGCGAGTTCATGCAACCGGGCTACCACCAGATCGAATTCGATCTGCGTCTTTATCTGACGCATCGCGATCTGACGAAGAAACACGCGTAACGGGCGTTCGCGACGCCACTCACGCCGCCATCGCGCCGGCTTCCACCGCCGACGCTTTCAACAGCACCGGAATCGACTTCGACGTCGGCGTGCCCGCGCCATCGGCTACCGAAGACAGCGGCACCAGCGGATTCGTCTCAGGATAATAAGCACCGAGACAGCCGCGCGGAATGTCGTACTCCACCAGCAGAAACCCGTCGGCGTGACGCTCGATTCCGTCGGCCCACACGCTCGTGATATCCACCCGCTGTCCCGCGGCGAAACCCAGCATCGCCAGATCGTCCTTGTTGGCGAACAGCACGCGGCGCTGTCCGTACACGCCGCGATAACGATCGTCGAGGCCGTAGATCGTAGTGTTGTACTGATCGTGCGAGCGCGTCGTCATCAGCGTCATCAGACGCTCGCCGTGCTGCTTGCGCGCCTCGTGAATCGGCGTGGCCACGTCGATGGCGTGCACGAGAAACTGCGCCTTGCCGCTCGGCGTTTTCCAGATGCGCTCGCGCGACGCCACGCCCAGGTGAAAACCGCCGGGGTTCTTCAAGCGCTCGTTGTAGTCGTGAAAGCCGTCGATCACCTGCGCGATGCCGTCGCGAATCAGCGAGTAATCCGCCGCTTGCGCGAGCCAGTCCACCTTGCCGCTGCCGAGCGTCGCATGCGCCATCCGCGCGACGATCGCAATCTCCGACAGCAGATTTTCGGACGCCGGTTTGTTCATCCCATACGAGATGTGCACCATGCTCATCGAATCCTCGACGCTCACGCCTTGCGCGACGCCGTTCTGCAAATCGATCTCAGTGCGCCCGAGGGTCGGCAGGATCAGCGCGTCGCGTCCGTGCACGAGGTGGCTGCGGTTCAGCTTGGTCGTGATGTGCACGGTCAGCGCACACGAGCGCATCGCTTCCCACGTGCGCGGCGTGTCCGGCGTCGCGATCGAAAAGTTGCCGCCGAGGCCGATGAACACCTTTACCTTGCCGTCGAGCATCGCCTGAATCGTGTTGACCACGTCGAGCCCGTGTTCACGCGGCGGCTCGAAATCGTAGACCGCGCCGAGCCGGTCGAGAAACGCCTGTGTCGGCTGCTCTTCGATGCCGACCGTGCGGTCGCCCTGCACGTTCGAGTGTCCGCGCACCGGGCACAGCCCCGCGCCGCGCCGGCCGATGTTGCCGCGCATCATCATCAGGTTCGACAGCAGTTGCACGGTCGGCACCGAGTTCTTGTGCTGCGTGAGGCCCATGCCCCACGTCGAGATCACCGCGCGCCCCTTCACGTAGATGTCGGCGAGCTTCAGTACGTCTTCGAACGGCACGCCCGCTTCGGCGACGATGGTGTCCCAGTTCTCGGCGCGCAGATCGGCGGCGAACTCTTCGAAGCCCACTGTGTGTTCGGCGATGAAGCCGACGTCCAGCACGCGTTCGAGACCGGAGGCGAGGGCTTCGTCGTCGAGTTCGACCACGCGCTTGGCGACGCCCTTGATCAGCGCGAAGTCGCCGCCGACCTTCGGCCGGATGAACACGGAACTGATCTTCGTGCTGCCCATCGTCAGCATCTCCACCGGATGCTGCGGGCTCGCGAAGCGTTCCAGCCCGCGCTCCTTCAGCGGATTGATCGACACGATGGTCGCGCCGCGCTTCGCGCACTCGCGCAGTTCGCCGAGCATGCGCGGATGGTTGGTGGCCGGATTCTGGCCGAAGATCAGCAGCGTGTCGGCGTGTTCGAAGTCGTCGAGCGTCACCGTGCCCTTGCCGATGCCGACCGTATGCGGCAAGCCGCGGCTGGTCGCTTCGTGGCACATGTTCGAGCAGTCGGGGAAGTTGTTGGTGCCGTACATGCGCACGAACAACTGGTACAGGAACGCGGCTTCGTTGCTGGCGCGGCCCGACGTGTAGAACGCTGCGCGGTCCGGATCGTCGAGGCGTTTCAGGTGATTCGCGATCAGATCGAACGCTTCGTCCCAGCCGATCGGCACGTAGCGGTCGCGCTGCGCGTCGTAGACTAGCGGGTCGGTCAGGCGGCCGTGCTGTTCGAGTTCGAAATCCGACTGCGACATCAGCTCCTCGACCGTGTGCTGTTCGAAGAATGCGGGCGTCACGCGCTTGCTGGTCGCCTCGGCGGCCACCGCCTTGACGCCGTTTTCGCAGAACTCGAAGGTCGACGCGTGCTCGCGATCCGGCCACGCGCAGCCGGGGCAGTCGAACCCGGCGGGCTGGTTCTGCTTGAGCAGCGTGCGGTAATTCCCGCCCGTGACCTTTTCCTTGATCAGGTTGATGGCAACATACTTCAACGCGCCCCAGCCGGCGGCCGGGTGCGTGTAGGGTTCGATGCGTGCTTCCGATTTCTTCATGATCTTGCCGCTGGAGATGGCCTGGAGCGCGTGGACGGGGCTCGTTAAGCCGATGCCTGCAAGGCTACTGTGTTCCGAAAAGTGCGCTGCATACAGAAAATCGGAAAGGGAAGGGATACAGATTGTTGATTTTTGTCATAGACTGGCGCTCCGAATCCAGCTTTTGTTTGACCCACGTCCTTGAAACTCTACGAAAAGCTCGCCGATGACATGACCGAAGCCGTACGCCGTGGCGTGTTCGCGGCCGGCGAGCGGATTCCGTCGGTGCGCCAGGCGAGCCAGCAGCACGGCGTGAGCATCAAGACGGTGCTGCACGCGTATGCGCTGCTGGAAAGCCGGGGGATCGTCGAAACGCGGCCGCAGTCCGGCTATTTCGTGCGCGACGCCGCCGCGCGGGCGCTTGCGCCCGACGCGGCGCGCTCGGGTCCGGGGCGGCAAGCCGGGAGCGAGACGCCGCCGGTGGCCGCGGAAGTGGACGTGAGCCGGCTGGTGCTGTCGACGCTGCGCAGCATCCGCGCGCACGACGCGGTGCCGTTCGGCTCGCCGTATCCCGACCCGTCGTTGTTCCCGTGGCGGCGCATCAACCAGTACGCGAACGCGATCGCGCGCCGTCAGGCAAGCTGGAATCTGATCGACGACCTGCCGCCGGGCAACCCCGAGCTGATCCGCCAGATCGCGCGGCGCTACGCGGAAAACGGCATGCCGGTCGATCCCGACGAGATCGTCATTACGCTCGGCGCGACCGAGGCGATCAACCTGAGCTTGCAGGCGGTCGCCAAGCCCGGCGACACAGTGGCGGTCGAATCGCCGACCTACTATGCGATGCTGCACGCGATCGAGCGGCTCGGCATGCGCGCGATCGAAGTGGCGACGCATCCGGTGCACGGCATCGACATCGATGCGCTCGCGCGGGTGATCGCCACGCAAAAGATCGCTGCCTGCATGGTGATGCCGAACTTCCAGAACCCACTCGGCTTCCAGATGCCGGACGCGCGCAAGCGGCAACTGGTCGAGCTGCTCGCCGCGCACGAGATTCCCGCGATCGAAAACGACGTATACCAGGAGCTGTATTTCGGCGACGCGCGGCCCTCGACGCTGAAGACTTTCGACAGCAAGGGACTGGTGCTGCACTGCGCGTCGTTTTCGAAGAGCCTGACGGCGTCGTACCGGATCGGCTGGGCGCTGCCGGGGCGCTATCGCGCGCAGGTCGAGAAGCTGAAGTTTCTGAACACGCTGACCACGCCGTCGGTGCCGCAGGTCGCCGTCGCCGACTACTTGCGGCAGGACGGCTACGATCGTCATCTGCGGCACGTGCGCAAGGTGTACCGGCAGCAGGCGAGCATCATGACGGCGCTGGTGCAGCGGTTCTTTCCGGTCGGCACGCGCGTGTCGGCGCCGCAAGGCGGTTATGTGCTGTGGGTGGAGTTGCCCGCCCGCGTCGATTCGATGCGGCTCTATCGGGCGGCCCTCGCGCGCAGCATCACGGTCGGGCCCGGCATGATGTTTTCGACACGCAACGCTTTTCGCCACTTCATCCGGCTCAACTACAGCTATCCGTGGACGGCGCAGACCGAAGCGGCGCTGAAGACGCTGGGCGAACTGGTCACGCAGATGGCGTGACCACACGAGGAGACACGAATGGATGACGATGATATCGATCCGGTGCTGGTCGCGGTGCTCGCGCAACTGTGGCGCGCCCATCGGCAAACGCCGGGCGGCGCGTGGTCGCTCGCCAAACTGTCGAAGCAGGCCGACGTGCCGATGAGCGGCTTGCGGCGCCAGCTGACGGCGCTGGTCGACGGCGGCCTGGTGGATACCACCTTCACGGAGGAGGGTACCGGGACCGCGCGGCTGAGTGAGCTTGGCGAAGGGCTATGCGCGGAGTTGTTCGGGGATGGTGAGGGCGATGAGCGGGATATTGCGGACCCGGAGCCGCCGCCGAAGCTTCACTGACGAGTCCGGCGCGTTAGCACGCTGACGAACCGCGTCGCGCGGCATGCGCGGGACGGCGACGCACGCGCGCACGCAGAGGGATGCGCGCACAGCGACGCACGCACACCACGATGCCCTCTACCGCGCTGGCGGCAAAAATCTCAGCAATGCATCGGTGACGGCATCCGGCTGCTCTTCGGCGACCCAATGCCCCGCGCCATCGATCTGCACTGCCTGCACATCCAGCGCGACATGGCGCAGTTCCTCGCCGACGATCGGCCCCAGGCTGCCCGCTCCGCCGATCCCCAGCACCGGCATGGTCAGCTTGTGCTGCGCGAAGGCCTGGTTCTGCCGCGCATCCGCAGGGAACGCGCGGTAGTACTCGAAGCCCGCGCGCAACGCACCAGGCATCGCATATTCGCGCGCATAGGTCTCTTCGACTTCATTCGTGAAGGCCCGCGAGTTGACCGCTTCGGAATTGTGGAACCACTTCAGGTACGCCAGTTCGCGGCCTGCGATCAGCATTTCCGGCAAGTCCTGCACCGCGTAAAAGCGGAAATGCCAGGTGCGCGGCATCTGCACGATCTGATCCCATGGCTCGATGCCGGGCAACGGCACGTCGAGAATCGCGACCGAGCGCACTTCGTCCGGATGCTGCGCGGCATACGCGTAAGCGACCATGCCGCCCATGTCGTGACCGACCACGTTGACCTCGGGGCCGAGATTCAATTGCGCGACCAGCGCGTGAATGTCTTCGGCGATGTTGGCCTTCTCGTAGCCCGTAGCGGGTTTCGCAGTGTCGCCGAGGCCGCGCAGGTCCGGCGCGAGCACGGTGTAGCCGCGCGCGATCAGTTGCGGCATCACGAAGCGCCACATGAACGAAGTGGATGCCCAGCCATGCAGCAGTACGACCGGCGTGCCGTGTCCCATCGCCAGCAGATAGTGGTAGCGCACGCCGTTGACGTCGATCTTGCCGCCGCGGATTTGCGCGGACGCCGAGGCGAGCGCTGGCGCATTCGACGCGAGCGCGGTGCGCGCACCGTTCGCGCGCGTCGTTTCGCCGGCGCTGTGCGCGGCCGGCGCGATGGCCGCGAGCGACATCGACAATGCGGCGGCCAGCAGAACGGAAGACAGTTTCAGACGCATGATCGTCTCGTCGTTGGAAAAAGGGCTCCCGCCGGGGCGCCTTTCAGGCGACCCGGTGTATCAGGAGTGGGGTGACGGGGTGGGGGCGTGTCGGCTGACGAACCGGGCCGCTGCTTGTCACGCGGCCGGTCGTCGTGACCGGACAAGAGCCGTTGAAGCGGCTCGCCGGCGCTCGGCTTTAAAGCTGGCTCATCCCGCCATCCGCGATGATTTCCGTGCCGACGATGAACGCCGACTCAGGCGCGGCGAGATGCAGCACAGTCGACGCGATCTCTTCCGGCTTGCCGAAGCGGCCGACCGGCACCTGGCCGAGAATCTGCGCGGCGGTGGCTTCGAGCGTGGCGGCGTCGAGGCCGAGCTTGCCGTACAACGGCGTTTGCACCGGACCGGGGCTCACCACATTGACGCGCACGCCCTGCGGCAGCAATTCCGCCGACAGCGTCTTCGCCAGCGAAATCAGCGCCGCCTTGCTCGCCGCGTACACCGACGACGCCGGCATGCCGATATGCGCATTGATCGAACCGTTGAGGACGATCGACGCGCCCTTGTTCAAGAGCGGCAGCAGCACCTGGATCTGGAAGTACGCGCCCTTGACGTTGGTGTTGAAGCTCGCGTCCCAGAGGGTTTCGTCGACTTCGGGGAAGGGCGCGAATTTCGCGGCGCCCGCGTTGACGAACACGGCGTCGAGTCGGATGCCCGCTGCGTCGATCGCGGCGGCCAGTTCGCGAGCCGCCGCGATCGAGCCTGCATCGTTGCGCACCGCGACGGCATTTGCGCCGAGCGCGACGCGTGCGGTTTCGAGGGCGTCGGCATCGCGCCCGGTGATGACGACGCGGGCACCTTCGTCCGCGAATGCCTTGGCGGCCGCGAAGCCGATGCCGCTGCTGCCGCCGGTGACGAGAACGGCTTTGTTCTGGAAGCGAGTCATTTTGTTTCTCCGAAAAAGTGTGACGGGTTGGTGAGTAGGATAGTGCGCCTGACCGACACGCTTGCCATACCACTTTCCCGATGCACTCGTTCGAAGTTATCGAACATGTCTGTCGACCAGGAAAATACGCATTCTGTTATGCGCGGGAGAACGAAAAATAATTTTTCCGCTGAAATTGGCCTTCGAATATGGCCCCGTATGCTGAAGCCTTGTCCGGGAATTCCCGGGCGCTGCGGCAGGCACGCTCAACCACGTATGGAGAACCCATGAAAACAAAGCTGGCGCGAAGGCTGAACCCAACGCTGAATCCCTCATTGCGCGGCAAGGCCGTGCGCACCGTGCTGGCCGCCGCTGCGTTTGCCACAGGCGTCGCCGCGACGCTTGCGTTCTGCGCCGGGACGGCGGCGGCGGCCAGCACGCAGCCGGTCGGCATCGCGTTCGTCTACCTCGGCAATCCGGGCGACGCCGGCTGGACCTATGCGCACGAGCAGGGCGTAAAAGAGGTCGAGGCGAAGTTCGGCGACAAGATCAAGGTGACGCGGGTCGAGAACGTGCCGGAGTCGGCGGACTCGGAGCGCGTGTTTCGCGACCTCGCGGCCAAGGGCAACAAGATCGTGGTGGGATCGAGCTTCGGCTTCCAGGATTTCGAACTGAAGGTCGCGAAGGACTTTCCGGACACCGTGTTCGAACATGCGACCGGCTACAAGAAAGCGGGCAACTTCGCGACCTACGACGTGCGCACCTATCAGAGCGCCTACCTCGCGGGTCTGGTCGCGGGCTATACGACGAGGTCAAACACGCTGGGCTTCGTCGGCTCCGTGCCGGTGCCCGAGGTGGTGCGTAACATCAATGCGTTCACGATGGGCGCGCGCTCGGTCAACCCGAACGCGCGCGTCAAGGTGGTGTGGATCAACAGCTGGTTCGATCCGGGCCGCGAAAAGCAGGCTGCGGAGACGCTGATCGGCCAGGGCGCCGACGTGCTGATCCAGAACACCGATTCGACCGCGACGATGCAGACCGCCGAGCAGAAGAAGGTGCATGCGTTCGGTTGGGACTCCGACATGAAGAAGTTCGGGCCGAACGCGCAACTCGGCGCATGCGTGAGCAACTGGGGCGTGTATTACACGCATCTGGTCGAGCAGGTAATGTCGAACACATGGAATAACACGCCGGTATGGTGGGGGCTGAAGGAAAACGCGATCGACCTCGCCGACATCAACACCAGCGCGGTGTCGCCGGTCGCGCAAAAGGCGCTGAGCCAGAAGCGCGACGACATCATTTCCGGCAAACTCAATCCGTTTGCCGGTCCGATCGCGGATCAGTCGGGCGCGCTGAAGGTTGCCGCCGGCAAGTCGCTGAGCGACGCGGAACTGTTGCGTTTGAACTGGTTCGTGCAGGGGGTCGACGGTTCGCTGCCGAAGTAATCAATTGATTGGTTTGCCTAACTATTATCGAAGGAGATCACCCGTGAGTCTGACCGTCTCGAACCAGGCCGCCGCGCAGGCGGCGAACTATCCGCCGCAGGGATTGACGCCCACGCCCGAGCAGATCGTGCGGCATCTGCGGCATTCGAGCCGGGTCGCCGAGCGGGCGACGCTGCTGGGACATCATCCATTCGGCGCGGTGCTGGTCGGACCGGACCAGGAAACCGTGCTGATGGAGCAGGGCAACGTCGATACGGTGAATCACGCGGAGTCGGTGCTGGCACGCGTGGCGGCATTGAACTTCACGCCGGAGTACCTGTGGAGCTGCACCTTGTACACGTCGGTGGAGCCTTGCTGCATGTGCGCCGGCACGATGTATTGGGCCAACATCGGCCGGGTGGTGTTCGGGATGACCGAGAAGCGTCTGCTTGAGGCGACCGGAGACCATGCGGAAAATCCGACCATGAGCGTGGATTGCCGTTATGTGTTCGATCACTGTCAGAAGGCGGTCGAGGTGATCGGGCCGGTCGCCGAGGTGGAAGCCGAGGTGATGGAGGTTCAGCGGCGGTTCTGGAGCGGTCGGTAGTGGTCGCTAGCGGCCGATAGTGGCAACCCTCGGCATTCGCGGTTGCCGTTGCCTGGACGGCAGTCGGTTAGGGCTTTACGCAGCGCCACAAACAAGCAGGCACGCATGCATGCTTGTTTGTTTATTTATGTAGCATCCCACCTCACGCTCTCTCACTGCGCAGCGTTCGCCTGCATTTGCGATGGCTCCAACATCGCGACGCCGCAAAACCATTCGCTGCCACGCGGCTTGTATTTCCACGACTTGCCGTTCTGCCCGAGCACCGTCGAACACTGTTCGTTCACCACCGGCCCCGGATTCGCGGACGTGCATTCGAGTAGCGCTGTGGTGGCCGCAGGCGCCAACGTCCGCTGTGGTTTGCGCCGACCGTCCCGCTCGGCAGCAACAAGCGGCTCGGGCGAAGGTGCGGGCGAAGGTGCAAGCGAAGGCACATCCGAAGGTGCAGGCGGCGTCCTCGTTTGCATGCTTTCGATCAACCGCTGCAATTCCTCGATACGCGTCTCGTACCAGGTCGTGAGACACGCCGCATCGCGGCAATTCGTTTCCCGCCACGCCCACTTGCTGTCGCTGTCGTCGAGAAACGCACGACGGTTGGCGACTCGCCGCCGCGCCTTCCAGTACAGTTGCCCGAGCGTGTCGTCGAGCTTCGACAGCGGGGGATCGTTGCAGATCATTTTCTCGGTCAGCGAGCGGCCCTTGTGACAGTCGAAGCTGGTGGCGTAGGCGGCTTGATGCGCGAGAATCAGGCAGGCGGTCAGAAGCGGGCGGATGACTTTCATGGCGGTCCCGGCAGGGCATGGGTTTTTCATGCAGGGATGATCGGCTGAGTGGCGGGAAGACAGACGCCCGAAAAACGCGTGACTTCGCCCGGGTCGTTACCAAATCTTGCTTCGCGCGCCCGGGGTAAGCGGAGTGAACGGCGTAGACAGCGTAGCGGTAGTAAGCGGCGCGGACGCCGCGCGCGACGTTGACGCAGCGTTTTCAGGCACGCGCGGTGCGAAGGCGCCATGAGCGGGCGCGTGACGCGGCGTCATCGCCTGCGCTTGCAGAACCGGAGGCATTCAAACGGACACGAGCCGGCAAGTGGGCGCGGCCCTTGAAACGGGAGAAAGAATGAAACAACGCGTCGGCCGATGTCTTTGCGTGGCGGCCGGCTTGCTGGCGTTGCCCGTCGCGGCCAGCGCGCAGTCGCACGCTTACACGACCAGCTGGGTCAACGTGCGGGCGGGTCCCGCGTCGGACTACCCAATCGTGACGCAGTTGCCGGGCGGCGTCCCGGTGACGGTGATGGGGTGTATCGGCAATTTCCAGTGGTGCGATATCGCGGGACCGAATCTGCGCGGCTGGGTGTATGCGTCACTGCTCAGTTCGCCTTATCAGGGCCGCAATGTGCCGCTGATGAACTACGGCACGTTGATCGGCCTGCCGATCGTAGGATTTTCGATGGCCGATTACTAGGGCGACTATTATCGCGGCCGGCCCTGGTACAGCCAGCAATCGCGCTGGGCGCATCGTGCGCCGCCGCCCCCGCCGCGCCCCGGAGCGGGACGGCCGCCGGAGCATCCGGGTGCGCGGCCGGGTGGCCACAGCCGCCGGGGAATGCGGGAGGACGACCGCCGGGTGGTCAGCAGTACGGCGGCGGAAGTCGACCGACAGACGGCGGTTCCCAGAGCGTGGGTGGTGTCCGTCCGCCGGGTGGTCCATCACAAAGTGGTCGCGGAGGCCGTCCACCTGGCGGTGGAGGCGGCGGAGACTGAACCGCCTGAACCTGCCGAGGCCGCCACTGTGGCCCGTCCTCGGTGGAGGCCAGATCCGAACCGAAGCGAACCGCAGCGAACGTTCGACCGCAGGCTCGCTGGTGGCAACGAATTAGCAGCTTACCCAATCCGATCAGCACGTCGCGAGCCACCACTTCAGCGTGCGTACCGTGCCTGCCGTCACCTTCCATCAACTGCTATCGCCGCACCGCACTGCACCGCAACCTGCCCCAGTCCGCAGCCAGATCCGCACCTCAGCCCACACGCCACACACCTCAAAGCCACACATCTCAAAAATTCCGCGCAAGGTTCGCGTAAACCCCTGTGCGCCGCGTACACTAACTTGCCGATGTTGGGTTGGGGGGCGCATATATGACTTGCGAAGCGACATCAGATGGCACGATCGGAGCCTCGCCCGAGGGCACCCGCTACCGGCCGGATCTGGCCGAGGAGGTGCTGGCCTCGGAGCGTAGCGTGCTGCGGCTGATCACCCGCAACACGCCGCTGCCCGAATTGCTCGACGAGGTATGCCGCCGCGCGGAAGCGCTACTCGGCGAGGGCGCGTCCTGTTCCATCCTGCTGCTCGACCCCGACGGCGTGCACGCCAGGATCGGCGGCGCGCCGACGCTGCCGCCGCATTTCAGCGCGGCGATCGACGGCGCCGCAATCGGTCCGCAAGCGGGCTCGTGCGGCACCGCGATGTACGAGCGGCGCCTCGTCATCGTTGAAGACATCGAAACCGATCCGCTGTGGGCGGATTACCGGCATCTCGCGTTGCCGCTCGGCTTGCGCGCGTGCTGGTCCGTGCCGTTCGAAAACGACGCCGGCGTGGTGCTCGGCGCGTTCGCGGTGTATTACCGCACGCGCCGCCGTCCGAGCGCCGAGGAAGAAGCGATCCTGCTCGACATCGGCAGCAGCGTCGGCCTCGCGGTCCATCAGGACGTGATGGCGCAGCGGCTGGCGCACAGCGAGGAGCATCACCGGCTGGTGGTCGATCACCTGAGCGAGGGCATCGTCGTGCAGTCGCGCGCGGGCATTGTGCTGGCCTGCAACCCGAGCGCGCAACGCATGCTGCGCGTGGGGCCGCGAATCGTCGGCCAGAGTATTCGCACGGTGATGGTGCGCGCGTATCACGAGGATGGCTCGCTCGTGACCGAGGCCGAGCGCCCGACCACGCAGGTGCTGGCAACCGGCAAACCGCTGCTCGGCATCACGATCGGCGTGGAACTGAGCGACGGCGGCGTCGTGTGGATCACGGAGAACGTGGTGCCGATCATGCGGCCCGGCGAAACCGAGCCGGACTCGGTGCTGGTCTCGTTCACGGATATCGGCCCGGTGCGCGAGGCGCAGCGGCAGCTCAAGTTCCTCGCCACCCGCGACTCGCTCACCGGCCTGTACAACCGCGCCTACGTCACCCAGCGGATGCGCGATCTGTTCGAACCGGCCGCGCCGGACGGCTCGGGCGAGCTCGCGAGCGTCGCCGTGCTGTTCGTCGATCTGGACGGCTTCAAGAAGGTCAACGACACCGCCGGTCACGAGGCCGGCGACACGCTGCTGTGCAGCGTGGCCGATCGGCTGTCGGCCTGCGTCGGGCGCAACGACACGCTCGCGCGCGTGGGCGGCGACGAATTCGTGATCGTGGTCAGCGCCTACGAGGACACCGGGCAGCTGATCGACATCGCGCACCGCATCCTCGACATGATCGCGGTGCCGTTCGCCGTGGCGGGCAACGAGTACTACCTGGGCGCGTCGATCGGCATCAGCCTCTTTCCCGAGGACGGCCAGGACGTCGCCACGCTGATGCGCAACGCCGACTCGGCGATGTATCACGCAAAGCAGCGCGGCCGCAACAACTTCCAGTTCTTCACCGCCGAGCTGAATCAGCATCTGCAGCGGCGTTTCACGATCGAGCAGTCGTTGCGGCGCGCGCTCGCGGCCGACGAACTCAGTCTCGTGTACCAGCCGATCGTCGACAGCCACGATGGCCGCACGATCGGCGCGGAGGCGCTGCTGCGCTGGTACAACACCGAGCTGGGCAACGTGTCGCCGGGCGAGTTCATTCCGGTGGCCGAGGACGCCGGGCTGATCGTCGAGATCGGCGAGTGGGTGCTGGCGCGGGCTTGCGCCCAGGTCGCGCAATGGCGGCGCACGCTGGCGCCGCAACTCATCGTCGCGGTGAATCTGTCGCCGCGTCAATTCAACGACGGGCTGCTGGAGCGCGTCGAGCGCTGTCTGTCGGAGTCCGGGCTCGAGCCCGCGGCGCTCGAGCTGGAGATCACCGAACGGCTGCTGATGCTCGACAGCGACACCGTGCTGCCGATGCTGAACGCGCTCAATGAAATGGGCGTGCGCATTTCCGTCGACGACTTCGGCACCGGCTATTCGTCGCTGTCGTATCTGAAGCGCTTCCCGCTGCACAACCTGAAGATCGACCGTTCGTTCGTCGCGGGCTTGCCGGATCATCGCGATTCGATTGCGATCACGCAGGCGGTGGTGGCGATGGCGCATTCGCTCGGGATGAACGTCACCGCGGAAGGGGTGGAGACCGCCGAACAGGCGGCCTTTTTACGGGCGATCGACTGCGACAAGCAGCAGGGGTATCTGTACAGCCGGCCGGTCGGCGCGAGCGCGTATGCGCGCAGTTTGTGCGATGCGCAGTTGAGCGTGGCCGGCGCCGCGCCTTGAGCGCGGTGAATGCCATGAGCGCCGTGAACGTGTGAAACGCGGCGAATGCGCAGGCGGCCGCGGCCGCCTGCGCCCAGATCCTGTCAATCGTCTGACCGCGCGAGCCCTTGCGTGACGGGGCCGAACGCGGCAAACCACCCCCGACTGGGACAGGTTCCGAATTCGATTGTTCAGATTGCCAAACAAGTGCCTTCGCGTTTCCGGTATTTATCCGCGACGTCGCACTCCCTAAAATTCACCCATCGAAATGGATATTGAGCGCGAGACCGCAACGGTGGCGCGCGATGGGAACCGTCATGCCAGCCTTGATCAGAAACCAGCTTTACCGGCCGTCGGTGGTGTTGCCGATGGTCGCCCTCATGCAGGTGATGGTGTCGCAAGACTTCAACCTCGGCCAGGTCGGCTGGGTTGTCGCGGCGCGCGGCGCGCAGGCCGCGCTGCAGCGTTCGCGCGAACTGATCTGCGCCGTCCACTGCCACGCCTGAGCGCAGTCGGAGGAAATTCGCGGCGAGCAGCATCGAGCCGCTACAAAACAGCAACAAGCCACAATCCGCAACCCGGCATGGCGACTTGAGGCACTGAGGGTAAGATGCTACGACCTGCACCCCAGCCTCGGGAGAATTGCCATGCCACAGCACTTCGACGCAGTCGTGATCGGTACCGGACAAGGCGGCTCGCCGCTCGCCGTGCGTCTCGGTGAAAGCGGCCGTAAGACCGCGGTGATCGAACGCGGGGCTTTTGGCGGAACCTGCGTGAACGTCGGCTGCACGCCGACCAAGTCGTATGTGGCGAGTGCCCGCGCGGCGCACGTCGCGCGCCATGCCGCGCAACTGGGCGTGCACGTGAGCGGCCCGGTCAGCGTCGATCTCGCGGCGGTCAAGGCGCGTAAGGACAAGATCATCGGCCAGTCGCGCGACGGCGTCGAGAAATGGCTGCATGGCACCGATAACGTCACCGTGTTCAACGGCCATGCGCGCTTCACCGGGGCGCATACACTCGCGCTCAGCGGCCCGGACGGCCATCCCCTCGGCGAACTCAGCGCCGACGAAATTTTCATCAACACCGGCACGCGCGCCATCGTGCCGCCGCTCGAAGGCCTGGAGCGGATTCGCTACTACACCAACTCCAATCTGCTCGAGCTGACGGAACTGCCGAGCCATCTGGTGATCTGCGGCAGCAGTTATATCGCGCTCGAATTCGCGCAGATCTTTCGGCGCTTCGGCAGCCAGGTGACCGTGCTGGTGCGCGGCGAGCGCGTGCTCACGCGCGAGGATGCCGATTTCGCGGAGTCGGTGCGCAAGGTGCTCGCCCGGGACGGCGTCGAGTTCCGATTCGGTGTGCAGCCCACGCGTGTCGAACCGCATCCGCATCGCGCGAACGAAGTGTGCATCGGCTTCGAGCAGAACGTTCCCGCGCTGGAAGCGTCGCACCTGCTGTTCGCCACCGGCCGTGCGCCGAATACCGACGACCTCGGCCTTGCAGCCGCCGGCATCGCGACCGACAGGCACGGCACGATTCCGGTCGACGGCCAATTGCGCACCAGCGTGCCGGGCATCTGGGCGATCGGCGACGTCAACGGACGCGGCGCGTTCACGCATACGTCCTATGACGATTTCCAGATCGTCGCGGCGAATCTGCTCGGCGGCGGCGCGCGCAGCGTCGACACGCGCATCATGGCCTACGCGGTGTTTGTCGATCCGCCGCTCGCGCGCGTCGGGATGTCGGAGGCCGAGGTGCGCGAGATGCGCCGCGAGACGGGCCGCGACGCGCTGATCGCCACCATGCCGATGTCGCGCGTGGGGCGCGCGCGCGAACGCGGCGAGACCGACGGCTTCATGAAGGTGATGGTCGACGCGCAAAGCAAAAAGATACTCGGCGCGGCGATTCACGGCGTCGAAGGCGACGAGGCGATTCACACGTTCATCGACATCATGACGGCGGGGGCGTCGTATCCGACCCTGCAGTACGCGATGCACGTTCATCCGACGATCAGCGAGCTGGTGCCGACCTTGCTCGACGGACTCAAGCCGATGGAATGAGGGGCGCGCGCGCGTCGGCACGGCACATCACCGATATATCGCAAACGATGAAACACGCACTCGCCACAGGCAATCTGTTCGAGCACGCCGCGCGCGTATCCGCGTCCCCGACCGCCGACGAGCAGGTCGACGCGCTCGTCGAGCAAGGCGGCGTGACGATCGAACGGATCGTGTCGACGGGGCAGGCGAGCCCGCCAGGCTTCTGGTACGACAGTCCGCGCGCCGAGTGGGTCGTGTTGCTGAGCGGCGCGGCAACGCTCGAGTTCGAAGGCAAGCCAAAGCCGCATCCGATGAAGCCAGGCGATCACGTGCTGATCGAAGCGCATTGCAGGCACCGGGTCGCATGGACCAGCGACACGGAGCCGAGCGTGTGGCTCGCCGTCTACTATCCGGACGCGGACGCTACGTTGGGTTGAGCGGCGCATCGACAAAGCCTCGCGGCATCGCGGATAATCGGCAGCGGCGCGGGTGGTCTGCGCAACGCGGGCGGGCTGTGCGCCCAACCGCATTCATCCTCAGGAAATTGACCGATGGGCAAGGGACGTGTCGAAGCCTTCAGCGATGGCGTGATCGCCATCATCATCACGATCATGGTGCTCGAACTGAAGGTGCCGGAGGGCTTCGATCTCGCCGCGCTGCGTCCGATGCTGCCGGTGTTCTGCGCGTACGTGTTGAGCTTCATCTACGTTGGCATCTACTGGAACAATCATCACCACATGTTTCATGCGGTGCAGAAGGTCAACGGCGCGGTGTTGTGGGCCAATCTTCATCTGCTGTTCTGGCTGTCGCTGCTGCCCGCAGTCACGCACTGGGTCGGCGAAAACCATCTGGCCTCCTGGCCGACCGCGATGTACGGCGTCGTGCTGTTCATGTCGTCGATCGCGTATTTCATCCTGACTCGGGTGCTGATCCGCGAACACGGGAAGGAGTCGACCATCGCCAAGGCGGTCGGCACCGACTTCAAGGGCAAGGTTTCGGTGGTGATCTATCTGGCGGGCATCGCGCTGGCCTTCGTCGCGCCATGGGTCTCGGCGGCGCTCTACACGCTTGCCGCGGCGTGGTGGCTGGTGCCGGACCGGCGCATCGAACATGTGGTGGAAGCATAAAGCATGCTGCTGACGCTCAAGCTCGTGCTGGTACCGGCGTTTCTCGCCGCGCTGACAGTGGCCGCGCGGGTGTGGGGGCCGTCGGTGGCGGGATGGCTGGCGGGACTGCCGGTCGTCGCCGGACCAATCGTGCTGCTGCTCGCGCTGGAGCGCGGGCCCTCGTTCGCGGCGCAAGCGTCGGCGGCATCGATCGCGGCGATCGCCGCGTCCGAGGCATTCAATTTTGCGTATGCGTGGACCTGCCGGCGCGTGGGCTGGCCGCTCGCGCTGGTTGCCGGTTTAGCGGGGTGGCTCGCCCTCGCGCTGCTGCTCGTGCATTTACCCGGTTCGCTTTGGTGGGCGGTGGCGACGGCATGCGTGGCCGTGGCAGTGTCGCAAAGCGGCTTGCCGCGCGCGACGGGCCACGTGCCGGCGGCGCGCGTCGGGCTCGCCGATCTGGCCGTGCGCATGCTCGCCGGCGCGCTGCTGACGGTCGCGGTGAAGACCCTGTCCGCGTCGATGGGCGCGACCTGGAGCGGGCTGCTGTCGGTGTTTCCGTTGCTCGGCATCGTGCTCGCGGTGTCGGCGCAGCGCGCGCACGGCGCGGACTTCGTCGCGGTGCTGATGCGCGGCATGGTGATCGGGCGGGGTTCGTTCGCAGCGTTCTTCGCGCTGACCGCGGCCATGCTGCCGCGCTATTCCGTGTGGCTGAGCTTTGCGTGCGCGGCGCTGGTGTCAGTCGCCGTGCAGGGCGCGACCAGACGCATGCTCGGCGCGAGGCGGCCTACGCAGGCGGTGTCGTGCGAGCTTGCCGGGCAGCAGGTGGAGTGAGGCCGCCTGGCCGATACTGGACCCCATGACTTCGCGCAACGCTCGCTCTTCGCTTACCCGCATCGGACTCATCTCCGATACACACAACCTCGTGCGTCCCGAAGCTTTGCAGTATCTCGCCGGCTGTGACGCGATCATTCATGCGGGCGACATCTGCCATCAGGCGGTGCTCGACGCGCTGGTGCGCATCGCGCCGGTCACGGCGGTGCGCGGCAATAACGACACCGGCGAGTGGGCCGCGTCGCTGCCGACCCACGCGACACTGACCGTGCAGCAGGTGACGATACTCGTCGTGCACGACATTGCCGATGTGAGCCCCGATCCGGGCAGTGAAGGCATCAGCGTGGTGGTGACCGGCCATTCGCACAAGCCGTCGATCAGCGAGCGCGACGGCGTGTTGTTCGTCAACCCCGGCAGCGCGGGGCCACGGCGTTTCAAGCTGCCGGTTTGCGCGGGCATGTTGATCGTCGACGGCGCGCGCGCGAGCGCGAGTTTCGATTCGCTGCTGACGTAAAAAAAAGCGGGCCGGCAAATTCTTGCCAGCCCGCTTTCCGAACGGATCGTGATTAAAGCAGCGCGATCAAAGCTTCACGCTCAACGCTGCGCGCTCAATTTCGCGCGCAACCTATCGCGCCGTCCGCGCTCATGCACGCGCCGTTGCCGCCGCCGCGTAACCTTCATCCATCTCCTCGGCTTCACGCTCGCCGCGCAGCACCGCATGCGCTTCGGCGCGCGTCGCCACGCACGGGCCCGAGCCGAGCAGCGGCTTGCGGGCGGTCTCGCGCAGCGCGAGCACTGACGCGATGCCGATCAGAGAGGCGCCCATCAGGTAATACGCGGGCATCATCAGATTGCCGGTACGGTCGACCAGCCATGCGGCCACGAGCGGCGTCGTGCCGCCGAACAGCGACACCGAAATATTGAAGCCGATCGCGAGCGCGCCATAACGGATCCTGGTCGGAAACAGCGCCGGCAGAGCCGACGGCATCACGCCGGTGAAGCACGACAACAGCACGCCGAGAATCATCAGGCCGCCGAACACCGGCAGCACCGTGCCCATGCGGATCAGCAGCAGCGCGGGAATCGACAGCGCGAAAAGGCCCACGCAACCGAACAGCATCACCGGCTTGCGGCCGATTGTGTCGGACAGGCGCCCGGCGGCGAGCGTCATCGGCATCATCAGGATCATCACGAGCAGCACGAGGAACAGGCCGTGCGTTTCGTTGAAGTGCAGCGTGGCCGACAGATAGCTCGGCAGATACGACAGCGCCATGTAGTCGGTGACGTTGAAGATCAGCACGAGGCCGACGCACAGCAGCAGCGGCTTCCATTGCTGTGCGAGGAGTTGCCGGAACGACTGCAACGGCGCCGCCTTGTCCTCGGCTTCACGCTGCTCGGCCTGCTTTTTGAACGCGGGCGTTTCTTCGAGCTTCATCCGGATATACAGACCCACCAGACCCAGCGGACCGGCGATCAGGAACGGCACACGCCAGCCCCACGACAGCAGCGCGTCGTTCGACAGCGTTGCTGTCAGCACCGCCACCGTGCCCGCGCCGAGCACGTAGCCGATCAGCGTGCCGAACTCGAGGAAGCTGCCCATGAAACCGCGGCGCTTGTCGGTCGAGAATTCGGCGATGAAGGTCGCGGCGCCGCCATACTCGCCGCCAGTCGAGAAGCCCTGCACCAGACGCGCCACCAGCAGCAGCACCGGCGCGAAAATGCCGATCGACGCGTAGCTCGGAATCAGGCCGATCGCGAAGGTGCCGAGCGCCATCATGATCATCGTCATCGCCAGCACGCGCTGACGGCCGATGCGGTCGCCCAGCGGCCCGAACACCATGCCGCCGATCGGCCGCACGAGGAACGCCGCGGCGAACGTGCCGAACGTGGCGATCAACTGTGCAGACGGATTCGACGACGGGAAGAACACTTTGCCGAGCGTCACAGCGATGTAGCTGTACACGCCGAAATCGAACCATTCCATCGCGTTGCCGAGCGCCATCGCGCCGACGGCCCGCTTGAGGAGAGATTTGTCGACGACGGTGATGTCGTCCAGAGAGAGGCGTTGTTCTTCTTTGTGGTGTCGCCAGAAGCCGTTGCTGGAAGCGGTCAAGGTGAAAACTCCAATGACTGCGACGAAACTCATGACACGCATGAACGTTCCGCCACGGTTGCTGGGAAGTGCGATTTCGCGAGCAAGGCGATGGCGTCACCGTCACCGGAGGCGACGGAGTGGGGCGCAAAAGAAAAACACAACGCCCGTGCCTCGCGAGACATCTCGCGAAAAAACACTCGTCTAGATTGTGCTGACTGTTGCACCTGCGTGGCCGTGGAAGGGGGGCAGATGCATGAGGGCGCCGGGGTGGCTGGAAGCTGGCCCGCGCGCCGCTGGAAGGCTTGAAACGAAAAAGGCCGGTGCTTGCTCGCCGCTCATGAAGCGACATGAAACGGGGAAACGGCCGACGAGCCTTCTTGTATAAAAACGGTTCGATTCAGGATGGCACACGCAGCGCGGGCCACAATGAAAAGAAATGTTAATGAAGGTGAATTGCTGTTGGAACGTTGCACATGATAGCACGATGACGGATGATCGTGCAAACCGCCGTTCCGGCGGGGGCTCGGCGAGAGCGCTCAATCCCTTGGCAGGCGGGGGATTGCGGCGGATTTGGTCAATCGGCAAACGCGCCTTCGGCGCGGCTGGTAATGAACCGTTTGGGTAGTTTTGCGGCGCCCGTCCATGTAAAAGCCGCGGCAGAATACGCGGCAAAAAAGCGAAAAAAATCCGCGCTCGCGGCGCGGATTTCGTCGAGACGGCTGGCGTCGCTAAAGCGCTTTCTCAGGCCGACGGCGGCACGTAACCCTGCGCGGTATCCGCGCCTTCGCCGAAGAAGAATTTTTCGGTCTGCTTCATCAGGTACTGGCGAGCGCGGGGATCGGCCATGTTCAGGCGGTTTTCGTTGATCAGCATGGTCTGCTGCTTCAACCAGGCCTGCCAGGCTTCCTTCGAAATGCTTTCGTAGATCCGCTTGCCGAGTTCGCCCGGCAGTGGCGGGAAATCGAGGCCTTCGGCTTCCTTGCCGAGCTTGGCGCATTGAACCATACGAGTCATGCTGTGCTTCTCCTTTGTCGACCGGAGTTAGTGCTTCAGCACTTACTCCGGTCCCATGAAAAATGGTTACTGTAGTTAGTGCTTCAGCACTTACTCCGGTCCCATGAAAAATGGTTACTGTAGTTAGTGCTTCAGCACTTACTCCGGTCCCATGAAAAATGGTTACTGTATTAATGTGGCGGGCAGTCGCTTTATATGGGGCCGCTCAGAGCTGTTTCATCAGCACGAGCGACTTGCGCTGCCAGTTATAGAGTCTGCGGCGGTCTTCGGGCAGGTCGTCGACCGTGACCTTGACGAAGCCGCGCTTGAGGAACCAGTGTTCGGTGCGCGTGGTGAGCACGAAAATGCGCGTGAGGCCGCGCGCCCGCGCGCGCTGCTCGATTCGCTTGAGCAGGCGCTCGCCGTCGCCGGTGCCTTGCGCCTCGGGTGCGACCGTCAGGCAGGCCATTTCGCCGATGCGCTCCTGCGGATACGGATACAGCGCCGCGCAGCCGAACAGCACGCCATCGTGCTCGATCACCGAGAAATGGTCGATGTCGCGTTCGATCTGATGGCGGCCGCGCCGCACCAGCGTGCCGTCCGTCTCGAGCGGCTCGATCAGCGAGAGAATGCCGCCGACGTCATCCGGCGTGGCTTCGCGCAGGCTTTCGAGGTTCTCGTACGAGATCATCGTGCCCACGCCGTCGTGCAGGAACAGTTCGAGGAGCAGGCTGCCGTCGAGCGCGTACGGGATGATGTGCGCCCGCGCGACGCCGCCGCGGCACGCGCGGATCGAATGCTTCAGGTAGAAGCCCGCGTCGCCGGTCACTTCGCCGCTTTCGTGCAGCTTGTACGCGTCGTCGAGCGACAGTTCGCGCAGCAGTTCGGGGCCGTTTTCGCCGGCTTCCATCAGGCCAGGCGTTTCAGTCAGGAACACGATCTTGTCGGCGCGCAGCGCGATCGCCGCGGCCGAGGCAACGTCTTCCATCGCCAGATTGAACGCTTCGCCGGTGGGCGAGAAGCCGAGCGGCGAGAGCAGCACCAGCTTGCGGCTCGCGAGCGAGTGGCGGATCGAATCGGCGTCGATCTTGCGCACCACACCGGTGTGCGCGAAGTCGACGCCGTCCAGTATGCCGACCGGCCGCGCGGTCACGAAGTTGCCCGACACCACGCTGATGTGCGCGTGCGCCATCGGCGTGTTCGGCAAGCCTTGGCTGATCGCGGCCTCGATGTCCAGACGCACTTCGCCGGCCGCTTCTTTCGCGGACTCGAGCGCGCGCGCGTCGGTGATGCGCATGCCGTGCGAAAACTCGGATTCGACGCCATGCAGACTCATCTGCTCTTCGACCTGCGGTCGCGAGCCATGCACCAGCACGATCTGGATGCCCATCGCCTGCAGCAGCGCGATGTCGGACACCAGCGCGTTCAGGAGCCCTTGATGCACCACCTCGCCGCCGAACCCGACGACGAACGTCTTGTTGCGGAACGCATGGATATAAGGGGCGACTGAGCGCATCCAGTCGACGAATTGCGCATGCTGGGCGAGGTCTTCCGTTGTTCCGGCAGGGGCCGGAACGCTCGCGGGCGCGGGGACGAGGTCGGTTTGGGAATTCATGCCGGGATTATAATGCGCCCCCATGTCGAATGTACCCAAAAGTCCCGCTGCGGCGAACGAGAATCCGGCCCCGGCCGCCGATCAGGTGAACGCAGGCGCCGCGCCGAAGCGTGGCCAGCCCAACGAGCCGCACGCGGCGCCCGAGCCGCGTCGCGCGGTGGAAGGCGCGCCGTCGTCGGCGCAGAAAAATAATCCGCCGCGCGAGCCGCGCCGTGACGCGGTGAAAAACGCCGAAGGTGGCGGACCGCGTCGCGAATCCGGCGCGTCGGTTCGAAAATCGCCGCAAGCGGGCGGCGGCGAGCGTAATGCCGGTCGCCGTGAACCGCGAGAAGCGGGTAAATCGGCGGGTGAATCGGCGCGTGAATCGCGGCAAGCCGGTGAGTCGCGCGAACCGCGCCCGCCGCGTGAACCGCGTGCTCCCCGCGCGCCGCGGGTGGTCGAGCCGAACCCGATCCCGCCGATCACGTTCCCCGAAGCGCTGCCGGTCTCCGGTCGGCGCGACGAGATCGCCAAAGCGATCGCGGAGAATCAGGTGGTGATCGTGTCGGGTGAAACCGGCTCTGGCAAAACCACCCAATTGCCGAAAATCTGCCTCGCGCTGGGACGCGGTCTCGGCGCCGGCGGCAAAGGGTTGATCGGCCACACGCAGCCGCGCCGGATCGCCGCATCGGCGACCGGGCGCCGCATCGCCGAAGAACTCGGCACGCCGTTCGGCGAAGTGGTCGGCTACAAGGTGCGCTTCACCGACAACCTGTCGCCGGGCGCGTCGGTCAAGCTGATGACGGACGGCATCCTGCTCGCCGAAACGCAGACCGATCCGCTGCTCAACGCGTACGACACGCTGATCATCGACGAAGCGCACGAGCGCAGCCTGAACATCGACTTCCTGCTCGGCTATCTGAAGGAAATTCTCGTCAAGCGGCCCGATCTTAAGCTGATCGTGACCTCGGCGACCATCGACGCCGACCGCTTCGCGCGCCACTTCGGCAGCGAAGACAAGCCCGCGCCGGTGATCGAGGTGAGCGGGCGCCTCTATCCGGTCGAGGTGCGCTACCGGCCGGTCGTCGAGGACAGTCCGGCGGTGAAGGCCGCGCAAGGTACATCGGGTTCGTCGGGCACCTCCGGCGCTGCGGCTTCGTCGTCGCGCGAACGCCCGAAGACCCAGCGCGAAACCGATCGCGATCTGATGGAAGCGATCGTCGACGCCGTCGACGAGCTGTGCCGCGAAGGCCCCGGCGACGTGCTGGTGTTCCTGCCTGGCGAGCGTGAGATCCGCGACGCCGCCGAAGCGCTGCGCAAGCATCATCCGCCGCATACGGAAATTCTGCCGCTGTTCGCGCGACTTTCCGCGGCCGAACAGGAACGCGTGTTCCGCACTTCGAACGCGCGGCGCATCGTGCTGGCGACGAACGTCGCCGAGACTTCGCTGACGGTGCCCGGTATTCGCTACGTGGTCGATAGCGGTCTGGCGCGCGTGAAGCGCTACTCGTATCGCAACAAGGTCGAGCAGTTGCAGGTCGAGTCGATTTCACAGGCCGCCGCGAATCAGCGGGCAGGGCGCTGCGGCCGGGTCGCCGACGGCGTGTGCATTCGTCTCTATGAGGAAAGCGATTTTCAGGGCCGCGTGCGCTTCACCGATCCGGAGATTTTGCGTTCGTCGCTGGCGTCGGTGATTTTGCGGATGAAGTCGCTGCATCTGACGGCGATCGAAACCTTCCCGTTCATCGAACCGCCGCCCGGCCGCGCGATCGCCGACGGCTATCAGCTGCTCAACGAACTCGGCGCGGTCGACGACGACAATCAGCTCACGCCGCTCGGCCGCGAACTCGCGCGCCTGCCGCTGGACCCGCGCGTCGGCCGGATGATTCTGGCGGCGCGCGATCAGCAGGCGTTGAAGGAAGTGCTGATCATCGCAAGCGCGTTGTCCGTGCAGGATCCGCGCGACCGGCCGATCGAAGCGCAGGAGCAGGCCGACCAGGCACATCGCCGGTTCGCCGACGAGCGTTCCGAATTCCTGCAGTGGCTGAAGATCTGGAACTGGTTCGAAGAAGCGATCGCGCACAAGAAGTCGAACAAGCAGTTGCACGAGGAATGCCGCAAGAACTTCCTGTCGCAGCTGCGGCTGCGCGAATGGCGCGACGTGCACTCGCAATTGCTGACGGTGGTGCGCGAGCACGGCTGGCGCATCAATGACGCGGAAGCGACCTTCGAGCAGATCCATCTCGCGCTGTTGACCGGTCTGCTCGGCAACATCGGCCTGAAAGCCGACGACGAACCGTACTACCTCGGCGCGCGCGGCATCAAGTTCTACCTGTGGCCGGGCTCGGCGCTGGTGAAGAAGGCGGGCAAGTGGGTAATGGCCGCCGAACTGGTCGAGACGAGCCGTCTGTACGCGCGCTGCATCGCGAAGATCGAGCCGGAGTGGGTCGAGAAGATCGGCGCGCATCTGCTGAAGAAGTCGCTCTCCGAGCCGCATTGGGAGAAGCGCGCAGCGCAGGTATCGGCGTTCGAGCGGGCGATGCTGTACGGTCTGCCGATCTATCACCGGCGGCGCGTGAGCTTCGGCAAACAGGACCCGGCGCGTGCGCGCGAGCTGTTCATTCGCGGCGCGCTGGTTGAAGGCGAGTTCGACACGAAGCTCACTTTCTTCGCGCACAACCGCAAGCTGCTTGCCGAGATCGAGCAACTGGAGCACAAGTCGCGTCGCCAGGACGTGCTGGTCGACGACGAGCTGATTTTTGCGTTCTACGATCAGGCGTTGCCGAATGGCATTTACACCGGCGCATCGTTCGAGCGCTGGTATCGCGACGAGGTGAAAAAGAGCGGCCAGCCGGAAGACAAGCTGCGCCTGCTGTATCTGTCGCGCGACGATCTGATGCGGCACGAAGCCGCCGGCGTGACGACCGATCTGTTCCCGAAACGGATGACGATGGCAGGCGTCGAGATGGCGCTGACCTATCACTTCGAGCCGGGTTCGCCGCGCGACGGCGTCACCCTCGCCGTGCCGCTGTACGCGTTGAATCAGGTCGACGCGCGCCGCTGTGAGTGGCTCGTGCCCGGCATGCTGAAAGAGAAGGCGCAACTGCTGCTGAAATCCTTGCCGCAGAAGTTGCGGCGCCATTGCGTGCCGTTGCCGGAATACGCGGCCGGGTTCGCGGAACGGCACGGAGGCCCGCGTTTCGGTGCGGGTGGTTTGCTTGAGTCGCTGATCGCCGACGTTCGCGAGCAGACTCAAGTTGCGATGAAGCAGTCGGACTTCAAGCTCGAGACCTTGATGCCGCATCTGTTCATGAACTTCAAGGTCGTCGACGAACACGGGCGGCAGCTTGCGATGGGCCGCAACCTGTCGCAACTGCGCGCCGAACTCGGCGGCCAGGCGCAGCAGCATTTCCAGAAGATAGCGTCGAGCGCGGCTGGCGCGGCCCTGGCGGATGCGGGTGGCGGCGGTGTCGCGGCGCCTGCGCAAGCCGCGGGGGCGATTGGGTTGGCAGGTGGCGCTGCGCAGCGCGGCAAGGGTGCGGCTGGGGCCGTTCCGCAAACGGCGCCGCAAGGCGGCGCGGCGGGCACCGCGCTGTATGAAAAACTGACGACCTGGAATTTCGGCAAGCTCCCCGAGTTGCTCGAGATTCGCCGCGGCGGCCAGACGCTGTTCGGCTACCCGGCATTGGTGGATCGCGGCACCCATTGCGACGTCGAAGTGTTCGATTCGCCGGACGAAGCCGCGCGGATTCATCGCGCGGGATTGCGCCGGCTTTTTGCGTTGCAGTTGAAGGAGCCGATCAAATACCTCGAGAAGAATCTGCCGGGCCTGCGCGAAATGGCGATGCAGTTCATGCCGCGCGGCACGCAGGAAGAACTGCGCGATCAACTGATCGACACCGCGCTTGATCGCGCGTGTCTGCAGGACCCGCTGCCCGACGACGACGTCAGTTTCCATACGCGACGCGACGAGGGACGCAGCCGTCTGACGCTGCTGGCTCAGGAAATCGCGCGGCTGGTCGGGCAGATTCTCGGCGAGTACGCGAGCGTGACGAAAAAGCTGGTGCAGGCGAAGTCGTTCGCGGCCGCGCACGCGGACATGCAGAATCAGCTGGATGGGTTGATCGGCAAGCGCTTCGTGGTCGACACGCCGTACACCCAACTGGCGCACTTTCCGCGCTATCTGAAAGCGATGACGTTGCGTATCGACAAGCTGAAGGCGGAACCGCCACGCGACGCGCGGCAGTTCGCGGAGTTTCAGCCGCTGTTGCAGAACTATCAGCGCGCGGTCTCGCAGCGTGGCGGCGTGCTGGATCCGCGACTGTCGGAGTTTCGCTGGCTGCTGGAGGAATTGCGCGTTTCGCTGTTCGCTCAGGAGCTGCGTACGCCGATGCCTGTTTCGGTGAAGCGGTTGTACAAGGTTTGGGAGTCGATGCAGCGCTAAGTGGGGCTGGGGCGGGTGGCGCCGCGCGTACTACCCTTCTGAAGGCCGCGGCCGCGCGAGCTTGCGTTTTTTTCGTGGCTCAAACTGCACGCGACATCACGCGTCGTGAGGGTGACGTCACGCGCAAGCGACGCGGGCTCTTTTGGGGCCCGCGCTCGCTAACGCCGCAACCGCGCCTAAGCCATCATGGACGCATGCACCCGACGGCATACCAGTCCCGCGTCTTTAGTTCACCAGTGAACACCCGCGCCGATCGACGCGCCGAACTGGCCGCGCGAGTCAGTGGTGCCTTGCAGCTTGTAGGCCCACTTGCCCGTATCTGACAACTGCGACACGCCGATCGCCAAAGCCGACTGGCCGCCATACGTGCCGCCGGCCATCGCGATCATGCCGCGGCCCGGCAGAATCGCCTGCGGCAAACCCGCCATCGCCAACGCGGACGCCGTGCCGCCATATCCATCGCGACGGACTGTGCGGATCTGGTCGTCGGTATAGCGGTTAGCCTGGCTGACCGCGCCGTCCATGCTCTGCTGCAACTGACCGAAGTTGACGGCGTCGGTAGGTTGCGTACCGGCTGCGACGTTGGTGATCTGACGCTCCTGACCGGTGACGCCGACCGATACCGTATTCGCCCGGTCCGCGACCGAGCCATGGCCCAACGCAACCGAACTGTCCGCGCTGGCGTTCGCTGCCGCGCCGAGCGCGGTCGCATTGTTGCCGCCGGCCGTCGCATTTGCGCCGGCGGCAACCGCGTTCACGCCCGTGGCCCGCGCGTTCGCACCCGCCGCGACCGCATGCGCACCCGACGACACCGCGCCTTCCGTATCACGATCGCCTGCCACGCTGATGAACGGGCTCGCCGCGTTGATCAGCGCGTTGCCGACCGCGCCGTTGACGGCCGCGTTCAACTGGCCGAGATTGACCGCGTCGGAGGCGTCCACGCCGTCGGCGACATTGTGGATGATGGCGCCGCCGCTTGCAGCGCCGCTGCCGAGCGTGATGCTGCTGCGGTTGATGCTGCCATCGGAATTCTGGTCATACATGACCGCGCCATCGAGCTTCGCGGCGGTGGCCACGCCCTGGTCACTCACCGTTTTCAACTGGGCGACGTTGACCGCATCGGTATCGGCGGTACCTGCGGCGACGTTGTGGATGACGGCTCCGCCCTTTGCAGCACCGCCACCGAGCGTGATGCTGTTGTGGTTGATGCTGCCATCGGGGTTCTGGTCGTACATGACCGCGCCATCGAGTTTCGCGGCCGTGGCCGCGCTCTGGCCGCTCACCGTATTCAACTGGGCGACGTTGACGGCGTCGGTATCGGCGGTACCAGCGGCGATATTGTGGAGGACGGCGCCACCGTCCGCAGCACCGCCACCGAGCGTGATGCTGTTGCGGTTGATGCTGCCATCGGGGTTCCGGTCGTACATGACCGCGCCGTCGAGCTTCGCGGCGGTGGCTACGCCCTGGTCACTCACCGTTTTCAACTGGGCGACGTTGACCGCGTCGGTATCGGCGCTGCCGGCGGCGACGTTGTGGATAACGGCGCCACCGCTGCCGAGTGTGATGCTGTCGCGGTTGATGGTGCCATCGGGGTTCTGGTCATACATGACCGCGCCGTCGAGCTTCGCGGCGGTGGCTACGCCCTGGTCACTCACCGTTTTCAACTGGGCGACGTTGACCGCGTCGGTATCGGCAGTACCTGCGGCGACGTTCGCAATCTGGCGTTCATTGCCGCTGGAGCCCACCGACACCGTGTTCGCGCGGTCGGCCAGAGAGTTCCGGCCGAGTGCAACCGCGTTGTCCGCGCTTGCCGACGCGCTATAACCGAGCGCGATGCTGCCGTCGCCGTTCACGGCCGAGTACGCGCCAATGGCGGTCGCGTTCAAACCGTCGGCCGTGGCCGATAAGCCGATCGCCGTGGCATTCGCCGCGCCTGCCACGGCACCCGCGCCGAGCACTGCCGACCCGGGTCCGCTGGCACGCGCGCCCGCGCCGACTGCGGTCGCATCAGCGCCGGCTGCGCTTGCGCCGACGCCTGCCGCGAGCGCATGCACGCCGCTCGCGTCTGCGTCCGCGTCCGCAGTGTCTGCGTTGGCCTTGAAGTAACGCTGAGTGCTACTTCGGGCTATCGCATCGACCTTGCCGTCGACCGCCCGCAGCTGGCTGACGTTGACGGCGTCGGTCGGTTCTGCACCCGCTGCGAGGTTGGTCAGGCGGCGCTCGCGGCTCGCGGAGCCAAGCGACACCTCGCCTGTGGGGTCCGGCGCCGCGATCAGAGTCGGGTCGAGGCCGGACGGGACGAAGGCGCGCTGGTTCAGATCGGCTGTCGTCGCGGAATCCGCGCCTAACGCGACGCTGTTGGCGGCGCTCGCGTTCGCGTTATGGCCGAGCGCGACGGCGCCGGAGTCTGTCGCCACCGCCCCGTAGCCGAGCGCGCTCGCGTTGACGCCGGTCGTCTGCGCAAACGCGCCGAGCGCAATTCCGCCCGTGCCGTCGACGGCCGCCTCATTGCCGAGCGCGACGCCGTAGTCGGCCGCCGCCCGCGCCGACATACCGCCCGCGAAAGCCGCGTTGCCGCTGGTTTGCGCGTGATAGCCGACTGCGGCGGAGCCCGTGCCGGCGGCGGTCGCCAGCGCGCCAAACGCGGACGCGGCGGCGTCCGCTGCGATCGTGCCCCCGCCCGCCGCGATGGAGTCGATGCCCAGCGCAGTGGCCGTCATGCCGAGTGCGGTTGCGCGTTCGCCCTGCACATTGGCGTTCATGCCTACGGCGGTGGTGCCGTCGCCGAGTGCATTTGCGTTCAGTCCCGCCGCCACCGCGCCTCCACCGATCGCACGAGCGTTCTCGCCGAGCGCACTGGCGCCTGCCGCTTGCGCATTGGCGTTCAGGCCAACGGCGATCGCGCCGTCACCTTGCGTGGCGGCTTGCGTGCCGACCGCAATCGAGCTGTCGCCCTGCGCGGTCGCGGGCTGGCCTATCGCGATCGAGTAGTTGCCGGATGCATCGGCTCCCACACCGGATTCAATGGAGCCGACGCCTGCCGCGACCGCCGGGATGCCGCCCGCGAAAGCCGTCGCGGTCAGCACGGCCTGCGCGATGGCTTTTTTTCGCGCCGCTGCGCGATTTCCGCCGAATCTTGCCGGTCCGGATGCTGTGAGCGAGGTGTGCGTTGCTCCATGCCAGATTGAATAAATTTGATTCATTGTGTCAGAGCCTCCGTGATTATTTGTGTGCGTTTTGGGCACCGCGTGATTCGCGATGACCGGTCAGGATGCATCGCCCCGGATAAATCGCGAAAATATCAATGCGGTTACAACGCTTCCGGAACTGCGGTTTTTATGCCTTTTGCACGTCCGAAATATCCGCGTCACGCCAACCGGTCAAAGACGGCGAGTGTCGGGGCGATGAGTGCCGAATTATCCGATCCGCTGGCGCGACTCTGATATCAGCGAAGTCTTAAATCGGTGAGCGAGATAAACTGTCCTAATAGAATTGGGTTTATTTATTGGTAGTTGGATTGATTAAAGAATGATCCGATTTTCTCTTATGACTATTTGGCGGATTCTGCGAGTATTTTTAATATTTGGCCGAATGGCATAGGTCGACTGATGCCGAGGGGAAAAACGGAAAATCCCGATTTTCGATGCGCTAGAAAAAGCTGTGCTGAGCGACGCGCTCGCCAGCCCGCCCCGGCATGCCGTCGCACCTCATCGTGCCCTTCATTTTCAGTGCGCCGGACACCGACCTGCGTCAACCGCTGGCATGGGCAAACGTTCTACAATGACGGTTGTTCTCCGAAGCGAGTTTTCATGCGTAAATTTTTTCTTCCCGGCTTGACTGCCACGTTCGCCGCAAGCGCGGCGCTGGTCGCCGCCGCTGGTTTTTTTTGTCCGGCGGCCCGCGCCAATGACGTGATCGTGCTCAATTCCGGCGAAGCCACGCTGAGCCTGATCGACGAGGCCAGCCGCCAGGTCGTCGGCACGGTGCCGACCGGCAAGGAACCGCATCACCTGATGGCCACGCCGGACAATTCATCGCTGATCGTGGCCAATTCGGTGTCGAACAACCTGATGTTCGTCGATCCGAAGTCGGGCCAGGTGCAGCGCTGGGTCGAGAACATCGAAGACCCGTACCAGATCGGCTTTTCGCCGGACCGCAAGTGGCTCGTCACCACTGGCCTGCGCCTCGACCGCCTCGACATCTACCATTACGACCAGAAGAACCAGATGACGCTGGCCTCGCGTCTGCCGCTCGCGGTCATGCCGAGCCACATGGCGTTCACGAACGACAGCAAGACGGTGTTCGTCACGCTGCAGGTGTCGGGTGAATTGGCCGCGATCGATCTGCCCACGCAAACCGTGAAATGGAAGATGAAGGTCGGCAAGGTGCCGGCGGGCCTGTGGATGACGCCGGGCGAGAAGTACCTGCTGGTCGGCATGACCGGCGCGGATTACGTCGCGGTGGTCGACTGGCGCAACCAGAAGATCGTCAAGACCATCCCGACGGGCAAGGGCGCGCACAACTTCCGTTCGCTCGTCGACGGCAAGCACGTCGCGGTGTCGAACCGGGTGGCGAGCACCATCAGCATCATCGACGAGGACACGCTCACCAACGTCGGCGACATCACCGGTTTGATGCCCGGTCCGGACGACATGGAACTTTCCGCCGACAAACGCTATCTGTGGGTGACGTTCCGCTTTTCGAAACATGTCGGCATCATCGACCTGAACACGCGTAAGCTGATCCAGACGATTGCCGTTGGCCGTTCGCCGCACGGCATCTATTTCTTCAATCGCGCGCCGGTCACGGCGCCGAACGGCGCGTAGGGTGGGTTAGGGCGGCAGCACTACCGCACCCAGGCGAGCCATGACGGATGAAGTAACCAGACCCGCACCATGTTCCATCTGATTTTTTCTTCGCTCGACAGCTTCGTTTCGGCCGTGCAGACGCTGCTGTACGTCGACGTGGTGCAGCCGCTGCTGTTCCGCTTCGAGCTGATGGACTACGACGAAGACACCTACGACAGCCTGTACTGGGTGATCGTGGGCGTCTTCGAGGTGCTGGCGATGTACGCGGTCCTGCGTCCGCTCGAAGCGCTGCGCCCGGTGGAGCAGTGGGAGAACCGCAAGGCGGTGCGCATCGATGTGCTGTACACCTGGATCGCCAAGCTCGGCATTCTCAACCTGTTCTTCTTCTTCGCGCTGCAGCCGTTCTTCGATCACGTGCAGGCGTGGCTGCGGCTGCACAATATTTCGAATTTCGAGTTCGACAATCTGTGGCCCGGCGTCACCACGCAGCCGCTCGTCACGTTCGTGATGTATCTGCTGGTGCTTGACTTCGCCGGCTACTGGTATCACCGCGGTGAACACCGGATCGGCGTGTGGTGGGAGCTGCACGCGGTGCATCACAGCCAGCGGCAGATGTCGCTGTGGTCCGACGACCGCAACCATCTGCTCGACGACCTGCTGCAGGCGTCGTTCTTCGCGGTGATCGCGCTGGTGATCGGCGTGCCGCCGTCGCAGTTCGTCGTGCTCGTCGCGATCACGAATCTCGCGCAGAGCGTGCAGCACGCGAACATCCGCCTGTACTTCGGCTGGCTCGGCGAGCGGCTGCTGGTCAGCCCGACGTTCCATCGCCGTCATCATGCAATCGGCTACGGCCACCAGGGACTGAAGTACGGCTGCAACTTCGGCGTGCTGTTTCCGTGGTGGGACATGCTGTTTCGCAGCGTGTCCTGGAGCCGCGACATGGAGCCGACCGGCATCGGCGATCAGCTGGAAGGCCGGCGCTATGGCGATGGATTCTGGGCGCAGCACTGGCTCGCGTTCGTGCGCATCGCCGGGCGGCTGTCGCCGAAGCGCCGCGCCGCAGCCGCCGAAAGCAACGACACCGCCGCCGTTTGAGCGTCCTTCTTCCCACGCCGGCGGTTTCCCTAGCCGCGTGTCGCGTGGTTTATCCTGTGCACGTTTGCGCGCACGCGCCTGGCCCACTGGCCGGTTCGTTGCGCGTTTCCCTCTATTCCATCGTTTCGTTCACCGGCACCGGCTCGCATGAATGATCTGTTGCGCTCATTCGGGCGCGCGCTCGCCAGCGCGCTCCACCCGCGCATGCTCTGGCTGACCTTCAAACCGTTTATCGTGGCGACGGTCGGATGGGGCGTGATTCTATGGTTCTCCTGGCAGACGTTGATCGGCGGCACGCGCCTATGGCTCGATAGCTGGTCGTTCACGACCACGCTTTATCATCTGTTCGACTGGTTGGGTTTTTCGGCGCTACATGCGGTGATCGCACCGTTCATGGTGATTGCGATGGCGATTCCGCTGATCGTCGTCACGGTGCTGCTGCTGATCGCCACGTTGTCGATGCCCGCGGTGATCCGCTTCCTCGCGGCGCGGCAATTCCCGGGCCTCGAAATGCGCCGCGGCGGAACGTGGTACGGTAGCCTCGGCCAGGCGTTGTGGACCACGCTGGTGTGTCTGGTGCTGCTGATCGTCACGCTGCCGCTGTGGCTGGTGCCGCCGTTCTTCGCGCTGATTCCGCCGCTGCTGTGGGGCTGGCTGACCTATCGCGTGATGAGCTACGACGCGCTCGCGCTGCACGCGTCGCGCGACGAGCGGCGCGCGCTGGTGCGCCGCTTCCGGCTGCCGCTGCTGCTGATCGGCGTCGCGAGCGGCCTGCTGGGTTCGCTGCCGACGCTGCTGTGGGCGTCGTCGGTCTGGCTGATCGTGCTGTTCCCGGTGATCACCGCGGTGACGATCTGGATTTATGCGTTCATCCTCGTGTTTTCGGCGCTGTGGTTTGGCTACTACTGTTTGCGCGCGCTGCAACGCATGCGCACCGAAGAGCGCGGCGCCGTGCGTCACGCGGCGCCGGTTCCCTATTGATTAAACGAAAGAGGCGGCAATGGCATTTGGCGTCATCATCATCGGCGATGAAATCCTGTCGGGCAGGCGTGTCGACAAGCATCTGCCGAAGGTCATCGAATTGCTGGGCGCGCGCGGGCTGTCGCTCGGCTGGGCGGAGTACATCGGCGACGACCCCGAGCGCATCACGGCGACGCTGCGGCGCACCTTCGCGTCGGGCGACATCGTGTTCTCCACGGGCGGCATCGGCGCGACGCCGGACGACCACACGCGCCAATGCGCGGCGGCCGCGCTCGGCGTGCCGCTGGAATTGCATCCGGAGGCCGCGAAGCTGATTCAGGAGCGCATTCGCGACATGTATCCGGCCAATGCCGCGACGCCGCTCGATCTGGATTCGCCCGAAAACCGGCATCGCCTGAATATGGGCACGTACCCGCAGGGCGCGTCGATCATTCCGAACGGCTACAACAAGATTCCCGGCTTCTCGATCAGGCATCACCATTTCGTCCCGGGCTTCCCGGTGATGGCGTGGCCGATGATCGAGTGGGTGCTGGATACGCACTACACGCACCTGCATCACGCAATGCCGCATGCGGAGAAGTCGCTGCTGGTGTTCGAGCTGCCGGAATCGCGCCTGACGCCGCTGATGGAGAAGATCGAGCGCGATTTTCCGGGCGTGCGGGTATTCAGTCTGCCGAGCGTCGGCGATGCGGAGCGCGGCGGCCTGTATGCGCGGCATCACATCGACCTTGGGGTGAAGGGTGAGCCGGAAGCGGTGGCCGCTGCCTTCGTGAAACTGCGCGAGGGTGTGCACCTGCTAGGCGGCGATATCGTCGAGCCGGAGTCGGCGGCGGCGAAGCAGAAGGGCTGATCGGCGCGGCGAGTGTCGAACTTCGTTGCGCGGCGCCGTTGCGGATGGCCGGCCGTGTTTGCGGCCGGTCATTCGTTCAGGAAGGCATTCGCCGGGCGCATCATCGGCCTGTTACATGCGGCGCCGACAGATGGGTCTGTCAGTGGGCGCGAAGCCCGAACGCGCGGCTTCCACGCATGCGGGTCGTGCAGGGCGCGATCAGCGACTCTGGGCGCAACCCCGCGTCGTCCGCTTTTCCTGCTGCTCGCGTGCATTTACGCGCCGATCCACGGCAATCCGCGAAAGCACCAGCCCGACACCGTCTTCCGATGCCCCTGGCCGTCCTTGTCGCCTTCGAAGCCTTCCAGCAGGTCATACGCCTTCGTGAAGCCGACCTGAGCGGCGGCGATTGCGGCGAGCTTCGAGCGGGCGGCGCTGCGGCACAGAAACAGCACCGGCGTATCGTGAGAGGCCACCTGACTCAATTGCCCAAGGAATTCCTGATTCGGCACCGCGCCCGGATAGCGCGTCCATTCCACATGCGCGTATTGTCCGTCGCCGATGACCGGACGGCCGACCCAATCGAGTTCGGCACGGGTGCGCACGTCGACCAGACGCGTGCGCGGATCGAGTTGCAGCAGTTCGAATGCTTCGGCTGGCGATACCGAGCCCGCGTAGGGCAACTGGTTCTCGTTGCGGCGTGCATCCGCCTGGGCGTACAGCTGTTCGAGCGTGCTCATGAGCGTCAATCTCCTTGACCAAATGATTATTCTAGCGCGCGGCGCGCGAGCCACGCGTCATACACGGCGAGCTGGCGGTCGTGCCCGTTGCTGCAACCGTTCCGCTCACTCATGGTGCGTTTTCGTAAAAATGCACCAAAATGAGGATCGGCACGAACTTTGGTCTGACGAACGCACGAATTTGGTGCGTCTGCAGACTAGCCGATTTCAGGGCTGCATGCCGGGCGGTGCGCTGATTCCCCGTAAACGCGCGTGCAGCAAGGTTTTGCGCCGGCATGGCGCATGGGTGGCACAGAAGCTGCTTTATTGGTGCCGATCGACTTGCCCGGCAAGACTTTCTGCCAGTTCCACCGATTGAGGGTGGACGCGCCGGGACGGGTCAGCTAGATTGGGCGGCGGCTGAATCCGCCGAATTCGTTAATCAGGAGAATAGGTTATGAGTAAATCCGTGGCCGACGTCGTTCAACTCGTCAAAGACGAGGACGTCAAGTTTGTCGACTTCCGTTTCACCGACACGCGCGGCAAGGAGCAACACGTTTCGGTGCCGGTGTCGGCATTCGATGAAGACAAGTTCGAAAGCGGCCATGCGTTTGACGGTTCGTCGATTGCCGGCTGGAAAGGCATCGAAGCATCGGACATGTTGCTGATCCCGGACGCGAACACAGCCTTCATCGACCCGTTCTACGAAGAATCGACCCTCGTGCTGACCTGCGACGTCGTCGAACCGGCTGACGGCAAGGGCTACGAGCGCGATCCGCGTTCGTTGGCAAAGCGCGCTGAAGCGTACCTGAAGAGCACGGGTCTGGGCGACACCGCGTTCTTCGGTCCGGAGCCGGAATTCTTCATTTTCGACTCGGTCCAGTGGAACACGGACCAGTCGGGCTGCTTCATCAAGATCGGTTCGGAAGAAGCACCGTGGTCGTCGGCGAAGGAATTCGAAGGCGGCAACACCGGCCACCGTCCGGGCACGAAGGGCGGCTACTTCCCGGTCGCTCCGGTCGACACGTTCCAGGACATCCGTTCGGAAATGTGCCTGTTGCTCGAACAGATCGGCATCCCGGTCGAAGTGCACCACCACGAAGTCGCGGGTCAAGGCCAGAACGAAATCGGCACGAAGTTCTCGACGCTGGTGCAACGCGCCGACTGGCTGCAGCAGATGAAGTACATCATCCATAACGTGGCGCACACGTATGGCAAGACGGCGACGTTCATGCCGAAGCCGGTCGTCGGCGACAACGGTTCGGGCATGCACGTTCACCAGTCGATCTGGAAGGACGGCCAGAACCTGTTCGCAGGCAATGGCTACGCAGGTCTGTCGGAATTCGCGCTGTTCTACATCGGCGGCATCATCAAGCATGCTCGCGCGCTGAACGCGATCACGAACCCGGGTACGAACTCGTACAAGCGTCTCGTGCCGCACTTCGAAGCACCGGTCAAGCTGGCTTACTCGGCTCGCAACCGTTCGGCATCGATCCGTATTCCGCACGTGTCGAACCCGAAGGGCCGCCGTATCGAAACGCGCTTCCCGGATCCGCTGGCGAATCCGTACCTTTGCTTCTCCGCGCTGATGATGGCGGGTCTGGACGGCGTGCAAAACAAGATTCACCCGGGCGAAGCCGCCGACAAGAACCTGTACGACCTGCCGCCGGAAGAGGATGCAAAAATCCCGACCGTGTGCGCCGGCCTCGACCAGGCTCTGGACGCGCTCGACGCGGACCGCGAATTCCTGACGCGCGGCGGCGTGTTCACGGACTCGATGCTCGACGCGTACATCGAACTGAAGACGGGCGAGCTGCAACGCTATCGTCAGTCGGTGCACCCGGTCGAATTCGAAATGTACTACTCGCTGTAAGCGGCCATGGCGCTTCGCCCTTCACCCGGCGAAGCGCTTTGCCCGACACTCGCGATCGGTCACGAAGGGACGGCGGCGCCGTCCCTTTTTCGTTAGGCCGCGGAACCTACGCGAAGTCCGGGCAGTGAGCAACACGCAAAAAGCGGCACACCTGATTTTTCACCATCTCCTATCGGCCAGACTGCAAGATGGTTCTCAAGAATCTGATCAAGGCAAGGAAGGGACACGAGCAGACGCTATCGGACGATGCGCAGCTCGTGAGTTCCGGTTTGCTGCCGGGCTTCGAGACGTTGCCGACCGTCGTGCTGGTGCTCGAGAAGCGCTCGCTGCGCGTCGCGTTCGCGAATCCGTCGGCGGAGTCGCTGCTGGAAATGTCGCGCCGTCAACTGAGGCAGATGACGTGGCCGGATATCTTCTCGAATGCGGACGAACTGGTCGCGACCATCACCGCGATCGCCGCGCATCGTTTTCACGCGACGCATCTGGACGCCGTGCTCGAGCGTCCGGGCCACGAGCCGCTGCATGTGCATGCGATCGTCGGCTTTCTGGAGAGCGCGCAGGATTACGTGCTGCTCGAACTGTTCGAGAACGAGCGGCACTTGCGCTCCGACCGCGAGGAGCGCATCAACGACCTCACCGCGGTCAACAAGCAACTGATCCGCAATCTCGCGCACGAAATCAAGAACCCGCTAGGCGGGATTCGCGGCGCCGCGCAACTGCTCGAGTTCGAACTCGGCGAGCGTCAGCGCGACGAGTTGCGCGAGTACACGCAGGTCATCATCAAGGAGTCGGACCGGCTGCAAACGCTCGTCGACCGGCTGCTCGAACCACACCGTCATCCGCATATCGTCGGCGACGTGAATATTCACGAGGTCTGCGAACGCGTGCGGCAGGTGATTCTCGCGGAGTTTCCGCGCGGCTTGACGATAGAACGCGACTATGACGTCAGCGTGCCGGACCTGCGTGGCGACAAGGAGCAACTGATCCAGGCGCTGCTGAACATCGTGCGCAATGCGGCCGAAGCGCTGCGCGAACGCATTTCGCAAGGCGATGCGCGGATCGAATTGCGCACCCGTATCGCGCGCAAGATCACCGTGTCGAAACGCTTATGTAAGCTGGCACTGGACTTGCATATCGTTGACAACGGCCCAGGTATTCCCGAGGAAATCCGTGACCGCATTTTCTATCCGCTCGTGTCGGGGCGCGAGGACGGCAGCGGTCTCGGTTTGACGCTCGCGCAGACTTTCGTGCAACAGCACGACGGCCTGATCGAAGTGGAAAGCCGGCCCGGCCACACCGAGTTTCAGATTCTGCTGCCGCTCGACTGCTAACCCCAAACGCATCTCAAGACTTCTGACCGACCCATATGAAGCCGATCTGGATAGTAGACGACGATCAATCGATTCGCTGGGTGCTCGAAAAAGCGCTCGCCCGCGAAAACTTCGCGACTCGCAGCTTCGCGAACGTCCGTGAGGCTTCGGCCGCGCTCGAACACGAAAGCCCGCAGGTGCTCGTTTCCGACATCAGGATGCCGGGAGGCTCCGGCCTCGAACTGCTGCAAACCGTACGCGACAAGGTGCCGGGATTGCCCGTCATCATCATGACGGCGTTCTCGGATCTGGATAGCGCGGTCGCCGCTTTCCAGGGCGGGGCATTCGAGTATCTTGCCAAACCGTTCGACGTCGACAAGGCGGTCGAATTGATCCGCCGCGCGGTGGACGAAAGCATGCGCGGTGAGCAGACGTGGGACGACCGCGTCGCCGAAGCGCCCGAAATGCTCGGCCAGGCGCCGGCGATGCAGGACATGTTTCGCGCGATCGGCCGCCTGTCGCATTCGGCGGCCACCGTGCTCATTACCGGCGAATCAGGCACCGGGAAGGAACTGGTTGCGCGTGCGTTGCACCGACATAGCCCACGCGCGAACGGTCCCTTCATCGCACTGAACACTGCGGCGATTCCGAAAGATCTGTTGGAATCCGAACTATTCGGTCATGAGCGCGGCGCGTTCACCGGCGCGCAGGCGATGCGCCAGGGCCGTTTCGAGCAGGCCGAGAACGGCACGCTGTTTCTCGACGAAATCGGCGACATGCCGTTCGATCTGCAGACCCGGCTGTTGCGGGTGCTGTCGGACGGTCAGTTCTATCGCGTCGGCGGTCACAATCCGCTGCGCGCGAATGTGCGCGTGATCGCGGCGACGCACCAGAATCTCGAATCGCGGGTTCGTCAGGGCCTGTTTCGCGAGGACCTGTATCACCGCCTGAACGTAATCCGCTTGCGCTTGCCGGCGTTGCGCGAACGCAGCGAAGACATTCCGCTGCTCACGCGGCACTTCCTGCAAAAGAGCGCGCGCGATCTCGGCGTCGAGTCCAAGCGCGTGTCCGAAGAGGCGCTCGCGTATCTCGCGTCGCTGCCGTTTCCGGGCAACGTGCGTCAACTGGAGAACCTCGCCAACTGGCTCACCGTGATGGCGCCCGCGCAGACCATCGAGATCAAGGACCTGCCGCCGGACCTCGGTCCCGCGCAAGCCGGTGTCAACGCTCTCGCGAGCGGCGGTGCGGTAGCCGCCACGGGTGACGAGAGCTTCGGCGGCGTTGCGCCGGGCAACGCCGCGAGTGCCGGGGTTCATCCGGCCGGCGCGGCGGGCATGGCGGTCGCGCCGGCGGTCAGCGCGTGGGAAGGCGGTCTGCGCACCGAAGTCGCGCGGATGCTGCGTGAAAACGCAGCGGACGTGATGGACGAACTCGCACGCCGTTTCGAAGCGGCGGTGATTCGCGAGGCGCTCGACTTCACGCGTGGACGCAAGGTCGAAGCGGCCGAGCGTCTGGGTATCGGCCGCAATACGATTACGCGCAAGATCCAGGAACTCAATCTCGAGCCCTGATTGCCGTGTCGATGCAGGCCGGGGCGGCGCGTAAGCGGCCTCGGCCTGTTGTCCGTTGCCGGGTGGTTGAACGGGCCTCGGGCTGCCACAAGGCATAATCACCGCTGTTTCCATTCGACAGCCGACGATGCCCGCTTCTCCCGCCCCTTTCTCCTGGCCGCTTTCCCCCGATCCTTTTCTCGCGCTCGAAGCGCTCGACGACCCTGACGCGCTCGCGTGGGTCGAGCGGCAGAACGCGCGCACACGCGCCGCGTGGTGCAGCGGCGCGTCGTTCGAGGCGCTCCGGCAGCGGCTCGCCGACGCGTATCTGCCGCGCGAGCGTCCGGTGATTCCCGATCGCTGGATGGACTGGGCCTACGATCTGTGGCAGGACGAGCGTAATCCGAAAGGCATCTGGCGGCGCACGACATGGGCGGCATGGCGCCGCGGCGAGCCGGTCTGGCAGAATCTGCTCGATTTCGACGCGCTCGGCGCGGCCGAAGGCACACCATGGGTGTGTGTCGAACTCGACATTCTTTATCCGGATGGCGACCGTGCGCTGATCACGATGTCGCCGGGCGGCTCGGATGCGCAGGTGGTGCGCGAGTTCGACATCGACGCGCAACGCTTCGTCGACGACGGCTTCGCGAGCGCGAAGGCGGGCAAGCACACGGCATCGTGGATCGATCGGGACACGCTGTATGTCGGCTGGGACAATGGCCGTAAGACGCTCACGCGCTCCGGATATCCGCGCGAGGTGCGGCGCTGGACGCGCGGCACGGCGCTGGCCGACGCGCCGGTGGTGTTCCGGGGCGCATTCGGCGATATCGGTGTGGAAGCGCATTACGATCCGGTCGAGCGACGACATACGGTGGTGAGCAGTGTCGATTTCTTCGACTCGCACACGTACTCGCTCGATAGCGCCGACGGCGCCGCCGATGCATGGCGCCAGTACGACGTGCCGGCGCACGTCGCGGTGGGCGGCTGGCAAGGCTGGCTGCTGCTCGAACCGCGTCTCGACTGGCACTGCGACGGCGTGCGCTATCCCGGCGGCGCGTTGCTGGCGATCCGCGAAGCCGCGTTTCTGCGCGGCGAGCGCAAGGTGGTGCCGCTCTTCACACCGACGCCGCTGACCTCGGCCTGCGAGTGGACGCATACGCGCAATCACCTGATCGTGTCGTACCTCGATGACGTGCGCAGCAAGACCTTGCTGTGGACGCCGTCGCAAGGCGCGGATCAGGCGTGGCATTGGCAGCAGCGTCCGTTTCCATCGCATGACGACGCGCAAGCCGACGTGTCGCCCGTCGAGCCGACGCTGAACGACGAAGTGTTCGTCGATACGGATGACTATCTGCAGCCGCCTGCCTACTGGCTCGCCGACCTCGCGAGCGAGGATCTGAGCGAGTGGGAGTTGATCGACCGCTGGCCGACCCAGTTCGACGCGACGCGCTTTGCCGTCACGCGCGGACATGCGGTGTCCGCGGATGGCACGCAGGTGCCGTACACCGTGATTGGGCCGCGGGCCGCACCGTCGTCCACACAGGCGCACGCTCCTGGCCCTTGCTTACTCAGCGGCTATGGCGGCTTCGCGATCCCCTTGCTGCCGAGTTATCTGACAGGGCAGGGGATCGGCTGGCTCGAGCGCGGCGGCGTGTATGTGGTCGCGCATATTCGCGGCGGCGGCGAATTCGGCACGGGTTGGCACACGGCGGCACAGGGCGAGCATCGCCAGCGGGCCTTCGACGATTTCATCGCGGTAGCCGAAGCGCTCGTCAGTAGCGGCGTGACGAGCGCCGCGCAGCTTGGCATTCAGGGCGGCAGCAACGGCGGCTTGCTGGTGGCGGCCTGCATGGCGCAACGCCCCGAGTTGTTCGGCGCCGTGGTGTGCGAGGTGCCCTTGCTCGATATGAGCCGCTATCACCTGTTGCACGCGGGTGCGTCATGGATCGACGAATACGGCGACCCGGACGACCCCGCCGAGGCGCGTGCGCTCGCCGCTTACTCGCCGTATCACTGCGTGTCGGCGGGCGTGGCGTATCCGCCCGTGCTGTTCACCACATCGACCGCCGACGATCGCGTGCATCCCGGCCACGCGCGCAAGATGGCCGCGCGCATGCAGGCGCTGGGCGCGGAGCAGGTCTGGTATCGCGAGAACACGGAAGGCGGGCACGGCGGCTCCGATGAGCTGGAGCAGGCCGAGCATGATGCGATGGTGTTCGAGTTCTTGTGGAGCGTGTTGAGCGGCGTTACGCCTGCCGATGCAACGGCGTGAGCCCGCACATGCGGTGCGACGCGTAGTCCACGCTTCGCACCGCTGAATGGAAGACTCAGCCGAGTTGCGCGACCACCGGCGCGTGGTCTGATGGCTGGTCCCATTTGCGCGGCACCTTGTCGATATCGCAGGACGAACACACTTCGGCGAGCGCCTTCGACAGCAGAATGTGATCGATGCGCAGACCCGCATTGCGGCGGAACGCCATCATCCGGTAGTCCCACCACGAGTAGATCTTGTCCTGCTGCTCGAACTGGCGGAACGCATCGAGCAGCCCGAGTCCGATCAGCCGCACGAACGCGGCGCGTTCTTCAGGCGACACCAGGTTCTGGCCTTCCCACGCTTTCGGGTCGTGCACGTCGCGGTCTTCCGGTGCGATGTTGTAGTCGCCGAGCAGCGCGAGCTTCGGATGCAGCGCCATCTCGCTCGCGATCCAGTCGTGCAGCGCGGCGAGCCAGCGCAGTTTGTACGCGAACTTCTCGGTGCCCGGCGCCTGGCCGTTCGGGAAGTACGCGCAGATGATGCGCACGCCTTCGATGGTTGCCGCGATCACGCGCTGCTGCGGATCTTCGAAGCCAGGAATGTTGCGCACGATGCTGCTTTCGTCGACCTTCAGGCCGTCGCGCACGAGAATGCCGACGCCGTTATAGGTTTTCTGACCGGCATACCAGCTGCGGTAGCCTTTCTCCGCGAGTTCGGCGTGCGGGAATTTTTCGTCGGGCAGCTTCAGTTCCTGCAGACACAGCACGTCGGCGCGGCTCGTTTCGAGCCAGTCGATTACGTGTTGCTGGCGGACTTTAAGGGAGTTGACGTTCCACGTCGCGATTTTCATGACATTCTCACAGTCTTGCTGGGCAAGGATTCATGGGGCTCGCCCCTGGCGTTTTGTTCGGGCGCCCCGGCCTGCCGCGCGTCTTCGGGGCGACTGACGGCCGACCCACTGCGCGGGTGCTGGCGCGGTTGATCCGCGGGCAGTTTCGATAGCCTCGCATCTTATCGCGCGGGAGCGGGGGGCTGTGAAATTGCGTCCGTGGAGGGGCAAAATAAAAGCGCGATCTGGCGATGCCGCGGCGTATAGTGGGACCACATACACACCTTCGCATGCCTGCGAGTTGGAGAGTCATCATGGCCGAACTTTACCCATCCATTTATAAGGACTTCGAAGTGCATCCGCTGGTTTTTTCGCGGACGTTCGACAAATTCGACGGTCACAAGCGTTCCGCCGAAGGGTATGACGTCGCGGTGCGTGTGTGCCGTCCGGGTGCGATGAGCGGTTCGAAGGCGAGCCGCGTGTTCCGTCTGCCGCTGCATGCCACGATCTCCGATTTCGGTGTGGCGAAACGCAGCGCGAGCCAGTACGGCGCGGATATCATCGATGGCAAAGTGGAAGGGGCGACGGTCGAGGATCTCTGATGCGCTCGATGCGTCCGGCTCGTTTCACGTGTGCGAGCGTCGGTACGCATGCTCGATTGAGAAATAGTTCGCGCAATGGTTTGACGTTTTTCGTACGTCCCGATATAATCTTTTTCTCTGACGCGGGGTGGAGCAGTCTGGCAGCTCGTCGGGCTCATAACCCGAAGGTCGTAGGTTCAAATCCTACCCCCGCAACCAAGCATTACGTAAAAAGCCTTGATTTCGAGCCGAAATCAAGGCTTTTTGCTTTCAGGCCTGGCTCCAATTGGAGCTAGGCTACACGCTCACACAACGGATGGACACCGCCGGCGATGTCGGCCTTCAACTCGTCGACGGGACCGCGGCTCAGGCCGGATACACTCTCATGTGAAAGCCCACAGGCGCGAGCGATGCGGGCTTTTTGACTCCGGGCTTCGCTGTTCGCGTTACGCGTGCAATCAACCGCACGTACATCACTCACTCCGCCCCAATCGCCCACTCAACCGCCGCTTGCGCATGCAACGCGGTCGTGTCGAACACCGGAAGCACCGAATCTTCCGGCTTGATCAGCAGCGTAATTTCGGTGCAGCCGAGAATCACCGCTTGCGCGCCACGCGCGGCCAGCGCTTCGATCACACGTTGATATTCCGCGCGCGACACATCGTTCACGTCGCCGTGACACAGCTCGTCGTAAATGATGCGGTGCACGTCCGCGCGTCCGGCTTCGTCGGGGACCAGCGTCTCCAGGCCGTAGCGCTCGCGCAAGCGTCCCGTGTAAAACGTCTGCTCCATCGTATAGCGCGTGCCGAGCAGGCCGACCCGCTCGACCCCGGCCGCCCGCAGCGCCTCGCCCGTCGGATCGGCGATATGCAGGAACGGCACCGTGATCGCCTGCTCGATCGACTCGTACACGCGATGCATCGTGTTGGTCGCAAGCATCACCAGATCGGCGCCGCCGCGTTCGAGCTGAAGCGCGGCATCCGCCATCTGCTGACCGAGCGTGGCCCAGTCGCCCGCGCGCTGGTTTGCCTCGATCGGCGCGAAGTCGACCGTGAGCATCAGACTGCGCGCGTTGTGATGACCACCGAGGCGTGCCTTCGCATGCCGGTTGAGGAGTTTGTAATACTCGGTGGACGACTCCCAGCTCATCCCGCCGATTACGCCGATCGTTTTCATCTGTCTGCTCCATGTACGGATGACGGCATCCGGACTACCCGGCACCACCGTCTCGAACGCCGAGTATAGGCGCGCCGCTGCACGCGCCGGTACGGGCATCCCGAGAAAACCCCGCACGAGCTTTCTGGCGCCGATAGAATCGTACGCATCCAAAGCGGGAAAGGGTCAAAGGGAGCGATACATGGAGCTGATCATCCGCCGCGCGATGCTGCCGCCAAGCGCCGCGTCGCGGCACAAACAACCGGTCGACATCGGCATCGACGCGGGCCGCATCGTCGCCGTCGAGCCGAATCTGGCCGCGAGCGCAGCCGAAGAAATCGACGCGGCCGGCTCGCTCGTCACGCCGCCGTTCGTCGATCCGCATTTCCACATGGACGCGACCCTGTCGTACGGCTTGCCGCGCGTGAACGCGTCGGGCACGCTGCTCGAAGGCATCGCGCTGTGGGGCGAACTGAAGCCGGATCTGACTCAGGCGGCGCTCGTCGAACGCGCGTTGCAGTATTGCGACTGGGCGGTTGCGCGCGGCCTGCTGGCGATCCGCAGCCACGTCGACGTATGCGATCCGCGTCTGCTTGCGGTCGAAGCGCTGCTCGAAGTGAAACGCCGGGTCGCGCCGTATCTCGACCTGCAACTAGTAGCGTTTCCGCAGGACGGCGTGTTGCGCAGCGCCGGCGCGTTCGAGAACCTCAAGCGGGCGATCGCGATGGGCGTCGACGTGGTCGGCGGCATTCCGCATTTCGAGCGGACCATGGCCGACGGCGCACAGTCGGTGCGTCTGCTGTGCGAGTTCGCGGCGGAGCAGGGCTTGCGCGTCGACATGCATTGCGACGAATCGGACGATCCCATGTCGCGCCACATCGAAACGCTCGCGGCCGAAACGCAGCGGCTCGGCTTGCAGGGGCGCGTCACCGGCTCGCATCTAACGTCGATGCATTCGATGGACAACTACTACGTCAGCAAGCTGTTGCCGTTGATGCGCGAGTCGGGCGTCGCTGCAATCGCGAATCCGCTGATCAACATCACGCTGCAGGGCCGCAGCGACACGTATCCGAAGCGGCGCGGCATGACGCGCGTGCCGGAGATGATGGCGGCCGGCATCAACGTCGCGTTCGGCCATGACTGCGTGATGGACCCCTGGTACAGCCTCGGTTCGGGCGACATGCTCGAAGTCGCGCACATGGGCTTGCACGTCGCGCAGATGACGGGCGTCGAGGGGATGCATGCGTGTTTCGACGCGGTCACGGTGAATGCCGCGCGGATTCTCGGTCTCGAAGGCTATGGCGTCGCGCCGGGATGCGCGGCCAACCTCGTGCTGCTCGATGCGCGCGATCCGGTCGAAGCGATCCGCTTGCGCGCGGCGCGGCTCGCGGTGGTGAGCCGTGGCAAGGTGGTGAGCCGCGCGCCGGCCGCTCGCGCGGCGCTGTCGCTTGAAGGGCGTCCTGCACGGGTGGACTTCAAACTGCATCGTGGTTAGTCGTTGCCGCGTAGCGGCCTGGTGTGCGCATGAACAAAGCCGGCGCCTGCTCACGCAGGTCGCCGGCTTGTTATGGACACCGGCATCGACATCGAGCGCGCGAAGCAAAGCGGGCCGGCCGATGCTTTACGCGATCAATGCATCGCGCCAGGCGTCATGCCGTTATGGCGCAACAACGCATCGATATTCGGCTCGCGGCCGCGGAACGCTTTGAACGATTCCATCGCCGGACGGCTGCCGCCCACTTCCAGAATCTCCTTGCGATACCGCATGCCGGTCGCCTGATCGAGCACGCTGCCGCTCGCGGCTTGCGCCGCTTCTTCGAACGCGGCGTACGCATCGGCGGACAGCACTTCCGCCCACTTGTAGCTGTAGTAGCCCGCCGCATAACCTCCCGCGAAAATATGGCTGAACGTGTTCGGCCAGCGCGAGAACGAAGCTTGCGGCACCACGTGGAAGCGCTCGTTGATCTCGCTCGCGAGTTCGACGGCGTTCTTCGTACCGCTCGCGTCGAAGCCGGTATGCAGTTGCATGTCGAACATCGAGAACACGATCTGGCGCAGCGTGCCCAGACCGCTCTGGAAGTTCTTCGCGGCCAGCATCTTGTCGAACAGATCGCGCGGCAGCGGCTTGGCGGTTTCGACGTGCGAGGTCATGTCGCTCAGCACGTCCCACTCCCAGCAGAAGTTCTCCATGAATTGCGACGGCAGTTCGACCGCGTCCCACTCGACGCCGTTGATGCCCGACACGCCCAGCTCATCGACGCGCGTGAGCATGTGGTGCAGGCCGTGGCCGAATTCGTGGAACAGCGTGATGACTTCGTCGTGCGTGAAGCAGGCGGGCTTGCCGCCAACCGGCGCCGAAAAGTTGCAGGTCAGATACGCAACCGGTGTTTGCACGCCGCCGTGCGTGTGCTTGTGACGGCCGCGCGCGTCGTCCATCCAGGCGCCGCCGCGTTTGCCTTCGCGCGCATACAGGTCGAGGTAGAACTGCGCGACCAGGCCGCCGTCCTGATTTTCGACACGGAAAAAGCGCACGTCCGGATGCCACACGGTTGCCTCGTCGCGACGGATACGCACGCCGAACAGCGTTTCGGTGACCTTGAAGAGGCCCTTGAACACGGCGTCTTCGGGGAAGTACTGTTTGACCTCGTTCTCGGAGAACGAATAGCGTTTCTGACGCAGACGTTCGGCGGCGAACGTCATGTCCCACGGTTGCAGGTCGCTCATGCCGAGTTCGCTCGCGGCGAATTCGCGCAGCTCCTTCCAGTCCTGTTCCGCGTGCGGACGCGCGCGCGTCGCGAGGTCTTCGAGAAAGGCCATGACCTGCGCGGGCGACTCGGCCATCTTCGGCGCGAGCGACACTTCCGCGAAGTTGTTGAAGCCGAGCATGTGCGCTTCTTCGGCGCGCAGCTTCAACTGCTCGGCGAGCACCGCGGTGTTGTCCCACTCGGACTTGCCGTTGCCGTATTGCGGGCCGAGCTCGGATGCGCGCGTCACGTACGCGCGGTACATCGCTTCGCGCATCGGACGATTTTCCGAGTACTGCATCACAGGGAAATATGACGGGAAATGCAGCGTGAATTTGTAGCCGGTCTTGCTTTCGCGTTCGGCCGCTTCCTTCGCGGCTTCGATCACGTCTTCGGGCAGGCCGGCCAGTTGCGCTTCGCCGCCGGCTTCGACCACGTACGCGTACGCGTTGGTCGCGTCGAGCACATGATCCGAGAACGCTTTGGAGAGCGCCGCCTGGCGTTCCTGCAATTCGGCGAAATGCGGCTTCTGGTCTTCCGGCAATTCGGCGCCGGACAGACGGAAATCGCGCAACGCGTTGCCGAGGATCTTCTTGCGCTCGCCGGTCAGCGACGCGAAATCGCTGCTTGCGTTCAGCGTCTTGTACTTCTCGTACAGCGCGAGATTCTGGCCGACGCTCGACCAGAATTCGGTGACGCGCGGCAGGTTCTCGCCATACACGGCGCGCAGTTCGGGCGTATCGGCGACCGCGTTCAAATGGCCGACCACGCTCCATGCTCGCGACAGCGGTTCGGTGGCGCGCTCGACCGGCTCGACGACATCAGCCCACGACGCGGGCGTGATCGGCAGCGCGGCGCGCTCGACGGCGGCGGCCGCGTCGGCGAGCAGCACATCGAGGGCGGGGGTCACGTGTTCGGGGCGGATGTCGCCAAAGCGCGGCAGGTCGGAGAAATCGAGGAGCGGATTGTCGTGATTCGAGGCGGTAGTGGACATAAGGCTTCCTGTCTGGCGCGGGTGAACGGGTAATCGGTGCATTGACGGGCGCGCGTGATCACGCCCTGTTGCACCCGATACGGACATTATTGGGGCAGCACGTGCCGATTCCAATCCGTCGGCAGACAAATTATCAGATGTCAGGGGGTGGTGCGCGGATGGCGCGTGATGATGGGCGGCGCGTGGCGGGCGTCGAGGAACGCGGCGGCCGCCGCGTTGCGTTCCTGTGCGTAAGCGGACGACAAGGGCCGGCGAGCGTCGCTGGTGTGCCGTGTTCCGGCGTGCCGCCGTGGGGCGGCGGTGTTTGTTTTTGCTGTCAGCGGTATGGACGAGCGGGCTTGCGCACGGTCTTTCAGGAAGGTAACGGCAATGGCAATGGCAATGGCGATGTCAACGGCAACAACACCGCCTTCGCGCAGCCTCAAGCCGCCGTTGCCATCGCCTACGCTTACGCCATCACGCTTGCGCGGCGTCCGCTTCGCGCTCGGCGGCTTCGATCGTATTGACGAGCAGCATCGTGATGGTCATCGGGCCGACGCCGCCCGGCACCGGCGTGATGTAGCCGGCCACCTCCTTGACGCCCGCGAAGTCGACGTCGCCGCACAGCTTGCCGGCTTCGTCGCGATTCATGCCGACGTCGATCACCGCCGCGCCCGGCTTCACCATGCCCGCGGTCAGGATGTTGCGCAGGCCGGTGGCGGCGACCACCACGTCGGCATTGCGCGTGTGGGCAGCCAGATCGCGCGTCTTGCTATGGCAGATCGTCACGGTCGCGCCCGCTTCGAGCAGCAGCAGCGCCATCGGCTTGCCAACGATGTTCGAGCGGCCGATCACCACCGCGTTCGCGCCTTGCAGCGGAATCTCGTAAGCGGCGAGCATCTTCATCACGCCGTACGGCGTGCACGGGCGGAACAGCGGCTGACCGGTCATCAGCGCGCCGGCATTGGCGACGTGGAAGCCGTCGACGTCCTTTTCAGGCGCGATCGCTTCGATCACCTTGTGGCTGTCGATATGCTTGGGCAGCGGCAGTTGCACCAGAATGCCGTGGATGCGCGGATCGCGGTTAAGTTCGTCGATGCGCGCGAGCAGTTCGGCTTCGGGCAGGTCGGCCGGATAGCGGTCGAACGACGAGCCGAGGCCGTTGTCGTGACAGGCCTTGACCTTGTTGCGCACGTACACTTCGCTGGCCGGATTGTCGCCGACCAGCACCACGGCGAGTCCCGGCTGATGACCACGGGCGGTGAGGGCGGCGGCGCGCGCGGCGACGTCGGCACGCAGGGTCTTGGAGAGGGCGAGGCCGTCGATCAGTTTGGCAGTCATGGTCGGTCGAGATAGGCAGATTGGAAAGCGGGGCAGGGCGCGGGCGCTGCGGCGGCTCACGCGCGACGGCGTTTTTCAGCGGGAACGGGTCGGCGCGTGAAAGGCGCGCGGCGCGAATCGGAGATAGGCGCAACTGCAAAGTCCGACATTATACCGGCGCAGCCTGGCGCGCCGCGTGCGGAACCCGGGTTGTGTGGAGGCGGCGCGTGGCGGGGCGCTGTGGGCGATACTGGCCGTGTGCGCTTTGCGTGGCGAGCCCAAGGTCCGCACTGATCGGCCACGCACGGGTTCGCCGTATGCGGGTGCGAATGTGAAGGCGATGCGAAGGCCGGAACAGGTTCGCAGCGTATGCAATCCGCGCGGGCTTCGCGTGGCGAACTCACGGTTCACGCTGAACGGCCACGCGTGGCTTCGTCGCGTGCCGCTGTCAATTCGAAGCCAACGCCGTGCGGGCGCGAAGCCCGCAGCGAACATTGCGGGCAACCTGGCCTGCAGGCCGCCGCCCCTTTACGGCTAACGGCACGCCTTACGGCTGCGCCGGCTGCCAACTATCATCCGGATCGAACGACCGGATCGCGGCCGCCGCACGCGCTGTTTGCGGCCCGAGGTTCTTCTGATACACCTGCCCATCCTGATTGACGATAAAGCTCATCACACCGGTCTTGCCATAATCGGCCGGCGATGCGATCAGGCCGACGCCGCCGGTCAGTGCGCCGTTCTGCACATAATTCTGCGCACCGCCTTTCGCATGCGGTCCTTGCGCGGTCAGGATCCGGTAGTGATAGCCGTGATACGCCTCCTTGGGCAGCGTGCCATTGGGCATCGTGGCGGCGAGCGGCCCGAGCGGGCTTTCCGCCTCGCCGGGCGCCGTCGGCCAGTACAGGCCGTCCCGCTGTCCCGGTGTGCTGACGAAGCGCTGCGCGTAATGCTGGGTCAGGTTGTGGTAGTCGTTCTGTGCGTCGAGGTAGGCGAGCGAGGTCATGATCGCGGCGCGTTCGTTGCGGCCGATGCGGCGCGTAAGCATCTCGCCGCGCGCCGCCGGTGGATCGAAGCGCCAGCCGTGCGCCGCCTGCACGAGCGGAATCGGCAAGGTCCAGTCGCTGTCGCCCACTGCCAGATGCGCGGTGGCGCGTCCATTGCCGGCGGCCGGATCTTCGATGATCTTATGGCTCCTCGACCACGCGCCGAGGAACTGGTAGATGTCGTCCTCGCCGATGCCCGCGGCGGGGATGAACTGGTGAAAGTCGTTGCCGAGCACATGCCTCAACCCGGCCTCGTCGTTGCGTGCGAGGGCATCGACCAGGGCGTCGGCGGCGTCGGTGGCGCTCGGGTAGACGGCTTGTGCATGGGCGACGTTCGCGACGCCCAGCAGCACCGGCGCGATCAGCATGGCGCCGGCGCTGCCGAGGGCGGTGGCGAGTGTCCGCAGGTGGGCGCGCGATGGGGCCCGTGAGAAGAAGCGCATCATCAGAGACTCCTGTTGAACGTTCAACGGCGACCGCCAAAGTGATGCCCACCCGCGCCACCACCGCCCAGTCTGCCGCCTCCGCCACCCATCTGGCCGCCGCCGTGCTGCATGCCGCCGCCATGCGCGCCGAATCCGCCGCCCCCGCCACCGTGATATTGCTGGCCGCCGCCGTTCGCGCCAAAGCCGCCGCCTGGATGCTGGCCGCCCGCAAGTTTGGCCCGGCTCGCTTCGCCGCGTTGAGCGTCCTGGCGCGCGGCATTGCCGTCGCCGGCGCCGCGCAGCGCGTTGTCGCGATTGAGATTCTGCGCGCGGTTTTGCACATTCGGGTTCGCGCCGCCGCCTTGATGAATTCCTTGCACGCGCTGGCTCGCGGTGCCGCTCATCTGCTGGCCGGTGCGGTTCTGCAAGGTCTGCTGCGCTTGCGCGCGGGCGTCGTCGCGGCCGCGATACGCATCGCGCTGCGCGCCGCTGAGGTTGTTGTTGACGTTGTTGCGGTTGATGTTCGCGTTATTGATGTTGGCGTTGCGGTTCCAGTGCGTCGTGCTGCTGTTCGCGTTGATCCGGTTGTTCACGTTGATGTTGTTGTACCGGTTCACATTGACGTTGACGTCATGCGTATTCCAATTGAAGCCGCCCCACAGCGAATTCGCCACGGCGACGCCGGCGCCGAACGCAAGGCCAGCGGCGAGCCCGCTCGCGACCGCATAACCGGGTGGCGGCGGTACATACACCGGCGGGTATGCGGGATACGGCCACGTACCGTAGACGACCGTCGGGTTGTAGGTCGGCACGTACACGATCTGCGGATTGGCCGGCACGATCTGGATCGTGCTCTGCTCGACTACCACCTTCTGCTGCGCGTTCGTCTGCAGATTGCCGGCCGAGTGCGCCTGCTTGCGCAGGCGCTGCACGGAGTCCATCACGTCATTGGGCTGAGCAAGAAAAGCGTTGCCGATTTGCGCGACCCAATCCGGCTTCGACGACATCGTCGCGAGCACCTGCGGGAACGCGACCAGCGATTGCACGCTCGGGTCCCACGGCTCGCTGGCGACCGCCTTCACGGCGTCGTCGCCTTGCAGTTTCGAGTTCGCTTTGGACCAGGCGGCCGCGGCTTCCACCTCCTGCGGGAAGGTCGAGGCCATCAGCACCTGCGCGAGCAGCGCGTCGGGATATAGCGCGATGGGCGCCGTCAGCGAATCGAGTTGCTGGTTCGAGATCTTCGCGGCGCCTTGCTGCGCATGGACGACGCCCGGCATGACGAAACCGGCGAACAGCGGCGTGCCCAGCAGGGCGGCGCAAGCCAGAAACGCGCGCGAGCGGCGTGCTCCGGATCGTTTCACGATGAAATCCTCCCGTTTGGGTTGCAGCGAGACGTCGATACGTCACGATGAAATCAAGGAAAGCACAAGCGGCGAGGCGAACAGGAGTACTGGCAGGCAGATGTGGGGGCGCGGCAATGCGGTGCGGGGCGATGCCCATGCCGATGCCGTGGCAAAGTGGAGAACGTCGAGCCACGACCTCTGCGTGCGCTCGCGGCGCTTCGCGCAATTGCGCAAGACATGTGCCGCATCGCATCGCCGCATTGATCGCGCATCCACGGTTTCCGTTGAGGAGTTCTGTATAACTTAGGAGGCGTGGCCGGGCTTGTCAATCTGGTCAGAGGATTGAGGTGTTGCGAGCAGCGCCGTGATTGCCGGGCCATGGGATTGAGCGATGTGTGCGGACACATCGAAGATGGGCACGGTTCGCTTTTGTTGCCGGGCCGCAGAGCGGGACTAGCAGCGGCCCTTGAAGCAGACGCGAAAGCGAGCCCGGCAGCAAGCCGGCAACCGCGACGCATGGACGAAGCAGATGAAGCGCGGCGAGCGGGCCGGCGAAGAAGTGACACGGGCCGGACTTTCATGTAGTCCGGCCGTTGATCACTCGATAACTTGTGGCGGGAATACCGCCCGGCGTTTTATTGCGCCGCTTGCGGCTTGTTCGACAGCGCGAGTCGCAGCAGATCGGCGACCGTGTTGACGTTGAGCTTTTCCATGATGTTCGCGCGATGCGCTTCGACCGTCTTGATGCTGATGCCGAGGTCGTCGGCGATCTGCTTGTTCAGGCGGCCCGCGATGATGCGCTCGAGCACCTGATGCTCACGTGCGGTCAGCTTGCCAAGACGCTCGGCGGCGGCGCGTTGCTGCTGCACGCTGGTGCTCTCAGTGCGCGCCTTGTCGAGCATGCGCTCGACAAGCTTGCGCAACTCGGCTTCGTCGAACGGCTTCTCGATGAAGTCCATCGCGCCTTTTTTCATCGTCGACACCGCCATCGGCACGTCGCCGTGGCCCGTCACGAAAATGATCGGCAGCGACGCGTTGTCGGCGATCAGGCGTTCCTGCAACTCGAGCCCGCTCATGCCGGACATCCGCACATCGAGGATGAGGCATGCGATCTGGCCGGGGTGCTGATGCGGCTGCCAGGCGTCGATGAACTGCTCGGCGCTGGAGAAGCATTGCACGCGGTAGCCGTTCGCCTCCAGCAGCCAGCGCAGCGAATCTCGCACGGCCTCGTCGTCGTCGACGACAAAGACAGTTTCCTGTGTGGTGACTGGGCTGTTCATAGCTCTCCCGTAACGGTTTGTGGTGTCGGCGCCTCTGACCCGCCGTTGCTCGGGCCGTCAGGCTCTCCAATAGGCAGACTGCAATGGAACGTGGCGCCTGTGATGTGGCCGTCGGACTCGACGTTGTTTACCACCCACAGACGGCCGCGGTGCGATTCGATAATCGAACGGCAAATGTTCAGCCCCATGCCCATACCATCGGACTTGGTGCTGTAAAACGGTTCGAACAGCCGCTCGGCTGTCGCTTCGTCGACGCCCGGACCCTGGTCGACGACGCTGATGCAGACAAATCCGCTCTCCAGCCGCACGACCACGCGGATCACCGGATCGACCGCGTTCGGGCGCGCTTCGGCCATCGCCTCGGCGCCGTTCTTGAGCAGGTTGACCAGCACCTGCTCGATCAGCACCGGGTCGACGTAGATCACAGGCAGGCGCGAGCGCAGATCGGTGACGATGCGAATGCGCCGCTTGCGCGTTTCGATCTCGGCGAGACCCACTGCGTCCGCGACGATGTCGGCGACGCGCGTGGCTTGCCGCTTCGGTTCGCTGCGCTTCACGAATTCGCGAATGCGCTTGATGATCATGCCGGCTCGTACCGCCTGCTGCGCGGTCTTCTCGAGCACCGGGAGCAGGTTGTCGGGCGTGGTCCGACCGGATTTAACCAGTGCAACGGTTCCGGAGCAATAGTTGTTGATCGCGGCGAGCGGCTGATTGAGTTCGTGCGCGAGCGACGAGGCCATCTCGCCCATCGTCATCAGGCGGCTGGTGAACTGCAGCTTTTCGTCCTGCTGGCGCGCGAGTTCCTGTGCGCGCTTGCGGGTGGTGATGTCGGTCGCGATCTGCATCTGGGCGAGGTGGCCGTCCACCCACTGGATATATTGGCGGCGCACTTCGAACCATTTCTGAATGCTTTGCACGTAGATTTCCTGCGCATCGGCGGTGCTTTCGGTCAACGCGGCGGCGGGCAGGCCCGCATAGGTGTCCACCATATCGATCGAATCGGACGATGCCTGTGCGGTATCGAACCCGCCGCCCGCCAATTCCAGGTGGCCGTCGGGGCGGATGCCGAACAGGTGCCGGTAGTAGCGGTTGGCGAACAGCAGCTCGGCTTCGTCGGCGGCCAGCACGGACACCGCGGCGTCGAGGCTTTCGAGCACGGTGGTGAAGCGTTCGTGGGCGGCGGCGAGCTCCTCGCGCGCGCGTTTCGGCTCGGTGATGTCGGTCATCGACGACATCCAGCCGGTCTGGCGCCCCGAGCTGTCGATCAGCGGCGACACATAGAGGCGCGCGTGGAAGAGCGAGCCGTCCTTGCGGCGCACGCGCAATTCGAAGCCGGACGACGGCGCCTTGCCGCGCAGCGTCATGTCGAGCTGGCGCTGCATCTCGGGGTAGGCATCGCGCGGCCAGTAGGCGAACGGCGCGTTCTTGCCGACCAGATCGCCCTCGTCCCAGCCGGTCATCCGGCAGAACGCGGGATTCACGTGGGTGATGCGGCCGTGCATGTCGAGCACGCGCATGCCGATCAGCACCGAGTTTTCCATCGCGCGGCGGAAAAACGCTTCCGCATACAGCGCCTGTTGCGCCTCGAAACGTTGCCGCGTGTGCTTCCACAGACTCCACAGGCTCCACAGCACGAAACACGACAGGCCGGCCACCAGCCACACCAGTGTGTTGTTGGTGAAGTTGGTCATCTGCGGGAACGCGTAGACGCGCACCGAGATGCCCTGGCCGGGCGGATCGAGCGGCAGGTCGTAGAACATGTCGCGCGGCAGGCGCGGGCGGGTCGACGTGGTGGTCAACTCGCGGTTGTTCACGTCGATGATCGAGATCTTGTACTTGGCCGACAACTCAGGCGGAATGTCGCGCTTCAGGATGCCTTCCACCGAGAACACCGCGGCGATCGAGCCGAGAAATTCGCGGTCGCGGAACACGGGCGTTTGCAGCGTGATGTAGCCGTTGCCGAGGTCGTCGTAGATCAGCGGCGAGTACACCTGGCGGCGCGTGTTGCGCGCCTCGGCAAAGGCGGCCTTGACGGCTTCGTCCATCTGCGCGTCGTTGGGCCGCGCGAGGCGCTGGCCGAAGACCGGCAGGGCGGTGTTCGGCCAGCGCGGCTGTTGCGCGCTCGTGTACCAGTTCATGTAGAGGATCTCGGGATGCCCCTGCATGATGTCCGTGGTGGACACCTGGAACGAATGCGGATCGGAGTGGCCGGTGGCCAGATCGCGCGCGAGCGCCTGGATCTGCTCCTGCGCACCCGTCATGGACAGACGGATCTGCTGCTGCGCCCACGCGACGTTGCGATACAGCGTGTCTTCCTGCTGTTGCTGTTCGCGCCGGTTCAGACTCCACAGGATCAGGCTCATGACGACCAGAAACACCAGGATCGACAGGAGCGGCGTCAGCAAATAGGAATTCGACCACCATGGTCCATGGTGCCAGCGGGAGGACGGCGTCGAATCCGCCGGCGAACCGGCGGTGCGCGCCGAGCGAGTGAAAAGCCGTTCGGTCAACATGCGTGGCATTGTAGCGCAGCACGTCCCTGACAAAACGCGCAAAAAAGCACGGAAAGTGCCGTTAATCGGCGCAAACTAGCCGAGGTATTCGTCGAACGGCAGTCAAATCAGGTTGCGCCGCAGCAATTTTCCGCATTGTGAGAACTGATCTCGCAATTTGAAAATTTTGTTGCGCGGACGTCGGGACCCTTATTACAATCGGCCGAAGCTGCCGCGGTCGTGCCTCGCCCGCGCCGTGTGTTCAAAGAGCGTTCCTCTACATCCAGGAGACGAGCATGTCCGCTGTACCCGACGAAGTCATGAAATATGTCGCCGCCGAAAAAGACGACGATCCCCAGGAAACCGGCGAATGGCTGGAAGCGCTGGATGGCGTGATTTCTGCTGTGGGCCCAGACCGCGCCCACTACCTGATCGAGAAACAGATCGAATTCGCGCGCGTGCATGGCGAACATCTGCCGTTCTCGGCCAACACCCCGTACATCAACACGATTCCGGTCGCGCGCCAGGCGAAGATCCCCGGCGACCAGGACCTCGAACACCGCATCCGCTCGTATACCCGCTGGAACGCCATCGCGATGGTGCTGCGCGCCGGCAAGGAAACCAACGTCGGCGGTCACATCGCGTCGTTCGCTTCGGCGGCCACGCTGTACGACGTCGGCTACAACCATTTCTGGCATGCGCCGTCGGCCGAACATGGCGGCGATCTCGTGTTCGTGCAGGGCCACTCGTCGCCGGGCGTCTACTCGCGCGCGTTCCTGCTCGGCCGCCTGACCGAAAACCAGCTCGACAACTTCCGTCAGGAAGTAGGCGGCGAGGGCATTTCGTCGTACCCGCACCCGTGGCTGATGCCGGACTTCTGGCAGTTCCCGACCGTGTCGATGGGCCTCGGCCCGATCATGGCGATTTACCAGGCGCGCTTCATGAAGTACATGCAGGCGCGCGGCGTCGCGAAGACCGACGGCCGCAAGGTCTGGGCCTTCCTCGGCGACGGTGAAACGGACGAGCCGGAATCGCTCGGCGCGATCGGCATGGCCGGCCGCGAACGCCTCGACAACCTGGTATTCGTGATCAACTGCAACCTGCAGCGTCTCGACGGCCCGGTGCGGGGCAACGGCAAGATCATCCAGGAGCTGGAAAGCGAATTCCGCGGCGCAGGCTGGAACGTGATCAAGGTCATCTGGGGCAGCCGCTGGGATGCCCTGTTCCAACGCGACAAGTCGGGCGCGCTGATGCGCCGGATGATGGACGTCGTCGACGGCGAATACCAGACGTACAAGTCGGAGTCGGGCGCCTTTGTGCGCGAGCACTTCTTCAATACGCCGGAGCTGAAGGCGCTGGTCGCCGAATGGTCCGACGACGAAATCTGGAATCTGAATCGCGGCGGCCACGATCCGCACAAGATCTACGCAGCGTTCCAGGAAGCGTCGAATTCGAAGGGCCAGCCGACCGTCATTCTCGCGAAGACGATCAAGGGCTACGGCATGGGCGAAGCCGGCCAGGCCATGAACATCACCCACCAGCAGAAGAAGATGCAGGTGGAGCAGCTGAAGAAATTCCGCGACCAGTTCCGTCTGCCGATCGCCGACGAAGATCTCGTCAACGTGCCGTACCTCAAGTTCGAAGAAGGTTCGAAGGAACTCGAGTACATGCGCGCCCGCCGCCAGGACCTCGGCGGCTATCTGCCGGCGCGTCGCCAGAAGGCCGAGTCGCTCCCGGTGCCGGAACTGTCGGCATTCGAGCCGCTGTTGAAGGGCACGGGCGAAGGCCGCGAGATCTCCACGACGATGGCGTTCGTGCGGATCCTGAACATCCTGCTGAAGGACAAGGCGTTGGGCAAGCGCGTCGTGCCGATCGTGCCGGACGAATCGCGTACCTTCGGCATGGAAGGCCTGTTCCGCCAGATCGGCATCTGGAATCAGGACGGCCAGAAGTACGTGCCGGAAGATTCCGACCAGCTGATGTTCTACCGTGAGTCGGAAACCGGTCAGATCCTCCAGGAAGGCATCAACGAAGCCGGCGGCATGGCCGACTGGATCGCAGCCGCGACGTCGTACTCGACGCACGGCGAAATCATGATCCCGTTCTACATCTTCTACTCGATGTTCGGCTTCCAGCGTATCGGCGACCTCGCATGGGCGGCGGGCGACATGCGCTCGCGCGGCTTCCTGCTGGGCGGCACGGCGGGCCGCACGACGCTGAACGGCGAAGGTCTGCAACACGAAGACGGCCACTCGCTGCTATGGGCCGCTTCGGTGCCGAACTGCATCAGCTACGACCCGACGTTCGGTTACGAACTGGCGGTCATCATGCAGGACGGTCTGCGCCGCATGGTGGCCGACCAGGAAGACGTGTACTACTACATCACGGTGATGAACGAGAACTACGAGCACCCGGCGATGCCGCAGGGCGATGCTGTAGCGGCCGACATCATCAAGGGCATGTACGCGTTCCGCAAGGCCGAGGCCGACAAGAAGGCGCCGCGCGTTCAACTGATGGGTGCAGGCACGATCTTCAACGAAGTGATCGCCGCCGCCGACCTGCTGAAGAACGACTGGGGCGTCGCCGCCGACCTGTGGAGCGTGCCGAGCTTCACCGAACTCGCGCGCGAAGGCCACGAAGTGCAGCGCTGGAACCTGCTGCACCCGGCCGAAGAAAAGAAGCTCTCGCACGTCGAGAAGCTGCTCAAGGACGCACAAGGTCCGGTCATCGCATCGACCGACTACGTGCGCGCGCTGACCGAGCAGATCCGCGCGTTCGTGCCGCAGAAGTTCGTCGTGCTGGGCACGGACGGCTATGGCCGTTCGGACACCCGCGAGAAGCTGCGCCACTTCTTCGAAGTCGACCGCTACTGGGTCACGGTTGCCGCGTTGAATGCACTGGCAGACGAGGGCGCGATCGAACGCAAGGTCGTCGCCGAGGCGCTCAAGAAATACAACCTTGATCCCGCCAAACCCAACCCGATGACCGTCTAAGGCATCATTCCCCGTGTGCCATGGCGTGCGCGCCCGCCTCTGATCGACAGAGGCCGGGCGCGTGCGCGGCCCAGGAGACACTAACAATGAGTCAAGCGATCGAAGTCAAGGTGCCGGACATCGGCGATTACAAGGACATCCCTGTGATCGAGGTGCTGGTGAAGGCGGGTGACACCGTCGAGAAAGAGCAATCGCTCGTCACGCTGGAATCCGACAAGGCGACCATGGACGTGCCGAGCTCGGCCGCCGGCGTCGTCAAGGAAGTGAAGGTCAAGGTCGGCGACAACGTGTCGGAAGGTTCGCTGATCGTCGTGCTGGATGGCGCTGCAGATGGCGCGGCCGCTGCGGCGCCTGCAGCCGCGCCGGCGCCCGCGCCTGCTGCTGCGCCGGCTCCCGCCGCTGCGCCGGCACCCGCTGCGGCTGCGGCGCCCGCTGCTAGCGGCGGCCTGCAGGAAGTCAAGGTGCCGGATATCGGCGACTACAAAGACATTCCCGTGATCGAAGTCGCGGTGAAGGTCGGCGATCGCGTCGAGAAAGAGCAGTCGCTGGTGACGCTCGAATCCGACAAGGCGACCATGGACGTGCCGAGCTCGGCCGCCGGCGTCGTCAAGGAAGTGAAGGTCAAGGTCGGCGATACGGTCTCGGAAGGTTCGGTGATCGTGGTGGTGGAAGCCGAAGGCGGCGCGGCCGCTGCGGCGCCCGCACCCGCCGCGAAGCAGGCGTCGGCCGAAAAGCCGTCCGACGCGCCGGCGACGCCATCGCCCGCACCGGCGGCTCCGTCAGCGCTCGCGCAAGCGCCGCTGATTCCGGCAGGCGAGGGCGGCACACGTCGCGCGAGCCATGCGTCGCCGTCAGTGCGTAAGTTCGCGCGCGAACTCGGCGTCGACGTGACGCAAGTGCAGGGCACGGGTCCGAAGGGCCGTATCACGCAAGCCGACGTGACCGCCTTCATCAAGGGCGTGATGACCGGCCAGCGTGCTGCGCCCGCAGGTGCACCCGCAGCCGCAGGCGGCGGCGAGCTGAATCTGCTGCCGTGGCCGAAGATCGACTTCACGAAGTTCGGTCCGATCGATCCGAAGCCGCTGTCGCGCATCAAGAAGATTTCGGGCGCGAATCTGCATCGCAACTGGGTCATGATCCCGCACGTCACGAACAACGACGAAGCGGACATCACCGAACTCGAAGCGCTGCGCGTGCAGTTGAACAAGGAAAACGAAAAGGCCGGCGTGAAGATCACGATGCTGGCGTTCGTGATCAAGGCCGTGGTGTCGGCCCTGAAGAAATTCCCAACCTTCAACGCAAGCCTCGACGGCGACAACCTCGTGTTCAAGCAGTACTACCACGTGGGTTTTGCCGCCGACACGCCGAACGGTCTGGTGGTTCCGGTGATTCGCGACGCGGACAAGAAGGGCCTCGTCGAGATCGCGAAGGAAATGACCGATCTGTCGAAGGCCGCACGCGAAGGCAAGCTGAAGCCGGATCAGATGCAAGGCGGCTGCTTCTCGATTTCGTCGCTGGGCGGGATCGGCGGCACGAACTTCACGCCGATCATCAATGCGCCTGAAGTCGCGATTCTCGGCCTGTCGCGCGGTGCGATGAAGCCGGTGTGGGACGGCAAGCAATTCGTGCCGCGCCTGACGCTGCCGCTGTCGCTGTCGTATGACCATCGCGTGATCGACGGGGCGGAAGCGGCGCGCTTCAATGCTTACCTGAGTGCGATTCTTGCCGATTTCCGGCGTGTGATTCTTTGATTTGATGACCTCGCGGTAACGCTGGGAGCGTGGGTTTTGTCGGTGATCCACGTTCCCCATTGAACTTGTTTTCATGGCGGTCCACTAGCGTCGCCCCTGTGCGGGGCGGCACCTGCTTTTCTTTGTCCTCCAAAGAAAAGCAGGCAAAAGAAAGGCGCGTCCCGGCCGGACAGCAAAGGCTGATTCTGTCCTGTGCGCTGCCAGCTTTTGCGCTGAGTGAGGCTGCCTTGCCCTGTTCACGCTGCCTCATCGTCACGATCAACAAGAGAAGGGGACACCATGAGTCTCGTCGAAGTAAAAGTGCCGGACATCGGTGACTTCAAGGACGTCGATGTCATCGAAGTCAACATCAAGCCGGGCGATGCGATCGAAAAAGAACAGTCGCTGCTGACGCTCGAATCCGATAAGGCTTCCATGGAAGTGCCGAGCGATACCGCCGGCACCGTCAAGGAAATCCGCATCAAGGCCGGCGACAAGGTTTCGCAAGGCACGGTCATCGCGCTCGTCGAAACGTCGGCGGACGCGGCGCCCGCGAAGGACGCGCCCAAGGAAGCCGAGAAAGCGCCGGCGCAAGCTGCCGCTCCCGCCGCCGCGCCCAAGGCGGCGGCGCCCGCGCCACAAGCCGGCAGTTTTTCCGGTAGTGCGGATATCGAGTGCGACATGCTCGTGCTCGGGTCGGGCCCGGGCGGTTATTCGGCCGCGTTCCGCTCGGCCGATCTCGGCATGAAGACGGTGCTGGTCGAGCGTTATTCGACACTCGGCGGCGTCTGTCTGAACGTCGGCTGTATTCCGTCGAAGGCGCTCTTGCACACCGCGCTCGTGATCGACGAAGCCGAAGAACTCGGCGCGCACGGCATCACGTTCGGGAAGCCGCAGATCGATCTCGACAAGCTGCGTGATTTCAAGTCGGGCGTCGTCAAGAAGCTGACCGGCGGTCTCGCCGGCATGGCCAAGGCGCGCAAGGTCGAAGTGGTGACGGGCACCGGCGCGTTTGTCGATCCGAACCACATGGAAGTGCAGACCGAAGGCGGCAAGAAAGTCGTCAAGTTCAAGCAGGCGATCATCGCCGCCGGCTCCGAAGCGGTGAAGCTGCCGTTCATTCCGGAAGATCCGCGGGTGGTCGATTCAACCGGCGCGCTCGAATTGCGGCAGATTCCGCAGCGCATGCTGGTGATCGGCGGCGGCATTATCGGTCTGGAAATGGCGACTGTGTACGCGACGCTCGGCGCGAAAATCGACGTGGTCGAAATGCTCGACATCCTGATGGCCGGCGCGGACCGCGACCTGGTCAAGGTCTGGGACAAGTACAACAGCAAGCGTTTCGCAAACGTCATGCTGAAGACCAAGACCACCGCGGCCGAAGCGAAGGACGACGGCATCTACGTGTCGTTCAAAGGCGAGCAGGCGCCGGCCGAAGCGCAGCGCTATGACCTCGTGCTGGTCGCGGTCGGCCGTACGCCGAATGGCAAGAGGATCGGCGCGGACAAGGCCGGCGTCGCGGTGACGGATCGTGGCTTCATCGACGTCGACAAGCAGATGCGCACCAACGTGCCGCACATCTTCGCGATTGGCGATATCGTCGGACAGCCGATGCTCGCGCACAAGGCGGTGCACGAAGGCCACGTCGCCGCGGAAGCCGCGCATGGCGAGAAGGCGTACTTCGACGCGCTGCAGATTCCGTCGGTGGCCTACACCGATCCGGAAGTGGCTTGGGCCGGCAAGACGGAAGACCAGTTGAAGGCCGAGGGCGTCAAGTACGGCAAGGCGGTGTTCCCGTGGGCCGCTTCGGGCCGCGCGATCGCCAATGGCCGCGACGAAGGCTTCACGAAGCTGCTGTTCGACGAGGAAACGCACCGTGTGATCGGCGGCGGGATCGTCGGTCTGAATGCTGGCGACCTGATCAGCGAAGTTTGTCTCGCGATCGAAATGGGTGCGGATGCAACGGATATCGGCAAGACGATTCATCCGCATCCGACGCTCGGCGAATCGATCGGCATGGCCGCCGAGTTGTATGAAGGCGTCTGTACCGACCTGCCGCCGCAAAAGAAGAAGTAACGCCGCTCGTTTGGGGGCCGTCCGCTTGCGGGCGGGCCCGGCGAAGCAAAGAAAAAACGGCGCGTCCTGTGAAGGACGCGCCGTTTTTTTGACCCCGGACAGGGCAGAGCAAGCACGAAGACCGGCAAAAAAATCCCGGCCTTACGCCGGGCAAACGATACGCTGTTCAACGTATCGGAGCGTTCGGCCAATCGAACCGTGTGAGCGGCAACGGCGCGACGCTGTTGTTTGCGATAACGCCGGCCCAGCGAGTGCGCTGGGCCGGCGTGGGGTGCTGCGTCAAAGCGAAGGCTGAAGCTTAGACTGCCTTCTTGGCCGAGCGCGATGCTTGTGCGGCGGCTTGCGAAGCTGCCTTCGATGCGGCCGTAGCGGCTGCATTGAAGTTGCTTTCTGCGATCTCGACGGCTTGCTTGGTTGCCTTGTGGACCGTTTCGTACGTGGTGTTGGCGGCGGTGATCGCCGACTTCATCACGGCAACTGCGGTTTCCGAACCGGCCGGTGCGTTCTTCGCGACGTTTTCGACGAGCGACTGAACCTTGCGGTTTTGTTCTTCGAACTGGGCTTCAGCGACGCGGGTGAATTCACCTTGCGTTGCCGAGACGATTTCATACACGTGGCGGCCGTACGACAGCGCCTTTTCAGCCACCGGCTGCGCGAGGCTTGCCTGCAGCGCCAGCAATTCCTGCGCGTCCTTCACCGACAACGCGCGTTGGGCATTTTCCTGGCTTTCCGCGAGGGTCGACTTCACGACTTGCAGGTTCAGCTCAACCAGCTTTTCGACGCCTTCAAATGCTTTGGTCGTCAGACCGAACAGCGTTTCGAAGTTGGCTTTCTGGGCTGCGGCGAATTGCTCGGGGGTCAGCAGAGTCATGGTTTACGCTCCTGGGTAGCGGTCTGTCTGTGCGGACCGCATTGGGTGGGTGGCGAGACGCGTTAGGTCGTCTCACCGGACCGCGATGTATTGTGCATCGCAGCAATGGTTCCCATTTTAAGATAGGCGCAACGAATGTCAAGTACTTTTTGTGCGTCGCACAATATTAAGAAATTGTTGATAAAACAATACCTTATGCAGTAAGCATGACATTCAGATGACGGCGGTCGATTCGTCGGCGCACTGCACTGGTGCGGCAAAAAAGCGGCTACTGTTATCGATTTGTCAGCTAATTTCCGCAGGAATGTCGCGGTGGATCGCTTGGTGGTAACGTCTTGCATCTTGAAAAATCTGGGCATTTGCCAGCTTCCGTGTAAACCGCAAACTGTCACGGAACGTTAATGACCTAAGCCGGTCGAACGCGCGTCGGATGATCTCCAGCAGGCGTTTAAGAGTTTGGACGCGAGGCCCCGACGACGTTCAACGGCATTGGCGCCGCCGCATCTGCCAGTGCCGACCGTATTTCCCCTGATCAAGGTTGTCTCGAACTTGCCGTTATGCTGCAAGAATCCCCTCGATTCGCGCTGAGACGGCAATGGTGAGACGCGGTGCGCCTCGATCGTTTTTTTCGATCGAGGCCCGGCACTTATTCGTGTTTTTGCGATCGGAGCTTAGAAGCCGGTTTAAGGAGTGCTCATAAGTGCTTCAAATTGCTAATTTTTCGTTGTTTTACTACACTTGCGGAAACCTCTCGCCGCTCCCTATAGAACACCCATGAAAACCGACATGTTTTCGTCGCTAAAAGTGATCCACGGCGCGGCCCGCAGCACCGCTCTGTCGGTGGCCGTCTCCCTGGTCGTCGCAGCGGCGTTCGCCGCGCCCGTCAGCACTTTTGCCGCCACGCCTGCTGAAACTACAAAAACCTCCAAACACGCAAAAGCCGCGAAGAAGCCGGCCGCCGCCACTGCCGCCGCGAAGGAGTCGGGCAAGTCGGCGAAGGCCGGCAAAGGCGCGGCTGCGAAGACCGTGGCCGCCGCGGACGACGATGCGCCGCGCGCCAGCGTCAAGCGCAAGCGCGTGAGCTTCACGTCGAACGGCCGTCATCACTCGGTGGTGCGCCGCGTCGCGTACGAGCCACGCCAGCCGACCGTCGGGCAGGCTTTCGGTCTGCACGAAACGCCGGACGCGCTGATGCTGCGCTCGAGCGTGGCGTATGTGATCGACCAGAATACCGGCGAGTCGCTGTTCGACAAGAACTCGCGCGCCGTGGTGCCGATCGCGTCGATCACCAAGCTGATGACGGCGATGGTGGTGCTCGATTCGAAAGAGCCGATGACCGACCAGATCGAAGTCACCGACGAAGACCGCGACTACGAGAAGAACACTGGCTCGCGCCTGTCGGTGGGCTCGGTGCTGTCGCGAGAGGACATGCTGCACATCGCGCTGATGGCCTCGGAAAACCGTGCCGCCGCGGCGCTGTCGCGTTACTTCCCGGGCGGCCGCCCGGCGTTCCTCGCGGCGATGAACGCCAAGGCGAAGCAACTCGGCATGACCGACACGCATTTCGAAAATCCGACGGGTTTGACGAGCCAGAACGTGTCGAGCGCGCGTGACCTCGTGAAGATGGTCAACGCGGCGTACCAGTATCCGGTGATTCGCCGGTTCTCGACCGACCACAGCTACGACGTGTACACCGGCAAGCGCACGCTGGCGTACAACAGCACCAATGCGCTGGTGCGTAACCCGACGTGGGACATCGGCCTGCAGAAGACCGGTTTCATCAACGAAGCGGGCGAGTGCCTCGTGATGCAGGCCACCATTCATGGTCGTCCGATGATCATGGTGCTGCTCGATTCGTCGGGTAAGTACTCGCGTTTCGCGGACGCCTCGCGTTTGCGCACCTGGCTGGATAACGGCGGCGATCAGGCGCGCATTACCAGCGCGGACGCTGGCGGTCCGGGCACCTGACTGGGTGCGGCGGCCGACCGGCTTTTCCGGATCGGCCGGTTCGAAAAAAAAGCCTCGCGAATGCGGGGCTTTTTTGTGCCGAATGCCGACGGAAAAGTTGCCGTGGCCCTAGCTGTGCTGACCGCGCGAATGGTCGTGCGGCGCTTGCGGCCGATAGCCGAGCGATTCGGAAATCATCAGCGCCGTCTGGCTGAGCTGCCCCAGCCAGGAGTCCTGCAAGCGGTCCGCCGGCGCCGACAACGACAGGCCCGCGACCAGCTTGCCGGTGTCATCGTAGATTCCTGCTGCAATACAACGAACACCGAGTTCCAGTTCCTCGTTGTCGCGCGCGCAAGCCTGCTGCCGCACGTGCGACAGTTCGCGCTCCAGCTTGGTCAGGTCGGTGATGCTGTTCTGCGTGTGCCCCGACAGCCCGGTGCGCGTCGCGTAAGCCCGCACGCGGGTCGATTCGTCGGCGGCGAGGAACAGCTTGCCCACCGAGGTCAGGTGCAACGGCGCCCGCCCGCCGATGGCCCGCACCACCTGCATGCCGGAGCGTTCGGAGTACGCGCGTTCGATATACACGATCTCGTCGCCCTGGCGCACCGACAGATTCACGGTCTGGCCCGTCTGGCGGTGCAGGTCGCGCATTGGCGTGAGCGCCGCGTCGCGTACCGAGAGGCGCGCCTTCACCAGATTGCCCAGTTCGAGCAGGCGCATGCCGAGACGGTAAGTGCCGGGGTCCGAGCGGTCGACCAGCCGGCACATCACCATATCGTTCAGGATGCGGTGCGCGGTGGACGGATGCAGCTCCGTGCGGATAGCGAGTTCTTTCAGGCTGACCGGGTCGCTATGCGCCGCGAGTGCATCGAGCAATCGCATCATGCGTTCGATCACCTGGATCGAAGTTTTGGGATCCGGGTTCGTATCGCTCATGGGAGGAATCGGGTGGCGCGTCAAACAGCGGAAATTGATTGTATCTCGTATTGTGAAAAAAGCGAACGCGCTTCGAAGGGCTGCTCCGATTTCGTCCCACGTTCGTCCTATGCCTTCTGGCCGTTGGTATTGTGCGCCAAACAGCGGATAATCAGGGACGTTTTCCCGAAGGAGGGCTCATGCGAGTCGGATTGTTCGTCACCTGCCTGATCGACCTGATGCGTCCCGAAATCGGTTTTTCGGTCATCAAACTGATCGAAGGCGCCGGTTTCGAGGTGGTGGTGCCCCCCGCGCAGACCTGTTGCGGTCAGCCCGCGTACAACTCGGGAGAGCGGCGCATCGCACGCGATCTCGCCGAAAAAACCTTGCGCGAGTTCGAACAGTTCGATTACGTGGTGGTGCCGTCGGGGTCGTGCGGCGGCATGATCCGCGCGCACTATGGCGACCTGTTCGCGGACGATCCCGAGCTGATGAACCGCTTCGGGCGGTTGCGCGCGAAGGTGTTCGAGCTGACCGATTTCCTGGTCAATGTCGCCAAGGTGCAATTGCGGCCGGGCGAGTTGGCGGGCCAGGGTCAGGTGACGTATCACGACTCCTGCTCGGGCTTGCGCGAACTCGGCGTCAAGAGCCAGCCGCGCGCGTTGCTCGCGCAAGTCGGCGTGGCGGTGAAGGAGATGAAGGACTGCGAGCATTGCTGCGGGTTCGGCGGCATGTTCGCAGTCAAGTACGGCGATATTTCGACGGCGATCGTCGACGAGAAATGCGCGAATATCAGCGCGAGCGGCACTGGGACTGTGGTGCTCGGCGATCTTGGCTGCATGCTCAATATCGAAGGCCGTCTGCGGCGGACCGGAGACTACACGACGCGGGTGCTGCACATCGCGCAGGTGCTGGCCGGCGACGTATGAGGGCATCGCCCGTTCGCCACGCGCCATCTCGCACCACCCGCGCCACCCGCGCCATTCATTTCACGCTAGTCGTTCCGCGCGTATGTTCTGCGCGTTTCGCTTCGATTCCGCCTAAGGCCGTCATGCAAGTTCAATCGATGCAGTTCAAGGCTCGCGCTGGTCAGAAGCTCGCCGACCAGCGTTTGCAGCAGAACCTGACCAAGCTGTCCACCAAGTTCGTGTCGGCCCGCGCCAGGCGATGACTGCGATCGACTTTCCGGCGACCCGCGCCGCGCTCAAGGAGCGCCGTAATCGCGCGCTGGAGAATCTCGACGTGTGGCTGGAGAGCTTCGAGCGCGAGGCGACCCGGCGCGGCGTGACGGTGCTGTTCGCCGAGACGACCCAGGAGGCCGCGCGGATCGTCGGCGATATCGCGCGCAAGCACGGCGTGAAGAAGGTGATCAAGACCAAGTCGATGGTCACCGAGGAAATGCGCCTGAACGAAGTGCTCGGGCAGATGGGCGTGCAGTCGATCGAAACCGATCTCGGCGAGTACATTTTGCAGATCAACGACAACGAGCCGCCGAGCCACATCATCGCGCCGGTCGTCCATAAGGATAAGGACGAGATCGCCGACCTGTTCGCGAAAATACACGGCCGGCCGCGTCTGACCGAGATTCCCGAGATGACGCGCGAAGCGCGCGAGATGCTGCGGCCGCATTTTCTGAGCGCGGACATGGGTGTGACGGGCGGCAACTTCGTCGTTGCGGAAACGGGCTCGGTCGCACTCGTCACGAACGAGGGCAACGAAGGCATGTGCACGGTAATGCCGCGCGTTCATGTTGCCGTGACCGGCATCGAGAAGGTGCTGCCGACGCTGGAGGATCTCGCGACGGCGATGCGTCTGTTGCCGCGCTCGGCGACCGGTCAGGCCACGTCGAATTATTTTTCCGTGTTGACCGGACCGCGCGGCGCGGGCGATCAGGATGGTCCCGAACATATGTATGTGGTGCTGGTCGACGGCGGGCGCACGGGGCTGATCGGCGGCGATTTCCAGGAGATGCTCAGGTGCATCCGCTGTGGTGCGTGCATGAACCATTGCCCGGTTTATCAGAAGGTGGGCGGCCATGCGTATGGGTGGGTATATCCGGGACCTATGGGCTCTGTGTTGACGCCGAGCTATGTCGGGATCGACAAGGCGCTGGATTTGCCGCAAGCCGCGACGCTGTGCGGCGAGTGCAATAGCGTTTGCCCGGTGGGAATTCCGCTCTCCGATCTGTTGCGCAAGCTGCGCGAAAAACAGGTGGAGCGGCGTCTGCGGCCCTGGAAGGAGCGCGTGGGTCTTGCCGTGTGGGGTTTTCTGGCGCTGCATCCTGATGCTTATGCGCTCTTTACCAAACTGGCCGTGCGGGTGCTTGAGCGCATGGGCGGGCGCAACCGTTCGATCGCCAAACTGCCAATGGGTGGCGCTGGCTGGACCAATACGCGCGAGATGCCGGCGCCGGTCGGCCGGACGTTCAGGGAGTTGTATGCCGCCCAGCGCAGCCATATCGGCTGAGATGCACGGCATCGACTAAAGGCGCTTCGGTGCTGGTGGGGACGCGAGCTGCCAACCTTGTATCGCGTCGTCGGGCAAATGAGGCTTACGCGCAGTCATGCAACCCGTGTTATCGCGCCGCCGCGCTGACGGTGCGGTGCCTCTGCATTTCCGTGCGTGATGCAACTAGACGCCGGATGAAGCCATGAAGCGACGCGAGGCGGAGAAGGCCTCGAAACAAGCGGCCCCCTCGAAACACATCGCCTAATGATTAGTCGGCTGTCCAGGCTCACGGCCGTTGGAGCCTCTCGATTGCCCGCCACCACCGCCATTACCGCGTCCGCCTCCATTGCCGGCTTGCTGCTGTGGCGACGCCGGCGGCGGACCTCCCGCGCCGGGGTGCGGCCCGCTTGACCCGCTGGGGCCGCGCGGCCCGCCGACCGCGCCCTGAGGCGGTGGCCCACCGTTCGGCGGTCCATGTCGGCCACCGTTGTCGCCGTGGTTGTCATGGTTACCGTCATTGCCGTTGTGCGGGCGGTCGCGGTCGGGGTAGCCCCGATAACCCGGCCCCGGCCCGTAATAGCGGCCCGGGGCACCGTAATAGCCCGGACCGGAATAATTGCTGTACCCCATATAGACGTTGGTTTGCGGCATGGCCGGGCCGCCGGCGGCGTAGCCGTCATAACCTTCATAGGCGCCGTAACCGTTGCCGTACATCGGCGTACCGTCCGGGTAGACTGCGCAGCCGGCAAGCAGGGCAGCGACGACGAGGCCGGCGAGTGGTGCAAAACGTTTCATTTCAACGACCAGTGCGTGAGGATTACTTTTGTAAGACCGCCATTATCCCCATCCGTTAGTTCGCGTTTGTATATGTTTGTAAGGATTTCTTTTTCATGCCAGCACGCTGGTGCGTGAAGCAGCGAAACTGTCTGGTGACTGTTCCACTTGGAGCAACGCTGTATCTCGTGGCAGTGGGTTTTCCCCGATTGTGAATTCCTATAGGATTTGTGCCGGGCATAGTGGGTCACAAGCTCATGCGTCCCCTAATCGGAAAACGACATCATGAAAAAGACAATATCGGTGTACTGGCCCCTCGCCATTGTTGTGCCGCTCGCAGCGCTCGCTTTTTTGCACATTAGCGGCAATGCCGCTTCGCGCGCGCCGCAGGCTCCCCTCGATGCGGATCAACTGACCGCCGAACTGGCGCGCGCGGTTTCGTACGGCATGATCGATGCCGCGGCGGCGCTGCCGGCTAAACCGATCCGCGCGGCTGCCGCGATGCCGCTCGCCGAAGCATCCTAAGGGTGCCAGGCGCGAGGCGGAATACGGCGGAGCGGCCAGCGCGCGCCGGCTACACATCGCGCCCGCTGGCTCCGTCGTAGCGCTTGACCCCGCCGGAGCGGCCTCGGGCGAAATTCTGCCTCGCTTTGTATAATCGCGGCACCGTTTGCTAACTGTCGGTCTTACCCTCGCGCGAAAGCGCCCGAACCCCAGATGAAAACCGTGTCCGTCTGTTTCGTGTGCCTCGGGAACATCTGCCGTTCGCCCACTGCGGAGGGCGTGATGCGTCATCTGGTCGAAGAAGCGAAGCTTGCGGAGCGCATTCTGATCGACTCCGCCGGCACGGGTGACTGGCACATCGGTAGCGCGCCCGACGAACGCGCGCAGCATGCGGCCGGACAGCGGGGCTACAAGCTGGCCGCGTTGCGCGGCCGGCAGATCAGCGCAGCTGACTTCGAGCGCTTCGACCTGCTGATCGCGATGGACGACAAGAACGTCGCCGCGCTCCGGCAGATCTGCCCGCCCCGGATGCGCGACAAGATCCGCCTGCTGATGGAGTTCGTGCCGGAAGCGGACAGCCGTTGGGGCGGCACCCGCGAAGTCGCCGATCCGTACTTCGGCGGCGCGGAAGGTTTCGAGCAGGTGCTGGATCAGTGCGAAGCCGCCTGCCGCGGCCTGATCGCCGCCTTGCGTCCGCAATTGCTAACGGTTTCAGCCGGCAAAGCACCGGGCGGCGGCAGCAATTAAGCAAAGGACACAAAATTGAAGGGGGTATACTTGACTAAATCGCTCATGTATTTATACTTGACCAAACTTGTCGAGAATAGCGGTTCCCACACCATATGAGACTCACCACGAAAGGCCGTTTCGCCGTCACGGCGATGATTGACCTGGCGCTGCGCCAGGAGCAGGGCCCGGTGACGCTTGCGGGTATCAGCCAGCGCCAACATATCTCCCTGTCCTATCTCGAGCAGCTGTTTGGCAAGCTGCGTCGTCACGAAATCGTCGAGTCCGTGCGCGGCCCCGGCGGCGGCTACAATCTGGCCCGCCGCGCCGAAGACGTCACGGTGGCCGACATCATCATCGCGGTCGACGAGCCGCTCGACGCCACCCAGTGCGGCGGCAAGGGCTCGTGCGAGGGCACCAAGCAGCACGACGGCCACTGCATGACGCATGAATTGTGGTCGACGCTGAACCAGAAAATGGTCGAGTACCTCGATTCGGTGTCCCTGAAGGATCTGGTCGATCAGCAGCGTTCGCGCGAAGGCGCGCCGACGGTGTTGCGCGACAGGCGCAACGAAGCGCCGCCGGTCGAGCCGGTCCGCGTCGCGCCGAAAGGTCCCAATTCCGTTTTCAACATGGCCGGTTCCTGAGGCGCGGTATCGACTACGCCGCAGCCTGACAAAGAACCCAGAAGCCAGAGCACATGACGTCCCCGGAGCAATTGATGAACAACGACTCTCTCCATCTGCCCATCTACATGGACTACAGCGCCACGACCCCGGTCGATCCGCGCGTGGTGGACAAGATGATTCCGTATCTGCGCGAGCAGTTCGGCAACCCCGCATCGCGCAGCCACTCGTATGGCTGGGACGCGGAGCGCGCAGTCGAAGAAGCGCGTGAGAACGTCGCCGCGCTGGTGAACGCCGACCCGCGCGAAATCATCTGGACCTCGGGCGCAACGGAGTCGGACAACCTTGCGATCAAGGGTGCGGCGCACTTCTACAAGAGCAAGGGCAAGCACATCGTCACGGTGAAGACCGAGCACAAGGCCGTGCTCGACACCTGCCGCGAACTCGAACGCGAAGGCTTCGAAGTCACGTATCTGGACGTCAAGGACGACGGCCTGATCGACCTCGAGAAGTTCAAGGCCGCGCTGCGTCCGGACACGATCCTGGTGTCGGTGATGTCGGTGAACAACGAAATCGGCGTGGTCCAGGACATCGAGGCGATCGGCGAAATCACCCGGGAGAAGGGCATCATTTTCCACGTCGACGCAGCGCAAGCCACCGGCAAGATCGCGATCGACCTGCAAAAGCAGAAGGTCGACCTGATGTCGTTCTCGGCGCACAAGACCTACGGTCCGAAGGGCATCGGTGCGCTGTACGTGCGTCGCAAGCCGCGTATCCGCATCGAGGCGCAGATGCACGGCGGCGGTCACGAGCGCGGCATGCGCTCGGGCACGCTGGCCACGCACCAGATCGTGGGCATGGGCGAAGCGTTCCGTATCGCGCGCGAAGAAATGGCGACGGAAAACGAGCGCGTGCGCATGCTGCGCGACCGTCTGCTGGCTGGTCTGTCGGAAATGGAAGAAGTGTATGTGAACGGCGACATGGAAAAGCGTGTGCCGCACAACCTGAACATCAGCTTCAACTTCGTTGAAGGCGAGTCGCTGATCATGGCGGTGAAGGACGTCGCGGTGTCGTCGGGCTCGGCCTGTACATCAGCGTCGCTGGAGCCGTCGTACGTGCTGCGCGCACTGGGCCGCAACGACGAGCTCGCGCACAGCTCGATCCGCTTCACGGTGGGCCGCTTCACGACCGAGCAGGATGTCGACTACGTGATCAACCTGCTGAAGGGCAAGATTTCCAAGCTGCGCGACCTGTCGCCGCTGTGGGAAATGCACCAGGACGGGATAGATATTTCGACCATCCAGTGGGCAGCGCACTGACGCGCCGTGTGGACGACGTCGAATTCATCGAATTGCAGGTTGAAACGAATCAAGGAGTGTAATCATGGCTTATAGCGACAAGGTTCTGGACCACTACGAAAACCCGCGCAACGTCGGTTCCTTCGCGAAGGACGACGATGCGGTCGGCACTGGCATGGTCGGCGCGCCGGCCTGCGGCGACGTGATGAAGCTGCAGATCCGCGTGGGCGCGGACGGCGTGATCGAAGACGCGAAGTTCAAGACGTATGGCTGCGGTTCGGCGATCGCGTCGAGTTCGCTCGTCACCGAATGGGTGAAGGGCAAGACACTCGACGAGGCAATGTCGATCAAAAACACGCAGATCGCCGAAGAACTGGCGCTGCCGCCGGTGAAGATCCACTGCTCGATCCTCGCGGAAGACGCGATCAAGGCAGCGGTCGCCGACTACAAGCAGCGTCACGGCGAAGCGGTGGTCGAAGGCGACCAGCAGCACGCCTGAGCAGCGAGTGAATGGAAGCGGACGGCGCGCGGTATCAAAGCGCCGCCCAGCATGAGCGATATTTGATGCAGGCAGGGTAGCAGCGCACAAGCAGTCACATGGGTGATCGACACCCGGGTGACGGCCACGCACTGCGCAATGAGAAACGCTATGGCAATTACGTTGACCGAAAAGGCAGCACAACACGTCCAGAAGTATCTGACCCGTCGCGGCAAAGGCGTCGGACTGCGTGTCGGCGTGCGCACCACCGGTTGCTCCGGCTTGGCCTACAAGCTCGAGTACGTGGATGACCTCGCGCCCGAAGATGAAGTGTTCGAATGCAACGGCGTGAAGATCATTGTGGACCCGAAGAGCCTCGCCTATATCGACGGCACGGAACTCGACTTCGCGCGTGAAGGGCTGAACGAAGGCTTCAAGTTCAACAACCCGAACGTGAAGGATGAATGTGGCTGCGGCGAATCGTTCCGCGTGTAGATTCGAGGCTTTTCCGCGTGCAGCGGATCAAAGGCGGCGCGGGCCGCCTTTTTAGTTTGATCCGCGTTTTCGAGTTTCGCGCCGCGTTTATAGACCAGCACTCCGGTGCGCTTTCCTGAATGGACTCCTTCTATCCGATGGCCTCGCTGAAAGACAGCCACTTCGACCTGTTCGATCTGCCGGCGCAATTCGCGCTCGACGCGGCAACGCTCGATCACGCCTACCGCACGGTGCAGGCGCAAGTGCATCCGGACCGCTTCGCGGCAGCCGGCGATGCGCAAAAGCGCGTTGCCATGCAATGGGCGACGCGCGCCAACGAGGCGTATCAGACGCTGCGGGATCCGCTCAGACGCGCGCGGTATCTGCTGTTGCTGCGCGGCATCGACGTCGGCGTGGAGAACAATACGGCGATGGAGCCGGCGTTCCTGATGCAGCAGATGGAGTGGCGCGAGAGCATCGAAGACGCCGCCGCGGCGAAGAACGTCGACGCGCTCGACGCGTTGCTCACCGAACTGCGCAACGAGGAGCGCATGCGTTTCGACAAGCTCGGCGCATCGCTCGACAGCGGCGCGAATCAGGCGGGGGGCGAGGCGGTGCGGCAGTTGATGTTCATCGAGCGGGTGGCGTCGGAAATCGGCGCGCAGATCGAGCGGCTCGAGAACTAGCGTTTTAGCGCGGCGCGTCGTCGGCATGAGGCGAGGAGCCAACAGCCAGCAGCCGTAGCATTACATCCAGCAACGCGAAAATTCAGGACGGGGCACAGCGGCCCCGAGAAGATCCAGATGGCCTTACTGCAAATCTCCGAACCCGGCATGGCGCCGGCGCCTCACCAGCGGCGTCTGGCGGTCGGCATAGATCTCGGCACCACCAACTCCCTCGTCGCCGCCGTGCGCAGCGGCGTGCCCGACGTGCTGCCCGACGCGGACGGCCACGTGCTGCTGCCGTCGGTGGTGCGCTACCTGGAAAAAGGCGGCCGCCGCATCGGCCGCAAGGCGAAGGCCGAAGCGGTGAGCGATCCGCGCAACACGATCGTCTCGGTCAAGCGCTTCATGGGCCGCGGCAAGGCGGAAGTGGAGGGCGCCGAAAACGCGCCGTACGAATTCATCGACGCGCCCGGCATGGTGCAGATCCGCACGGTCGACGGCGTGAAGAGTCCGGTCGAAGTGTCGGCCGAAATTCTCGCGACGTTGCGCCAGCGCGCCGAAGACACGCTCGGTGACGAGCTGGTCGGCGCGGTCATCACGGTGCCCGCGTATTTCGACGAAGCCCAGCGCCAGGCGACCAAGGACGCCGCGCGTCTGGCCGGCCTGAACGTGCTGCGGCTGCTGAACGAACCGACCGCGGCGGCGATCGCCTACGGCCTCGACAACGGCTCCGAAGGGCTGTACGCGGTGTACGACCTCGGCGGCGGCACCTTCGACCTGTCGATTCTCAAGCTCACCAAGGGCGTGTTCGAAGTGCTCGCGGCGGGCGGCGATTCCGCGCTCGGCGGCGACGATTTCGATCACGCGCTGTATCGCCACGTGCTGGAGCAGGCGGGCATCGCGCGGCAATCGCTCGCAGCCGAAGACGTGCGCCTGCTGCTCGACAGCGTGCGCGAGGCCAAGGAGGCGTTGTCCGATGCGCCTGAGGCTACCCTTGCGGCGACGCTGTCGAACGGCACCAGGCTCGATCTGGCGATCACTGAGGCCACTTTCGAGGCGATCACTCAGGCGCTGGTCCAGCGCACGCTCGGCCCGACCAAAAAGGCGCTGCGCGACGCCAAAGTGACGACGAAGGAAATCAAAGGTGTAGTGCTGGTCGGCGGCGCGACGCGCATGCCGGTGATCCGCCGCGCGGTCGAGGCGTTTTTCGGCCAGCCGCCGCTCGTCAACCTCGACCCGGATCAGGTCGTCGCGCTCGGCGCGGCGATCCAGGCCGATCTGCTCGCGGGCAACCGTAGTGCGGACGGCGACGACTGGCTGTTGCTCGACGTGATCCCGCTGTCGCTCGGGGTCGAGACGATGGGCGGGCTCACCGAGAAGATCATCCCGCGCAACTCGACCATCCCGGTTGCCCGCGCGCAGGATTTCACGACCTTCAAGGACGGCCAGACCGCGATGGCGATCCACGTCGTGCAAGGCGAGCGCGAGCTCGTCAGCGACTGCCGTTCGCTCGCTCGTTTCGAGCTGCGCGGCATTCCGCCGATGGCCGCCGGCGCGGCGCGCATCCGCGTGACCTATCAGGTGGACGCCGACGGCCTGCTGTCGGTGTTCGCGCGTGAGCAGGGCTCGGGCGTGGAAGCGTCGGTGGTGGTCAAGCCGTCGTACGGTCTCGCCGACGACGACATCGCCCGCATGCTCGAAGACAGCTTCTCGACCGCCGAAGTCGACATGCGCGCGCGTGCGCTGCGCGAGGCGCAGGTCGAAGCGCGGCGTCTGGTGGAAGCCACCGACGCGGCGCTCGCCGCCGACGCTGAACTGCTCGACGACAGCGAGCGTGCCGCGCTCGACGCGCTGCTCACCGCGCTGCGCAGCATCGCACAAAGCGACGCCGCCGATGCGATCGAAGCCGCGACCAAGGCGCTCGCCGAAGGCACCGACGAATTTGCCGCTCGCCGCATGAACAAGGGCATTCGCCGCGCGCTCGCCGGCCGCAAGCTCGACGAGATCTGAGTGTGGCGGGCCGGCCGGTGCGCCGGCCATAAACTCGAGCGCGCCGTGCGGACTTAAAAAGTCCCCACGGCGCCAGTAAAATGGTGCGGAGCCCGTTGGCGGCCGCCGCACCTCAGACCGAAACGGAAAATGTATGCCTCAAATCGTTGTGCTGCCCCACGTCGAACTGTGCCCGGAAGGCGCGGTGATCGACGCCGTGCCCGGCAAGAGCATTTGCGACAACCTGCTCGATAACGGCATCGAAATCGAGCATGCGTGCGAGAAGTCCTGCGCGTGCACGACCTGTCACGTGATCGTGCGTGAGGGTTTCGCCGCCTTGACGCCTTCCGAGGAAGACGAGGACGATCTGCTGGACAAGGCATGGGGGCTCGAACCAGCCTCGCGTCTGTCGTGCCAGGCATTGGCGCCGGCAGAGCAGGATCTGGTCGTCGAAATTCCGCGTTATTCGATCAATCACGCGAAGGAAAACCACTAACAAAGGAGGATGCAGCCATGAAGTGGACCGACACGCAAGACATTGCGATGGCTCTGACTGACAAGCATCAGGACGTCGATCCGCAGCAGGTGCGCTTCACCGACCTGCACCGCTGGGTCACCGAACTCGAAGGGTTCGACGACGATCCCAACCGTTCCAACGAAAAGATCCTCGAAGCGATTCAGGCTGCATGGATTGAAGACGCGGATTACTGAAACGCGTTCTCCTGTGCGCCCGTTGTTCGTTCGCCGGCTGCATCGCGACAAAGAAAAAGGCGATTCCATCGGAATCGCTTTTTTAACGCCCGCGCAAAGCCGCGCTGCCTCCCTGGGTCTTCGCGTTTGCGTCGGCCTAGCCAGCGACCAGTGTGCCGTTTTCGACCCGCACGTGCTGGCCTTGCTGGAACGGCGGCGCTTCGTGGTACGTGAAGTAGCGCGTCTTGCCGTTTTCCATCCGCACGCGCACTGAATACGACGTCGAGCTGCGGATATGCTTTTCGACCGAGTTGCCGGCCAGACCGCCGCCGAGCGCGCCGAGCAGCGTCATCGCCGTGCGGCCGCCGCCGGAGCCGAACTGATTGCCGACCACGCCCCCGGCCACCGCGCCGCCGACCGCGCCGATCCCAGTGCCGTGACCTTCCTGATGCACCGCCGAGATCGCGACGACCGTGCCGCAAGTCGAGCAGTACGCAGGTTGAGGCGCCGGCTGTTGCGCGTACTGCGGCGCGGGCTGCGCTTGCTGCTGCTGGGTGAGTTGTTGCTGCTGCGGTGCCGGTGCTGGTGGTGCCGGCGCTGGCTCGGGCGGCGCGGCTTGCTGAACTTGCTGCGGCTGCTGCTGCGCGAGCTGTTGCTGCTGTGCCGCGCCATTGGCAGGTGCCGCCGAATCGATGACGGGTGGTTGGCCCTGTTGCTGGGCGGTCACTTGCGCGGCCTGGGTCTGATCGGTCTGCGCACCTGTGCCCGACGCCTTCGAAAACAGACCCGTAACTGCCGCGGTCCCGGCGAGACTCGCGATGATCACTGCGCCCGCCGCGGTCGCGATCAGCGGATGAAGCCGGCGTGGCTGTGTGATTCGGTTATCGGGATTGTCCATGTTGACCTCCGTCTCTGGCAGAGTCGACTGTATTGAGACTGAGTGTCCGGGAATTCGATCCCGGCGGCGTTTCATTTTGTAACCGCTCGCGGGCAGCCCCACGCAGCGATGCCGCGGCAACCTGCGCGCAGCGGCTTGGTCTTTGCAACGTTCGAAAAAGTTGCTCAGCACGACAGCGCGACCGCGTTTTGCTCAGCTTTTACCGATGGTTACAAACGTCGTCCGACGCCAACGCTATCTTGCATGCGCCGCAAGAAAAAACGCCCGGCTACGACCCGGGCGTTTGCTTAGATGCGAACCGCGTAACGATCAGTCTTCGCGGCGCAGATGCGGGAACAGAATTACGTCGCGAATGCTTGGGCTGTCGGTCAGCATCATCACCAGACGGTCGATGCCGATTCCGCAACCGCCGGCGGGCGGCATCCCGTATTCGAGCGCGCGGATGTAGTCGGCGTCATAGAACATCGCTTCCTCGTCGCCGGCGTCTTTCTGGTCGACCTGCTTCTTGAAGCGGGCCGCCTGATCTTCCGGATCGTTCAGCTCCGAGAAGCCGTTGGCGATTTCACGACCCGTGATGAACAGCTCGAAACGCTCGGTGATGCCGTTGACCTTGTCCGACGCGCGCGCGAGCGGCGACACCTCGATCGGGTAGTCGATGATGTAAGTCGGCTCCCACAATTGCGACTCGGCGGTCTCTTCGAACAGCGCCAGCTGCAGCGAGCCCACGCCCGCATTCAGGAACTGCGGTTGCGACGCGTCGATGCCGAACTTCTTCAGCTCGGTGCGCAGGAACCCGCTGTCCGCCAGTTGTTCGTTCGTGTACTGCGGCGCGTACTTCTGGATCGCCTGGGTGATGGTCAGCCGATGGAACGGCTTGGCCAGATCGAGTTCGCGGCCCTGATACGTGATCGTGGCCGTGCCCAATGCGTCGATCGCGGCCTGGCGGATCAACTGCTCGGTGAAATCCATCACCCACTTGTAATCGGTGTACGCAGCGTAGAACTCGATCATCGTGAATTCCGGATTGTGGCGCACGGACACGCCCTCATTGCGGAAGTTACGGTTGATCTCGAACACACGCTCGAAGCCGCCGACCACCAGCCGCTTCAGATACAGTTCCGGCGCGATGCGCAGGAACATCTGCATGTCGAGCGCGTTGTGATGCGTGGTGAACGGCTTGGCCGCCGCGCCGCCCGGAATCGGGTGCAGCATCGGCGTTTCGACTTCCATGAAGGCGGCGTCGGCCATGAACTTGCGGATCGACGAAATGGCCTTGGTGCGCGCGACGAAAGTCTTGCGCGTTTCCGGCGTGACAATCAGATCGACGTAGCGCTGGCGATACTTCATCTCCTGGTCCGACAGACCATGGAACTTGTCCGGCAGCGGACGCAGCGACTTCGACAGCAGACGCAATTCGGTGCAGCGCACCGACAGCTCGCCCTTGTTGGTGCGGAACAGCACGCCACGCGCCGCCACGATGTCGCCCATGTCCCACTTCTTGAACGCGTCGTACGTTTCCTGACCGACGTCGGCCGGCGTGATGAAGAACTGGATCTGACCCGAGCCGTCACGCACGGTCGCGAAGCTCGCCTTGCCCATCACGCGCTTGAGCATCATGCGGCCGGCGATCGCGACTTCGAGCGGATTCGCTTCGAGCGCTTCCTTGTCGGCATGCTCGTACTGTTCCTGCAGATCTTCGGCGTGGTGCGTGGGACGGAAGTCGTTCGGATAGGCGATGCCTTGTTCACGCAACTCGCGCAGCTTTTCGCGGCGCTCGGCGATGATCTTGTTGTCGTCCACTTCGGGCGCGACATTCGGCTGGGCCGCATTAGGCTGGGCCGCATTCGGCTGGGTCGGTTCAGTCATGATGATTTGGTATTCGGTGGGCCGCCGCGGAGTGCCCCGCAGGCGGGAGGCCAGTCAGTGTAAAAACCTCAGGCGGTATAAAGAAACAGCGAAGCAACAGCGAAGATGCCGCGCGGCCTGGCTGGCCGCGCCGGCTGCGCTTAAACGCCCTGTTTCAGGCTGGCGCTGATGAACGGATCGAGGTCGCCGTCGAGCACGCTCTTGGTGTTACTGATTTCGACGTTGGTGCGCAGATCCTTGATACGGCTATTGTCCAGCACGTACGAGCGGATCTGATGACCCCAGCCCACATCGGTCTTGCCGGCTTCGAGCTTGTCCTGCTCGGCCTGACGCTTGCGGATTTCCGCTTCGTACAGGCGCGATTTCAGCATCGCCATGGCTTCGGCGCGGTTGCGGTGCTGCGAACGGTCGTTCTGACACTGCACGACGATGCCCGACGGCATGTGCGTGATACGCACCGCGGAGTCGGTCTTGTTGATGTGCTGACCGCCCGCGCCGGACGCGCGGTACGTGTCGATACGCAAATCGGCCGGATTGATGTCCACTTCGATCGAGTCGTCGATTTCCGGGTACACGAACACCGACGAGAACGACGTATGACGGCCGCCCGACGAGTCGAACGGCGACTTGCGCACGAGCCGGTGCACGCCGGTTTCGGTGCGCAGGAAGCCGTAAGCGTATTCGCCTTCGATCTTGAGCGTGGCGTTCTTGATGCCCGCGACGTCGCCGTCGGTTTGCTCCAGCACTTCGGTCTTGAAGCCCTTGCGCTCGCAGTAGCGCAGATACTGACGCAGCAGCATCGACGCCCAGTCGCACGCCTCGGTGCCGCCGGCGCCGGCCTGGATGTCGAGGAACGCGTTGTTCGGGTCGGCCGGGTTCGCGAACATCCGGCGGAATTCCATGTCGGCCACGCGCGCTTCGAGCGCTTGCGCATCGGTTTCGCAGGCGATCAGCGTTTCGTCGTCACCTTCTTCACGGGCCATCTCGAACAGGTCCTGGGCGTCGCGCAGGTCGTTGTGCAGCGACGTGAGCTTGCCGACCGTGTCGTCGAGCAGCTTCTTTTCCCGGCCGAGCGCCTGGGCATGCTTCGAGTCGTTCCAGATGTCCGGATCTTCGAGTTCCCGGTTGACTTCGATTAGACGCAGTGCTTTGTCGTCGTAGTCAAAGATACCCCCGTAGGTCGGCCGCGCGCGTGCGCAGGTCCGCCAGAGAGGCTTCGATCGCGTTGAGACGTTCCGCTTCCATGTCGATCTTTTATAGCTTCGTAAAAAGGGGAAATTATAGCCGATCGGCGCGGCGCGCCGGAGGCTCTTGAGCGCTCCGGCGCGTGTTTGGACTTGATTTTGTGGAGATTTTCAGCGATTGACGGGCGCGACGCGACGGCTCGCCAGCCCAGCCGACCGGTTCAGCTCACCGCATGCTCGACGATCAGTTGCACGCGCGACACGCCGTTCCACGTGTCGCTCGCCAGCCGGTAAGCGACGGTGGTGTGCGCGGGCAGCGTGTCGGTGTGATTGAACCAGATCGCGTTGAAGCGCTGGCGGCCGCGCACGAGCTGCAGCTTCAGGTGCTTGTCCTTGACCAGCGCCTGCGACGCGATGTCGAATTCGCCCGAAAACACCGGCGCTGGAAAGCCCTGGCCCCATACGGCCGCATCGAGCATTTCGACGAATTGCGGCGTGAAGTATGCGTCCTCGAGTTCGCCGTCGGTTTCCACGGTGCGCGACAGCGCGTCCGCGGACAGCCACTCGCGGCCGACCGCTTCGAACGCGGCGCTGAAACGCGGCACGTCGGCGGCGGCGAGCGTCAGGCCCGCGGCCATCGCGTGGCCGCCGAACTTGGCGATCAGGTTGGGTTCGCGCTTCGAGATCAGATCGAGCGCGTCGCGCAGATGGAAGCCCGCGATCGAGCGGCCCGAGCCTTTGACGGTCTGGCCGCTGTCGTCGGCGAGCGCGAAGGTGAACGAGGGCCGGTGGAATTTTTCCTTCAGCCGGCCGGCGACGATCCCGATCACGCCCTGATGCCAGCCCGGATTGAACAGCGTGATGGTGGTCGCGCCGTCGGGGTCGATCGTCGAGAGGTCGTCGAGCGCTTGTTGCTGCATGCCGGCTTCGATCTCGCGGCGTTCGCGGTTCATCGTGTCGAGCTGCTGCGCAAGCTCCCACGCGCGGCCGACGTCGTCGGTGGTCAGACATTCGATCCCGAGTGACATGTCCGACAGCCGCCCGGCCGCATTCAGCCGGGGCCCAAGCGCGAAGCCGAGGTCGAAGCCCGACGCGCTGCGGGCGTCGCGCGCGGCGGCGCGAAAGAGGGCGGCGATGCCCGGCTGCATCCGGCCTTTGCGGATGCGCTGCAAACCCTGCGCGACCAGCACGCGGTTGTTGCCGTCGAGCTTGACCACGTCGGCAACCGTGCCAAGCGCGACCAGGTCGAGCAGGCCGTCCAGACGCGGTTCGGGCAACGCGTCACCGAACGCGCCGCGGCGGCGCAATTCCGCGCGCAACGCGAGCAGCACATAAAACATCACGCCGACCCCCGCGATGCACTTGCTCGGAAACGTGCAGCCCGGCTGGTTCGGATTGACGATCGCGCGGGCGGCGGGCAATTCGTCGCCCGGCAGGTGGTGATCGGTCACCAGCACGTCGATGCCGAGCGCGTTGGCCGCCGCGACCCCGTCGACGCTGGCGATGCCGTTATCTACCGTGATCAGCAGGTCCGGCTTGCCCGACGCGCCGCGCGCGGCCAGTGCGACGATCTCCGGCGTGAGACCGTAGCCGTACTCGAAGCGGTTCGGCACCAGGTAGTCGATCCGGGCGCCGAACATGCGCAGCCCGCGCACCGCGACCGCGCAGGCGGTGGCGCCGTCGCAGTCGTAGTCGGCGACCACCAGCACGCGGCGCTTGTGCTGGATCGCATCGGCGAGCAACGCGGCGGCGTCTTCGCAGCCTTTGAGCCCGGCGGGCGGTACGAGCCGCGCGAGGCCGGTTTCGATTTCATCGGGCAGGCACACACCGCGCGCCGCGTACAGACGCGCGAGCACCGGATGCAGGCCGTGGCGGGTGAGGATTTCGGCGTCGACCGGGGAGCAGGTGCGCGTAACGATTCGAGTCATTCGGAGAGGCCGTGGATCAGGCGATGAGTCATTCGATCAGAAGCGAGGCCAGCACGCGCCGCCGCCAGAATTTGCGCAGGTCGCCGCGCGTGACGGTGAGCGTCACCGAGCCGGTGTCGCCGCACAGGGTCAGGCCGAGTTCGTCGAGCCGGCCGGATTGCAGCGCGGCCAGCGCGGGTTCGAACCAGTCGGTTTGCACGGTGGCGAACGCGTGGTTCCAGCGCGCCCAGTCCTGCTCGATGTAGGGTGCGGAGAACGGGTCGAGTTCGACCAGCGTGCCGGTTGCATTGGCGCTCGCGGTTGCAGCGGATGAATTTCCATTTGCGTCGCCAGCTCGGCTTGCCAGCGCGCCGAACGACGCCGGCGGCGCGCCGGTTTCGACGCCGGCGCTCATTGCGAGGCCACGCGTCGCGGCGGCGTCGGAGAACACTCGCGCAAACGGGCTGCGCACCGGCTGCGCCGCGCCTTGCGCGTGAAACCAGATCGAGTTGACGGCCGGCAGCCCGCGCGCCTCGCGCGCTTCGTTGACTGGATGCTCGAACCACGCCATCTGCACTTCGTTCTGCAGCTTCATCCACGCGCGCGAACGCTCGCCGGAATGCGCTTCGTGCGGCAGCCAGATTTCGATGTTGCGGCCGCTCGCGCGCAACGGCGACGCGCCCGCCAGCATGCCGAAGCCGTCGCCCGACAGATACCAGCGCGCGGGCTTGGGCGCCTCGATGCGCACGCCGAGTTCCTCGATCAGCGGCCGGGCGACCGCTAGCAGCGCGCGGGCTTCGTCGTCGGACAGTTCGAGCGACGCGGGATCGATCAGCACCAGGTGATCATGCGCGATGCGCACATGCACCGGCTGCACGCAGCCCCACGTCGCGCTGCCGGGCTCGCCACCGTCGGCGCGCAGCATGTAGGGGGCGAGCGGCGCTTCGTCGGCGGCCGCCGCGCCGACCGGCAGCGCGCCGAACTGCCGGGCCACCCAGCGCTCGTGCGGCAGCGTGCGCTGAAAATCCTCGCCGACCACCCGTTCGACCAGCGTCGCGCGCGCGATCAACCGGTCGAGGGCCGGGCTCTGGATGTCGTGAAGGGCGGTGGAGGCGTCCGCTGCGGCGGGCAGCGCGAAGGGCAGGAGCAGATGGATACGGTTGGCGAGCATGATGCTGCGCATTGTAGGGCAAAGAGTGCGAGTATTCCGACCACAAGCTTCCCGCTCGACGACTCGCGGCGACGCCCGGCCCACCGGTTGGCCGCCGGCCGCGCGGACGTCGCAGCAGCCGCGCGCGGCGGCACCGCGCGTCACGATGGAGACCGGCATGTCGCGTGAACTCAAAACCGAGCGGGAACTGCTCGAACTGGTCGTGCAGGCGCTTGATGCGAACCCGGTTACGGCCGGCTGGATTCCGACCGGTTTCCACGAGACGGTCGAGGACGAGGACGGCTGCAACTGGGACATCAGCCATCTGCACCGCGACCGCAAGGATGCGGATGCGCGCGAGGAGGCGAGCAGGGCTGCCGCAGGGGTTATTAATGAGCTGCGCGGGCGTTATAACTTGCGTTAGCGGTGTTGGATGCGGATTGCGGCACGCCGGATGCCGAACGAAGCGCGGCCCGGCGACCCGACGACGACTACGCTTCGAACCCGTCGCCGCGGAGCGAACGCGTGCCCGTATGGCCAGCTTTTGCGCTAGCGGATCGGGCCCGGCCCAGGACCGCCGGGCCTGCTTCCCCGGTCCTTTCCTGTACGGCCTTTGCGCGAGCCGGCGGCATTGTATGGCAAACTTCGCGCTTGATCGGCGGTGGCGCCGGCGGTTGCTGCGGTGACAACAACGGCGGCGCGGCTCCCAAAGCGCACAGTGGATCGCAGCGGCGCGCGTCTTGCCATCACAAACGCCACACAGCGAACGCCCCACGGCGCGGCGCCACCGGAACCATCGGCGCCGCCGCGACACCAATGATCACGACGCTCGGGCCGCGCGACAGACGTTTCACGTCCTTCGCGCGCAGCATAAAGGTGAAGCGCAGCCGAACGGCCGGGCCGAACAACGCAGAAAAGGATTCGCTTGAAATTTCCCTACGAATGGCAGATTGGCTGGCGCTACACGCGCGCCGGCAAACGCACGACCGGCAACGGCTTCATTTCTTTCATCGCGCTGGTGTCGATGTCGGGCATCGCGCTCGGCGTCGCGGCGCTGATCGTCGTGTTGTCGGTGATGAACGGCTTTCAGAAAGAGGTGCGCGACCGGATGCTGTCGGTGCTCGCGCATGTTGAAATCTTTTCACCGACCGGGTCGATGCCCAACTGGCAACTGACCGCCCAGGAAGCGCGCCAGAACAAGGAGGTGATCGGCGCGGCGCCGTACGTCGAAGCGCAGGCGCTCCTCACGCGCCAGGACGCTGTGAGCGGCGTCGCGCTGCGCGGCGTCGAGCCGACGCTCGAGCCTGAAGTGTCCGACATCGGCAAGGAAATGAAAGGCGGCAGGCTGGCCGATCTCGTGCCGGGCGACTTCGGCATCGTGCTGGGCGCGGACCTCGCCACCAATCTCGGCGTGCAGCTGAACGACAAGATCACGCTGGTCGCGCCCGAAGGCACGATCACGCCGGCCGGCATGCTGCCGCGCCTGAAGCAGTTCACGGTGGTGGGCATCTTCGAGTCGGGGCATTACGAGTACGACAGCACGCTCGCGCTGATCAACATCAAGGACGCGCAGGCGCTGTTCCGCCTGCCCGCGCCGACCGGCGTGCGGCTGCGTCTGACCGACATGCAGCGCGCGCCGGAAGTCGCGCATCAGCTTGCGCGCAGCCTGTCGGGCGATCTCTACATCCGCGACTGGACTCAGCAGAACAAGACCTGGTTCTCGGCGGTGCAGATCGAAAAGCGCATGATGTTCATCATCCTCACGCTGATCATCGCGGTGGCCGCGTTCAATCTCGTCTCCTCGCTGGTAATGACGGTGACCAACAAGCAGGCCGACATCGCGATCCTGCGCACGCTCGGCGCGCAGCCCGGCTCGATCATGAAGATCTTCGTCGTGCAGGGCGTGACGATCGGCTTCATCGGTACGGCGACCGGCGTCGCGCTCGGCTGCCTGATCGCGTGGAGCATTCCCTGGCTCGTGCCGATGATCGAGCATCTGCTCGGCGTGCAGTTCTTGCCGCCGTCGGTGTACTTCATCAGCGAGCTGCCGTCGGAGCTGATTCCAGCCGACGTCGCGCGCATCGGCATCATCGCGTTCCTGATGTCGGCGGTGGCGACCCTTTACCCGAGCTGGCGCGGCGCGAAAGTCCGTCCGGCGGAGGCGCTGCGCTATGAATGACCGTTCCGCCAACTTATCCATGCCCACTCAGGACACCGCGCAGCATCCGTACGTGCTCGAAGCCACCGGCATTTCCAAATCGTTCGTGCAGGGCGGTCTGAACGTGCAGGTGCTCAACAATACCGAACTGAACGTGCGGCGCGGCGAGAAGCTGGCGATCGTCGGCGCGTCGGGCTCCGGCAAGAGCACGCTGCTGCACGTGCTCGGCGGCCTCGACGATCCGAGCGCCGGTCATGTGTCGGTGATGGGCAAGCCGTTCACGCAGCTCTCCGAGCGCGAACGCAACGACTTGCGCAATCGCGCGCTCGGTTTCGTCTACCAGTTCCATCATCTGCTGCCGGAGTTTTCCGCGCTCGACAACGTCGCGATGCCGCTGCGGATTCGCCGCATGACGACCGAAGCCGCGCGCCGCGAAGCGCTCCAGGTGCTGGAGCGGGTCGGCATGGGGCATCGCGCGAAGCATCGTCCGGGTGAGCTTTCGGGCGGCGAGCGTCAGCGCGTGGCGATCGCGCGGGCACTGGTCACCAGGCCGGCGTGCGTGCTCGCCGACGAACCCACCGGCAACCTCGACGGCGGCACCGCCGATACCGTGTTCAACCTGATGCTCGAACTGTCGCAAACGCTCGAAACGAGTTTCGTGATCGTCACGCACGACCCGGAACTGGCCGGCCGCTGCGACCGCATCATGCGGCTGCGCGACGGCGTGCTGCACGAAGAGCCGCCGGTGCCGGTCTGACGGCAGGCCACTTGCCGTGAGCCGCTGCCGTTAGTCTGACGAGGTCTGTCATGTGGATCGATACGCACTGCCATCTCGACGCTGCGGAGTTCGACGCCGACCGCGACGCGGTCGCGGCGGCGGCACGCGGCGCGGGTGTCACGCGCATTGTGATTCCGGCGATCGGCAAGCAGAATTTCGCCGCGGTGCGCGAGCTTGCGCGTCGGGTCGACGGCGGCGCCTATGCGCTCGGGATTCATCCGCTCTTCACGCCGGGCGCCGACGAGCGCGATCTCGACCTGCTGCGCATGGAGATCGAGGCGAGTCTCGACGATCCGCTGTTCGTCGGCATTGGCGAGATCGGGCTCGACTATTTCGTCGACGGTCTCGACGATGCGCGCCAGCAATTCTTCTACAACGGTCAACTGCAGCTTGCGCGCGAATTCGACCTGCCGGTGATCTGCCATGTGCGCAAATCGCAGGATCAGGTGATCAAGGGACTGCGGCGGCATCAGATCCATCGCGGCATCGCGCACGCGTTCAACGGTAGTTTCCAGCAGGCCCAGGCCTACATCGATCAGGGCATGCATCTGGGCTTCGGCGGCAACCTGACGTTCGAGCGCGCACGGCAAATCCGTCGTCTTGCCGAGCAGTTGCCGTTCGACGCGCTGGTCGTCGAAACCGATGCGCCGGACATTGCCCCTTCGTGGATGTACAAGCAGCGCAACTCGCCGGAGCAGATCCCGGGCATCGGAGCGGGCCTCGCGCAACTGCGCGGCATGAGCGCCGACGAAACCGCCCTAGGCACAACGGCTAACGCGCTCGCCGCGCTGCCTCGGCTCGCACTTTCCTCTGCATAATCGAACTCGTTGGTCTGAGTGGTTCGCGCCGGGCGATACCCACGCCCGGCGGGCTCGCTGACGCCCGTTCGCCGGATGTTGTGTCGTTCGGCGTTTGCTGGACGGAGGGCGAATGCGGGCAGGGTGGTGCGGGTTTGCGTTAGGGGTGATCTGGCTGCAACGGCAGGCGGCGTTGCCGGATTGGGCGGGCTGGTGCGGATTGATTGTGCTGGGCGGGGTGGCGCTTGCCTTCGCGGTTTGGGGGGGCGTGCTGATGCGATGATGGTCGCGCATTGGCGGACGACGGCTGCAGCGGATGCGACGGTGCGGCGCTTACGGCTCGATAGGCATGTGCGGTTGCTGATCGGCTGGGCTGCGATTTCGAGCGCGCTGGCCAGGCGCTTGCGGTGCGATGCGCGTGTGCGGTCGTTCATCGGGTGGACCGCGCTGTGGTGTGCGACAGCGTGCGCGGGCTTCGGCTACGCCGCCGTGCGCGCGGAATTGCGGCTCGCGGCGAGCTTGCCTTCTGCATGGGAGGGGCGCGACATCGAGGTCGTCGGCAGCATCAAGGGCCTGCCGTCACGCGACGACAACGGTGTGCGGTTTTTGTTCGAAGTTGAAGCAGCCACGGCGCCCGTTGTTGCACTTGCAACTGCGGCTGTCGCTGCGCCGTCCGTTCGTTTTCCGCGCGTAATCCAACTGTCCTGGATCGATGCCGACGCCTCCGCGCCACGGCTTGAACCGGGTGATCGCTGGCGGTTGACCGTGCGGCTCAAACGCCCGCACGGCAACGCGAACTTCGGCGTGCGCGATGCTGAAGCAAATCTGCTCGCGCGCAATGTGCGGGCCACCGGTTACGTGAGCGGCCCGGTTCGCGCGCTGCGTTTGCCAGGCCGGGCGCGGGGCCTGAGCGTGCTCATGGACCGCTGGCGGGCCGCGCTGCGCGCGCGGATCGACGCGGTGTTGGCGGACGCGCCGCATCGCGGGATTGTCGTCGCGCTGGCGATCGGCGCTCAGGACGAAGTCAGCGCCGCCGACTGGCTGCTGATGCGCGCCACCGGCACGAGTCATCTGGTGGCGATTTCGGGCTTGCATATCGGCTTCGTCGCGGGGGTGGCCGGATGGCTGGCGGGCGCGGTGTGGCGGCGTTCCGGATGGATTGGGCGCAACTGGCCGTTGCGGTTGCCCGCGCAAATCGTCGCGGTGACGGCGGGCGCCGGCTTCGCCGCGCTGCATGCCGCGCTGGCCGGCTTCAATGTGCCGGCGCAGCGCGCGCTGTGGATGGCGGGCGTCGTCGCGCTGGCGTTCGTCAGCGGGCGCGATCTGGCGCGCTCGGTGGTGCTGGCGTGGGCGCTGGGGCTCGTGCTGTTGGTCGATCCGTGGGCGGTGGTGTCGGCGGGATTCTGGCTGTCGTTCTGCGCGGTGGCTGCGATTCTGTTCGCGGTGGCGGGGCGGCCGCGGGTGCGGGGTCGCTGGCAAGGTCGCGATGGCGAGGATGGCGACCGTGGCGATGGCGAGGACGGCGAGCGTGAAGGTGAAGGTGACGGCGAGGACGAGGACGAGCGAGGCGGGAGAGGCGGGAGAGGCGGGAGAGGCGGGAGAGGCGGGAGAGGCGGGAGAGGCGGGCCGGGCAGAACGGGCGGGACGGGCGACAGTACCGGAAGCGGCGGAAGCGGCAAAAGCAGCAAGAGTGGCACCAGTAGAGGCGAGCCTCGCCGAATCCCGAAGCTGTGCGCCGCCCTATGCCGCCGTATCCGCGCCCTCGCCGAACGGCTGCACAGCGCCGCGCATGTGCAGATCGCGGTAACGCTCGCCCTCGCGCCGCTGACCGTCTACTGGTTTGCGCAGATTCCGCTGATTGGTCCGCTCGCGAACGCGTTCGCGATTCCGTGGGTCAGTCTGCTGGTCACGCCGGCGGTGTTGGCCGGCGTGGCATTGCCCGCGCCGCTCGATGCATGGCTGTGGCACACCGCGCATGCGCTGCTCGATCTGCTGGCCGTCGGCTTGCACATGTTGTCCGGTCCCGCCTGGGCGCTCTGGCGGCTGCCGCAACCGGACGCATGGACGCTTGCCGCGGCCGCGCTCGGCGTGTTCTGGTGTCTCGCGCCGCGTGGCTGGCCGTTGCGCTGGGCCGCACCGCTCACGTGGCTGCCGCTGCTGATGCCGGCGCCGCCTGGTCCGCCGCCCGGCAGTTTCCGTCTGACCGCGCTGGACGTTGGGCAGGGCAGCTCGGTGCTGGTCGAAACCGCGCATCACGCATTGCTGTTCGATGCGGGACCGGGCCCGGAGTCGACCCATGCGGGCGAGCGAGTGGTCGTGCCGTTCCTGCAGGCACATGGCGTCGCGGCACTCGACACGCTGATCATCAGCCACGCCGACTCCGACCATTCGGGTGGCGCGCCCGCCGTACTCGACGCGATCGACGTGCATCAGTTGGTGGCGGCACTGGCGCCGGACAACACGCTGTGGCCGAGCGCGCGGCAGCACGGCGCCCAGACGGTGCCATGTGCGGCGGGACAGCGCTGGCAGTGGGACGGCGTCGAGTTCGCGATGCTGTGGCCGGATGCCGGCCCGTTGCAGGGCAAGCCGAACTCGCATTGCTGCGTGTTGCGGGTCAGCACGATGCCAGGCGCCGCGAGCGGGGCAGGAGCGCTTTCTAAAACGGCGACGTCTGCGCAAACGGGAGCCCATCGGCAAGCGGCAGCGTCTCTTGAAACCGCACCGCTACCGCAAACGGCACCGCAAACGCTACCTCAACCAGCACCGCCGTCGCAAACGGCAGCGCTTCCGCAAATGGAATCGCCTGCTCAACCAGCATCGCCGCGCGTCGCAGCCTTGCTGACCGCGGGCATCGAGGCACCGGCCGAACGCGTGCTGCTAGCGCGCGATCGCGGCGCATTGCGCGCGCAGGTGCTGGTCGTGCCGCATCACGGCAGCAAGACCTCGTCGACTGAGCCGTTCCTCGACTCTATCGAGCCGTCCATCGCGTTATTTCAGGTAGGCTATCGCAACCGCTTCCAGCATCCGAACGCAGGGGTGTTCGAGCGCTACAAGGCGCGCCGTATCGAGCTGGGGCGCAGCGATACGGACGGGGCGGTGCGGGTCGACGTGAGCCCGGGCCCGCAAGGCACCACGCTGACACTCGAGCGCTATCGCGATACGCAGCGCCGCTACTGGATGGATCGCTGACGGCCCGGCGAATGGATCGCCGCCTGTACATGCAACACGCAGAAGAAACGCGCGACCACGCCGCAGTGGCTGCATGAGGGCATGCGCGAAGCACTCACGAAAAAGCAATTGCGAAAAAGCGCACGCGCAAATCCGCGCGCAAAAATCAGAACGGAGATAGCCGCAGTTGAAAAACATCATTCATTTTTCGCACGCCAACGGCTTCCCAGCGTCGACCTATCGGACCATCTTTGCCGAACTCGCCGACGACTACGACCTGCGCTCGATCGAGCGGATCGGCCACGACGCCCGTTTCCCGGTGACACAGGACTGGCCGCATCTGGTCGAACAGCTGCTCGACGACATCGGCCGCGCTTACGAGCATCCGGTCTGGCTGCTCGGGCATTCGCTCGGCGGTTATCTATCGCTGATGGCGGCGCTGAAAAAGCCGCAATGGGTGAGGGGCGTGGTGATGCTCGATTCGCCGGTGATCGCCGGCTGGCGCAGCAGCATGCTGCGCGTGTCGCAATGGACCGGGCTCGACGAGCGCCTCTCGCCCGCGGCCGCCACGCGCACGCGCCGCACCCACTGGGCGAGCCGCGACGAAGCGTGGCGCCACTTTCATTCGAAGCCGGCGTTCGCGCGCTGGGACGAGCGCATGCTGTCCGACTATATCGACTTCGGCATTCCGCAGAGTTCGCCCGACGGCGGCCGCTCCCTCGCCTTCGACCGCCGCATCGAATATCAGATCTACAGGACTCTGCCGCACACGCTCGGCGCGCGGCTCGCCCGCGGCGCGCCGGTGCCGGTCGGGTTCATCGCCGGCACGCGCTCGAAGGAAATCCGCCAGGCCGGACTCGATGCCACCCGTCGCGCCACCGGCGGCCATCTGGAATGGATCGAGGGCAGTCATCTTTATCCGATGGAAAAGCCGCTCGAAACCGCGCGCGCGGTGCAGCGGATGTTGAACGAACTGGAGCGGCGCACCTGACGCCGCGCGGCGGGAGGCGGCGCATCGGATAGAGCGCCGCCCGGCGAAGGCAGCCGTCACTTTCGGCTGATGTCCCGGCGCGCGCGGCCAGGGTTGCGGCAGTTGGCGGCGGGGTGTGCAACCGCACTCGCAACTGCGCATGACAACAGAACCGCGTCACGAAAAACAGCGTATGACTGATGCGCCGCGACTGCCGCCACCACGACAGACGAGCGTGCAGGTGTCGGTCGGATTTTGCTGGGTCGGGCCCTTGCTTTACGGTATAATCCGTTTTTCCCGCGAGCATCCAGCGATGACCAAATATGTTTTCGTCACCGGCGGCGTAGTATCTTCCCTCGGCAAGGGTATTGCCGCCGCTTCCCTCGCCGCGATCCTCGAATCGCGCGGTCTTAAAGTCACCCTCCTCAAGCTCGATCCGTACATCAACGTCGACCCCGGCACGATGAGCCCGTTCCAACACGGCGAAGTGTTCGTGACGGAAGACGGAGCTGAAACCGACCTCGACCTCGGCCACTATGAGCGCTTCATCAGCACGAAGATGCGCAAGGCCAACAACTTCACCACGGGCCAGATTTACGAATCGGTGATCCGCAAGGAACGCCGTGGCGATTATCTCGGCAAGACGGTGCAGGTCATCCCGCACATCACGAACGAAATTCAGGCATTCATCGAGCGCGGCGCAGCTTCCGCGACGTGCGGCGAGCCGGATGTCGCGATCGTCGAAGTGGGCGGCACGGTGGGCGATATCGAATCGCTGCCGTTCCTCGAAGCCGCGCGTCAGATGAGCCTGCGCATGGGCCGTAACAGCGCGTGCTTCGTGCACCTCACGCTGGTGCCGTGGGTTGCCACGGCCGGCGAACTCAAGACCAAGCCTACCCAGCACAGCGTGCAGAAGCTGCGCGAAATCGGTATCTCGCCGCACGTGCTGCTGTGCCGCGCCGACCGCCGCATTCCGGACGACGAGCGCGCGAAGATCTCGATGTTCTCGAACGTGCCGGAAGACGCGGTGATCTCCGTGTGGGACGCGGACAGCATCTACAAGATTCCGCAGATGCTGCACGACCAGGATCTGGACGCGATCATCTGCGAAGAGCTCAAGCTCACGCCGAAGCCCGCCGATCTGTCGATGTGGTCGGACCTCGTCGAGAAGCTCCAGCATCCGAAGCACGAAGTGACGATCGGCATGGTCGGCAAATACGTCGATCTGACCGAGTCGTACAAGTCGCTGATCGAAGCGCTGCGCCATGCGTCGATGCATACGGCGACCCGCGTCAACATCGAATACATCGACTCCGAAGAGGTCGAGACGCAAGGCGTCGAAAGCCTCAAGCATCTCGACGCTGTGCTCGTGCCGGGTGGCTTCGGCCGTCGCGGCACCGAAGGCAAGATCGCCGCGATCCGCTATGCGCGTGAAGCGAAGGTGCCGTATCTCGGCATCTGCCTCGGCATGCAACTGGCCGTGATCGAATTCGCCCGCGACGTGGTTGGCCTGAAGGATGCGAACAGCACCGAGTTCGATCAGGAAACCGAAAACCGCGTGGTCGCGCTGATTACCGAGTGGTATGACCGCGAAGGCCGTGTCGAGAAGCGCACCGAAGAATCGGATCTGGGCGGCACGATGCGCCTCGGTTCGCAACGTTGCCCGATCAAGCCCGGCACGATGGCTGAGGAGATCTACGGCAAGGACGTGAACGAACGCCATCGCCACCGTTATGAAGTCAATAACCGCTTCGTGCCCCAGCTCGAAGCCGGTGGCCTTATCATCAGCGCCCGTACCCCGAGTGAAGATCTGCCGGAAATGATGGAGTTGCCGCGCAGCATGCACCCGTGGTTCGTCGGCGTGCAGTTCCACCCGGAATTCACGTCCACACCGCGCGACGGCCATCCGCTGTTCAAGTCGTTCGTCGAAGCGGCGCTCGCGCATCACCAGTCGCGCACGGCAACGGCAACCGAAGTCGGGGAGAAAGCATGAAACTGGGCGATTTCGAAATCGGGCTCGACAAGCCGTTTTTCCTGATCGCGGGCACCTGCGTCGTCGAATCCGAGCAGATGACGATCGACACCGCGGGCCGTCTGAAGGAAATCTGCGCGAAGCTGAACATTCCATTCATCTACAAATCGTCGTACGACAAGGCCAATCGCAGCAGCGGCAAGTCGTTCCGCGGTCTGGGCATGGACGAAGGTTTGCGCATCCTGTCGGAAGTGAAGCGTCAGCTCGGTCTGCCGGTGCTGACCGACGTTCATGCCGAGCACGAAATCGAACAGGTCGCCTCGGTGGTCGACGTGCTGCAAACGCCGGCTTTCCTGTGCCGTCAAACCGACTTCATCCACGCTTGCGCGCGTTCGGGCAAACCGGTCAACATCAAGAAGGGCCAGTTTCTCGCGCCGCACGACATGAAGAACGTGATCGACAAGGCGCGTGACGCGGCCCGCGAAGCGGGTCTGTCGGAAGACCGGTTCATGGCGTGCGAGCGCGGCGTGTCGTTCGGCTATAACAACCTCGTGTCGGACATGCGCTCGCTGGCGATCATGCGCGAAACCAACGCGCCGGTCGTGTTCGACGCCACGCACTCGGTGCAGTTGCCGGGCGGCCAGGGCACGAGCTCGGGCGGTCAGCGCGAATTCGTGCCGGTGCTCGCGCGTGCCGCGGTCGCGGTCGGCGTCGCCGGCCTCTTCATGGAAACGCATCCGAATCCGGCGCAGGCCAAATCGGACGGCCCGAACGCGGTGCCGCTGAACCGCATGGCCGATCTGCTCGAGACGCTGTTGACGCTCGACCAGGCCGTCAAGCGCGCGCCGTTCCTCGAGAGCGATTTCAACTGATTCAGGCGTTCGCCGCGTGTCACGATTGGCTTGCATAATGCGCACAATCAGCGGCGTGCGGCGGATGCACGCAATGGTCGTCGAACGTATCGGCGCGCGAGCTGTCTGTCGGGGAGGCCAGTGCGCTGCATGGGACCGGAGTAAGCGCTGAAGCACTAACTCCGGATCGACATGCGCTGCATGGGACCGGAGTAAGCGCTGAAGCACTAACTCCGGATCGACATGCGCTGCATGGGACCGGAGTAAGCGCTAAAGCGCTAACTCCGGATCGACACAGGCGCCTGGTACAGTGTCACGGTAAAGAATTCAACGTCATTTCTTGAGGAAACCATGAGTGCTATCGTAGATATCATCGGTCGAGAGATTCTCGATTCGCGAGGCAACCCCACTGTCGAATGCGACGTGCTGCTCGAGTCGGGCACGATGGGCCGCGCCGCGGTGCCGTCGGGTGCGTCGACGGGTTCGCGTGAAGCCATTGAACTGCGCGATGGCGAAGCCGGCCGTTACGGCGGCAAGGGCGTGCTGAAGGCCGTCGAGCACATCAACACGGAAATCTCCGAAGCGATCATGGGCCTCGACGCTTCCGAGCAGGCCTTCCTCGACAAGACCCTGCTGGAACTCGACGGCACCGACAACAAGTCGCGCCTCGGCGCGAACGCGATGCTGGCCGTGTCGATGGCCGTCGCGAAAGCCGCCGCTGAAGAAGCAGGCCTCCCGCTGTACCGCTACTTCGGTGGCTCGGGCGCGATGCAACTGCCGGTGCCGATGATGAACATCGTCAACGGCGGCGCGCACGCGAACAACAGCCTGGATATCCAGGAATTCATGATCGTGCCGGTCAGCCAGCCGACCTTCCGCGAAGCACTGCGCTGCGGCGCCGAAGTGTTCCACGCGTTGAAGAAGATCCTGTCGGATCGCGGCATGAGCACGGCGGTGGGCGACGAAGGCGGCTTCGCACCGAACTTCGGCAGCAACGACGAGTGCCTGTCGACCATCCTGCAAGCCATCGAGAAAGCAGGCTACCGCGCCGGTGAAGACGTGCTGCTCGCACTCGACTGCGCAGCCAGCGAGTTCTACCACGACGGCAAGTACCAGCTGGCCGGCGAAGGCCTGCAACTGTCGTCGACGGAATTCGCGGACTACCTCGCGAACCTCGCCGACAAGTTCCCGATCGTGTCGATTGAAGACGGCATGCACGAAAGCGACTGGGCAGGCTGGAAGACGCTGACCGAGAAGCTCGGCAAGAAGGTCCAGCTGGTCGGCGACGACCTGTTCGTCACCAACACGCGCATCTTGAAGGAAGGCATCGAGAAGGGCATCGCTAACTCGATCCTGATCAAGATCAACCAGATCGGCACGCTGACGGAAACCTTCGCGGCAATCGAAATGGCCAAGCGCGCCGGCTACACGGCCGTGATCTCGCACCGCTCGGGCGAAACCGAAGATTCGACGATCGCGGATATCGCTGTCGGCCTGAACGCCGGTCAGATCAAGACGGGTTCGCTGTCGCGTTCGGACCGCATCTCGAAGTACAACCAGTTGCTGCGCATCGAAGAAGATCTCGGTGATATCGCCAGCTACCCGGGCAAGTCGGCGTTCTACAATCTGCGCTAAGGTCGTCGTGGCCAGTTTGTTAGCGCTGACCGATGAGCCGGTCATCCTTCGTTTCTGATTGACCTCGCCGCCCTGCGTACAGCGCAGGGCGGCGCGTATTTATTGTGCTTACTTCATGCGGCTTGTCACTGCTGTCCTGATCGTTCTGCTGGTGTTGATCCAGTACCCGCTCTGGTGGGGCCATGGAGGCTGGTTGCGCGTGCATGAGTTGCAGCAGCAACTGGCGCAGCAGGTGCAGAAGAATGCCGATTCGAAGCTGCGCAACGAGCGTATTCAGGGCGAAGTGCAGGACTTGCAGAACGGCACTGCCGCAGTCGAAGAGCGCGCGCGCTACGAGATGGGCATGGTGAAGGACGGCGAAGTGTTCGTGCAGTTCGTCTCGCCGAATGCACCGTTGCCGACCGCGAACGCGCCTTCGGTGACCACCTCGACACGTGGCGAAGTGTCGGCGGCGCCGTTGCATGTGGTGCCGAATCCGGAGTCGCGCGCGAAGCCAGATCGCAAGCATGGCGGGAAGGCGGTGGCCAAGGAGAAGAAGGCCACGCATTGAGGTTTGCCGGTTAGCGTTGGTTTGGTAAGAAGCATGCAAAAAAAGCGCGGTTCATTTCTGAACCGCGCTTTTTTTTTGCGCTTGCATTGGGGCTGCGGCCGGGACTACCAGCCCCAGTTCGGCCCGAAGCCGACGCCGATACCCGTCCCCCAGCCACGCCCCCAGCCGCCGGTGGAGTAGCTGCCAAACACACGGACGGGCGGCGAATAGTAACGCGACCATGCCTGCGCGGCGTTTTCGGCGGCAATGGTCTGATCCTGCTCGAACATCACCTGACGGTCGATCGCGTCGTAGCGCGCGCGCTCTTCAGGTGTCAGCGATGGGGCGGTATTGGGCGCGCCCGATTGATCGGCTGGCAGGCGGCTCAAGATCTGCGACTGGCCGCCCGGCGGGTTCATCGCGCAGCCGGTCAGAGCCGCGCTGCCCGCGACGACAGCCAGCAGGGTGAGCGTGCACGCGTTGCATAGCGGCGAAACAGGGCGTGTCATGTTCGAACTCCATCGGTCGGACCCCTAAGCAAAACGTGCGCGGCGTGCAATGCCAATGATTCAACGCAATGATCGAAGATACTGCGCCGCCCCGGCCGTGGAGACAATGGGCGGCGCGGTAGTGACTGCCGTTGTGCAAGCGCGCTGCGGCGCCCCTCAGCCGGCGTCGCGCCCGCCCCGGCGAAAGCCGTTTCAGTGCGGCATCAATGCCGCTGGTCGGCAGCGGGCGTCACGCCTTGTGAGAGTGCACTGGCGACGAAAAGTTGCGCCACGTCGACCGGATCGAATTCATACCGTTGATTGCAGAACTCGCAATGGATTTCGACGTGGCCACGCTCTTCGACCACGCCGTCCACTTCCTCGCGGCCGAGCATCTTCAGCATGCCGCCGACTTTTTCGCGCGAACACGTGCACTCGAAACGCGCGGTGGCCGGTTCGAAATGCTGCACGTTCTCCTGCCAGAACAGGCGGCGGAACACCGTTTCCGGTTCTTCCTTCAACAACTCCTCCTGCGACAGGGTGCCGCCCAGCGTGCACACGCGCTCCCACGTATCCGCGTCCAGCTCGCCCGGATGCGGAACGATCCCGCCGTCGCCCGGCAGCTTCTGCAACAGCATGCCGACCGCGCGCTCGGTGTTCGCGGCAAGCCACAGCCGAGTGTCGAGCTGCTCCGAGTGATGCATGTAGTGTTCGAGCACTTCGGCCATCGACTTGAGCGGTCCGTCCAGGCCCGACAGCGGCACGATACTTTGATACGGCTGCTGGCCGGGCTGCTTGTCGGCCGGGTCGAGCGTGATCACGCAGCGGCCGTGGCCGCTCGCGTTCAACAGTTCGATCATCGAGGTCGTGTCGTCGATCGTGTCGCCCGTGTTGCCGGACAGCTTGGCGGTGGCGCGCATCGACAGATCGGAGCTGCACTGGACCACCAGCATCTTGATCGGGCCGTCGCCGAAAATCTGCATGACGAGCGTGCCGTCGAACTTGAGGTTCGCCGACAGCAACGCGCACGCGGCCATCATTTCGCCCAGAATCGTCCGCACGGGCGCCGGATAATCACGGCGCGTCAGCACTTCCTGCCACGTATTGCGCAGCGAAACGATCTCGCCGCGCACCGGCGCCGCGCTGAACATGAATTTTTGCAACTGGTCGCTCACAACTTTTCCTCGGTGGAATGGCGCGGCGTGATGCCACACCGTGCGCGCCGCGCACGCCGGCTTTTAGCCGATGCGTACGAGTTGCGCCTTGAAATATTCGCGGCGCTCGGCATAGCTCGCCGTGCCGCGCTGCATATTGGCGATATCCGTCTCGGTCAGTTCGCGCACCACCTTGGCGGGCGCGCCGAGAATCAGCGAATTGTCGGGAAACACCTTGCCTTCGGTGACGATGGCGCCCGCTCCAACCAGACAGTTGCGGCCGATTACCGCGCCATTCAAGACCACGGCCTGAATTCCGATCAGCGAGCCTTCCTTGATCGTGCAGCCGTGCAGCATGACCTGGTGGCCGACCGTCACATTGGGCTCGATCGTCAGCGGGAAGCCGGGGTCGGTGTGCAGCACGGCGTTTTCCTGCACGTTGCTGCCGGCGCCGATCGTGATCGGCTCGTTGTCGCCGCGGATCGTCGCGCCGAACCAGACGCTCGCGTTTTCCTCGAGCGTCACGTTGCCGACGATGTTCGCAGAATCGGCGACGAACACGCTTTCATGGATGGTTGGGGCGGCTTCGCCAAGCTTGTAAATCGTCACAGTGTCTCCTCTTGATCCGCTTGATCGGTTAAGGCGCACGCGGGGTGAGCCAGTGAACCTTCCGACGCGTGCTACCTGAGCGGGGTGTGCCGCATAGCCGGCGCGACGGGCGCACCGGATGGTCGAATCGAGTATTGTAAACGCTTGTGTGCGTGGGCCGCCTCGCACGGCAGCGGGAAAGTTCGCCAAGCTGTCGTTCGGGCTGGTGGGCCGATTGCGCCACCATCGGTCCCGCTTTGGGACCTTTCTTTTGCCGCGTATGCTATCGCGTCCTTTGCCGCTTTCTTCGCTGTTTCCTTCGCCGATCCGCCTGCCATGATGTCCGCCGCTTCGCCAGTGTCAACCACCTCAGCCGCAGCCGCTCCGTCCGTCCCGCACCCGCAAGCCCAGCCGGATTGCGCGCGAACCGCAGCGCTAGCCGCATTGCGCGAAAGCGATCCGTCCGCGAAGGCAGCCGCGGCCCGCGCGCTGTACGCCGCCGTGCTCGATGGCCGCGCCGCCTGCGCAGCCGGCCTCGAACTCGACGAGCCGGCCGGCTTGCCAGGCCGCCCCGTGCGGCCCGAGCTGGTCGAGCCGCGCAAGCTCGGGCGGCGCAGCATGCAATCGGCACAGGGCCGCGCGGTCCTGCTGCACGCGCTGGCGCACATCGAATTCAACGCGATCAATCTCGCGCTCGACGCCGCCTGGCGCTTCGCCGCCATGCCCGCTGCGTTCTACGTCGACTGGCTCAAGGTCGCCGCCGAAGAGGCCTATCACTTCTCGCTGCTGGCCGCGCGCCTCACGGAATACGGCCACGCATACGGCGATTTTCCCGCGCACGACGGCCTGTGGGACATGTGCGAGCGCACCCGCGGCGACGTGCTGGCGCGTATGGCGTTGGTGCCGCGCACGCTCGAAGCGCGCGGCCTCGACGCGTCGCCGCCGATCCGCGCGCGCCTGCAACAGGCGGGCGACCAGACATCCGCGGCGATTCTCGACGTGATCCTGCGCGACGAAATCGGCCATGTGCTGATCGGCAACCGCTGGTTCCGACACTTGTGCGACGCGAGCGGCCTCGATCCGCACGAGACGTACACGCGACTCGCCGACCAGTATCACGCACCGAAATTACGTGGTCCGTTCAATTTCGAAGCGCGCCGCGATGCGGGGTTCGACGAAGCGGAACTCGCCGCGCTGGTGCATCTCGACGCCCAGCAGCCGGCCCCGCCGGCCACGCTCGACTGAGTGTCTTCTCAATAATGTGGCTCCCACGTCTCGCCAGCCGTCTCTATAATCGAACGATCATTCTTTTTTGGCGCGCCGTTCATGAATAATTCCCGATCCGAGTTTGTCGCCGTACGCGGCGTCCGTCTGCATGTGCGGCGTTGGGGCAATCCCGAAGCGCCCACGCTCTTCATGCTGCACGGCTGGATGGACGTGGCGGCGTCGTTCCAGTTCGTCGTCGATGCGCTGGGCGGCGACTGGCAGGTGATCGCGCCGGACATGCGCGGCTTCGGCCTGTCGGACTGGCCGGTGGCCGAGCGCGGTGGCGGCAACTACTGGATCCAGGACTACGTCGCCGATCTCGACGCGCTGCTCGACCACTACGCGCCGGCCGGCGAAGTAAATCTGGTCGGCCATAGCATGGGCGCGAACATCGCCTGCCTGTATGCGGGTGTGCGGCCGGAGCGGGTGCGGCGGGTGGTCGACCTGGAGGGCTTCGGGCTCGCGCCGTCGCACTCGGCGCAAGCACCCAGGCGCCTGCGCAACTGGCTCGACGAACTGCGCGATCCGCCACAGCTGAAGCGCTACGCGTCGCTCGACGACGTTGCCGCCCGCCTGACCAAAACCAATCCGCGACTCGACCCGGCGCGCGCGAAGTATCTCGCGCAGCACTGGTCGAAGCCGGACGGCGAAGGGTGCTTCATGCTGCTCGCCGATCCGGCGCACAAGCTGCGCGGGCCGACGCTCTATCGGCTCGACGAAGTGATGGCGGTATGGCGCAAGGTGAGCGCGAAGGTTCTGCACGTCGAGGCCGCCAACTCGCCGACGCTCGCGCAGATCGCCGGCGAGATTCCGCTTGATGAATTCAAGGCGCGCTTCCAAGCGTTCCCGGACTGGCGCGAGAAGATCATCGACGCAGCGGGGCACATGGTGCACCACGACCAGCCGGAGCAGGTGGCCGCGCTGATCGAGGGATTTTGCGCCTGAACACCGCAAATATCGGCACACGTCGGCGTCCGCGCGAGATAGCTCTGCGCCCATTTACTGCGTTGCAGTAAAATGGATGTACAACTTTTCCCGGACCACGATGAACGCCGATCTCCACTGCCACTCCACCGTTTCCGACGGCCAGTTCGCGCCCGCCGACGTCGCGCGCCGTGCGCACGCGGGCGGCGTGACGCTGTGGGCGCTGACCGACCACGACGAAGTGGGCGGCCAGCAGGAAGCGCGCGCCGTCGCCGAGGCGCTCGGCATGGGCTATGTGAGCGGTGTCGAAATTTCGGTGACGTGGGCGTCGCGCACCGTGCATATCGTCGGCTTGGGCGTTGATCCGACGAGTTCGATTCTGATCGAGGGCCTGGCGCGTACTCGCGATGGCCGCGCGGCGCGCGCCGAAGCCATGGGCGAGCAGCTGGACGGGCTCGGCATTCCCGGCGCGTATCAGGGCGCGCTCAAATACGTGTCGAACCCGGACATGATTTCGCGCACGCATTTCGCGCGCTTCATGGTCGAGAGCGGCTACGCCAGCTCCACGCAAGACGTGTTCAACCGCTATCTCGGCGACGGCAAGCCGGGTTACGTCGCGCATCGCTGGGCCAAACTGGCCGACGCGGTCGGCTGGATCCAGGCCGCAGGCGGCGAGGCGATCATCGCGCATCCGGGCCGTTACGCGTACACGCCGGTCGAATTCGACGCGTTTTTCGCCGAATTCATCGATCTCGGCGGCAAGGCGATCGAAGTAGTGACCGGCAGCCACACCCCCGACCAATACCGTGAATACGCCGACGTCGCGCGCCGGTTCGGTTTCGAGGCGTCGCGCGGCTCCGACTTCCACGCGTCCGGCGAAGGCCGCATCGAACTCGGCGCGTTGCCGCAATTGCCTTCCGATCTCAAGCCTGTCTGGGAACGCTGGCTGTGATCGCGCGCCGTGCCATGCGGCACGTCACGCGAGATCACGGCTGGTGCCGGCCGCATGCGGCGCATGTCCGCGTCCGGTATTCCGGCCGCCGCTCATCAGCAGTTCAGCCGCAGCTGAGTTGTCGCCATCAGCCGCCGTTCACCTGTCGTCATCGTTAGTCGCCATGTCCCAATATTTTCGGCTTCACCCTGACAACCCGCAGCCGCGCCTCGTCAAACAGGCCGTGCAGATCATCAAGGACGGCGGCGTGGTCGCGTTGCCGACCGACTCGAGCTATGCGCTCGCCTGTCAGCTCGACGACAAGGACGCGGCCGAGCGTCTGCGGCGGATTCGCGGGCTCGACGAAAAGCAGTTGCTGTCGCTGCTGGTGCGCGATCTGTCGGAGCTGGCGAACTTCGCGATGGTGGACAACCGGCAGTACCGGTTGATCAAGTCGGTGACGCCGGGCCCGTACGTATTCGTGCTGCAGGCCACCAAGGAAGTGCCGCGGCGCCTGTCGCACCCATCGCGCAAGACTATCGGCCTGCGGGTGCCTGACCACGCGATCACGCTGGCGATTCTCGATGAGCTCGGCGAGCCGCTCCTCGGCTCGACGCTGATCATGCCGGGCGAAACCGGGCCGCTGAACGACCCGGAAGAAATCCGCACGCGTCTCGAAAAGCAGCTGGATCTGGTGATCGACGGCGGCGCCTGCGTGTGCGAGCCGTCGACCGTGATCGACCTGACCGGCGCGGAGCCCGTGCTGGTGCGTGCGGGGCGCGGCTCTCTCGCGCCCTTCGGTCTCGAAGAGACGGCATGAGTGAAAGCGGACAGACGCACGCAATCGCGTTGTTACAATAGCGAGTTATGGATTCTTCCCTGATACAAACCATTGCGGTGTACGCGTTGCCGGTTATTTTCGCGATAACGCTGCACGAAGCCGCCCATGGCTACGTCGCGCGCTGGCTCGGCGACAACACCGCATACGTGCTCGGGCGCGTTTCGATCAATCCGATGCGGCACATCGATCCGCTCGGCACGATCGCGATCCCTTTGCTGTTGTATTTCGCGACGAGCGGCGCGTTCATGTTCGGGTACGCGAAGCCCGTGCCGGTCGCATTCGGCAACCTGCGCAATCCGCGCTGGGGTAGCCTGTGGGTCGCGGCGGCGGGCCCTGCGTGCAATTTCATCCAGGCGCTGATCTGGGGCCTGTTCGGCGTCGGGTTGGCGGTGTTGAATGTCGACGAACCGTTCTTCACGCGCATGGCAGGCGCGGGTGTCGGTGTGAATCTCGTGCTCGGCGTGCTGAACCTGTTTCCGCTGCCGCCGCTCGACGGCGGCCGCGTGTTGATGGCGCTGCTGCCGCCGCGCCAGTCGATCGGGCTGGCGCGGCTCGAACCGTACGGTTTTTTCATCGTCATGGCGCTGGTCATGACCGGCACGCTGACGCGCTACTGGCTGAACCCGCTCGTTACGCTCGGCTACAGTGCGATTACCGCAATTCTGACTCCACTTGTTTCGTTTTTCTAAATAACCATGTTCCCAGACCGTATCTTCTCCGGCATGCGGCCCACCGGGTCGCTGCACCTCGGCCACTATCACGGCGTGCTGAAAAACTGGGTGCGGCTGCAGTCCGAATACCCGTGTTTCTTCTGCGTGGTCGACTGGCACGCGCTGACGACGCACTACGAAACGCCCGAAGTGATCGAAAAGAACGTGTGGGACGTGCTGACCGACTGGCTCGCGTCCGGCATCGATCCGGCGCAGGCTACGCTGTTCATCCAGAGCAAGGTGCCCGAGCATGCGGAGCTGGCGCTGCTGCTCGGCATGAGCACGCCGCTCGGCTGGCTCGAACGCGTGCCGACCTACAAGGAGCAGCAGGAGAAGCTGAAGGACAAGGACCTGTCCACCTACGGCTTCCTCGGCTACCCGGTGCTGATGGCGGCCGACATTCTGCTGTATCGCGGCTCGCTCGTGCCGGTCGGTGAAGATCAGGTGCCGCACGTCGAAATGACGCGTGAGATCGCGCGCCGGTTCAACTACCTGTACGGCCGTGAGCCGGGCTTCGAGCAGAAGGCCAACGAAGCCGCGAAGAAGCTCGGTGGCAAGCGTTCCAAGCTTTATCACGAACTGCGCAATGCCTATCAGCAGGAAGGCGACGACGAAGCGCTCGAGCAGGCGCGCGCGATGTTGCAGGAGTCGCAAAGCCTGTCGATGAGCGATCGCGAGCGCCTGTTCGGCTACCTCGAAGGTTCGCGGAAGATCATTCTGGTCGAGCCGCAGGCGATGCTGACCGAAGCGTCGCGGATGCCGGGTCTGGATGGCCAGAAGATGTCGAAGTCGTACGGCAACACGATCGGCCTGCGTGAAGACGCGGAAACCATCACGAAGAAAGTCCGTACCATGCCGACCGATCCGGCCCGCGTGCGCCGCACCGATCCGGGCGATCCGGACAAGTGCCCGGTCTGGCAACTGCACCAGGTCTACACGGACGAAGCGACGCACGAGTGGGTGCAGAAGGGTTGCCGCAGCGCGGGCATTGGTTGTCTCGACTGCAAGCAACCGGTGATCGAAGGCATTCTGCGCGAGCAGCAGCCGATGCTCGAGCGCGCGCAGAAATACATGGACGATCCGTCGCTGTTGCGCGCAATCGTCGCAGACGGCTGCGACAAGGCCCGCAAGTTCGCCACGGAAACCATGCGCGACGTCCGCGAGGCCATGGGCCTGTCGTACAGCTGAGCCTAGGCGCTGCAGCGATGTGCACGTCCGCCGCCGTCCACGGATTGGGTGAGCCGTCGCGCTGGGTGTGCGATTGGGCGCATCTGGTCGCCGCGGGCGGCACGGTGCTCGACGTGGCGTCGGGAGCGGGGCGGCACGCGCGGTTCTTCGCGGCGCTGGGGCATCCGGTGACCGCGATCGACCGCGATGCGGCCGCGCTCGGCACGTTGCGCGACGAGCCGCTCGTCACCGCGCTCACGGCCGACCTCGAAGGCGCCGCGTGGCCGCTGTCCGCCGATGCGAAATTCGCCGCCGTCGTGGTGACGAACTATTTGCACCGGCCGCTCTTTCCGCATCTTTTGCGCTCGCTCGCGCCGGGCGGCGTACTGGTTTACGAGACCTTCGCGCAAGGAAATGAAAGCGTCGGCAAGCCCTCCAATCCGGCGTTTCTGCTCGCGCCCGGCGAGCTTCTCGACAGGGTGCGCGGCCAGCTCCGGGTGGTCGCGTTTCAGGACGGTTTTCTCGCGCAGCCGCGCCCGGCCTACGTCCAGCGCATCTGCGCGATTCTCGAAGCAACGCGCCCAGATGATCCGGCGCAGGCGGCACCGCCGCGTTGTTACGAGTTGGCTGGCTAATCCGCTACAATCGCGGTTTACCTGATCAAATTCATGGCGTTTCATGACTAACGGCAACCAGAGCGGCAACCAGAGCAGCGTTCAGATCCTCGGCAGCATTCCTGCCATCATCACCCCCATGCTGGAAGACGGCAGCCTCGATCTGCCGGCGTTTCGCAAACTGATCGACTGGCACATCGCGGAAGGCACCGACGGACTCGTCGTGGTCGGCACGAGCGGCGAGTCGGCCACGCTGTCGGTCGAAGAGCACGTGCTGATGGTCAAGACCGCGGTCGAGCACACGGCGGGCCGGATTCCGGTGATCGCCGGCTCGGGCGGCAACTCCACCACCGAAGCAATCGAACTCACGCAACAGGCGAAAGACGTCGGCGCGGACGCGACGCTGCAGGTCGTGCCGTACTACAACAAGCCGACTCAGGAAGGCATCTACCGCCATTTCGCGAAGATCGCCGAAACGGTCGATCTGCCGGTGATCCTGTACAACGTGCCGGGTCGCACCGTCGCGGACATGAGCAACGAGACCATCCTGCGATGCGCGCAGGTTCCAGGCATCGTCGGCGTGAAGGAAGCGACCGGCAACATCGACCGCGCCGCGCATCTGATCAAATCCGCGCCCGCGCACTTCGGCATCTACAGCGGCGACGATCCCACCGCGATCGCGCTGATGCTGCTCGGCGGCCACGGCAATATCTCGGTTACCGCCAACGTCGCACCGCGCGCGATGAGCGAACTGTGCAAGGCCGCACTCGCGGCCGACGCGAAAACCGCGCGTGAAATTCATTTGAAACTCCTGTCGCTGCATAAGAACCTGTTCGTCGAGTCGAATCCGATTCCGGCCAAATGGGCATTGCAACAACTGGGTCGTGTGCAGGGCGGAATCCGCCTGCCGCTCACGCCGCTCGACGCGCAGTACCACGAAGTGGTGCGCGGCGCGCTGCGCGAAGCGGGCCTGCTGGGCTAAGCGGGGCGACCGCGGCATCCAGTAGCGCTAACGAAAGACCGCCACCGGCATTCCCTTAACCGACGTCGATCCAGCCCACGTTCCCGGCACACAGAACCAGGCACCGCGTTCCAGCATCACGAAGGACCTCATGAAACGTTCCGCACTTTCCCTCCACGCAACCCGCATGGCGGCGCTGGCGCTTGCCCTGACGACGCTCGCCGGCTGTGACACGCTGAACGACTGGTTCGCTTCCGACCGCGTCAACTACAAGGGCGCGGCGAGCGCGCCGCCACTGGCCGTTCCGAACGACCTGAGCACCTCGCCGACCGACCAGCGCTACGTCGCGCCGCCGGCCAATCTGGCGCTGGGCGGCGCGCCCACGCGCGCGGTCACGGCTGCCGGCAACGCGACCGAAGGCCAGCCGAATGCGCAAGACCCGCTCGGCATGCATATCGAGCGTGACGGCGATCGCCGGTGGCTGGTGGTCGACGGCCGCTCGCCGGAACAACTGTGGCCGCAATTGCAGGAGTTCTGGCAGGAAAACGGTTTTGTCCTGAAAACGGACGCGCCGGCCACCGGCATCATGACGACCGACTGGGCTGAAAACCGCGCGAATATTCCGGACGACTGGTTCCGCCGGACGGTCGGCAAGGTGATCGACTTCGCGTACTCGTCGGGTACTCGCGACAGCTTCCGCACACTGGTGTCGCGCGGAGCGGCCGACACCACCGATATTTCGATCACGCACAGCGCGATGGAAGAAGTGATGACGGGCCAGGACAAGACATCGTCGCGCTGGGAAGAGCGTCCGCGCGATCCGGCGCTTGAAGCGCTGTTCCTTAGCAAGCTGATGGAGAAGTTCGGTCTGACCGAAGCGCAATCGAAGCAGCTGCTGACCGACGCGCGCCCGGCCACCGCGCCGACCACGATCGACCAGAGTGCGGGCGCCTCGACGCTCGATCTGCAGGAATCGTTCGACCGCGCGTGGCTGCGCGTGGGCCTCGCGCTCGACCGCACCAACTTCACGGTCGACAACCGTGACCGCGCCAAGGGCATCTACTACGTGCGTTACGCGGACTCGATGCAGGAACTGAAGCGCGAAGGGCTGTTCGGCAAGCTGTTCTACAGCGGCAATTCGTCGAAGAAGCCGGGTCAGGAATTCCTCGTCAATGTGCGCTCGAAGGGTGACACGGTGACGCAGGTGGCGGTGCTCGATGCGAACGGGCAGATCGACACGTCGTCTGACGCGCAGCGCATCGTGACGCTGCTGCACGCGCAACTGAACTAAGCGGGCCGTGCGCTTCGCGAGTCTCGGCAGCGGCAGTGAAGGCAATGCGCTGCTGGTGGAAGCGCACAGCGGCGTGACCACCACGCGCGTGCTGCTGGACTGCGGCTTTTCCGCGCGGGAAGTCGAGCGGCGTCTGACGCGGATCGGCGCGAGCGTCGAAGGTCTCGACGCTATTCTGATTACGCATGAGCATAGCGATCACATCGGCGGCGCGCTGACGCTGGCGCGCAAGTGGTCGATTCCGCTGTACATGAGCTGGGGCACCGCCCGCGCGGTGGGTGCCGACGAAGCCGATGTCGACCTGCAGGTGCTGTGGGGCGACGAAGCGGTAGCGATCGGCGACCTCAGCGTCCTCCCTTATACCGTCCCTCACGACGCGCGCGAGCCGCTGCAATACGTGTTCTCGAATGGCGCGAGCCGGCTCGGCGTACTGACCGATGTCGGCACGTCGACGCCGCATATCAGCGCGGTGCTGAGCGGCTGCGACGCGCTGGTGCTCGAATGCAATCACGACCTGCGGATGCTGGCGGGCAGCCGCTATCCGCAGTCGTTGAAAGCGCGGATCGGCGGCAACCATGGGCATTTGAACAACGACGCGGCGGCGGAGATTCTCGCATCGCTCGACCGCTCGCGGCTGCGTCATCTGGTTGCTGCGCATTTGAGTCAGCAGAACAATCTGCCGGAACTGGCGCAGGCCGCGATGGCCGGCGCGCTGGGCGCGGCGCCTGCCGAAGTGGTGGTCGCTTCCCAGGAAGATGGGTTCGCGTGGCTGAGCGTGTGATGCTTGCTTTGAGCGCTGTTGCAGTCGCTGGCGGTAGGCGCCTGGCGACACCCATGAGGAAAGCCCATAACGATTGCTCGTTATGGGCTTTTCGCTTTTGATGGCGGGCGTTTGTAGAACGCCTCGCCCCGAATAAGGCTTAGTTGCGGTTGCCGCCGAAGATGCCGAGCAACGCGAGCAGATTGACGAACACGTTGTAAAGATCCAGGTAGATCGCGAGCGTGGCCGTGATGTAGTTCGTCTCGCCACCGTTCACGACGCGCTGCACGTCGAACAGCATGTAAGCCGAGAAGATCACGATCGCCATCACCGAGACGGTCAGCATCAGCGCCGACAGTTGCAGGAACACGTTCGCGACCGAAGCCAGCAGCAGCACGATCACGCCCATGAACAGCCACTTGCCGAGACCCGAAAAGTCACGCTTGCTGACCGTGGCGATGGTCGCCATTGCGGTGAAGATCACACCAGTGCCACCGAAGGCGAGCATGATCAGCGACGGGCCGTTCGAAAAACCGAGCACGAAGCTCAGGATGCGCGACAGCATCAGGCCCATGAAGAACGTGAAGCCGAGTAGCACGAACACGCCAACCGAACTGTCTTTGGTTTTCTGAATCGCGAACATGAAGCCGAAGGCGATCGCGAAGAAGGCCAGCATGCTCATCGCCGGGCTGGTGGCGGCGAACAGCGAGAAGCCGGTGGCGAGACCCACCCACGCGCCGAGCACGGTCGGAATCATGGACAGCGCCAGCAGCCAGTAGGTGTTCCGTAGCACGCGGTTGCGCGTTTCGGCCGTGCTGACGGTGCCATTGCGGCCAAAGCTATACGGATGTTCGTTCATGGTCTCTCCTTACCTCAGAAGCGTGTTTCGTGGTGGTGGTGCCGCGGGTTGTGCCGCGCTGGCCGGATCGCCTGTCGCCAGGCGCAGTGTGTTCACCCCTAAGATTAGCGCGGAAGCGGGGAGTTTCAATAGTTTGAAAATGCCCTCAAGGCCTACGCTACCAGTATTTTGGAACTCCTGCTGAGACCCTTTCAGTATTGTAAGGGTTCAATCGCAATCATACACGGGAACATGCTACAATAGCGGATTCATTTGAATCTGTAACCTCTTAATTTTTTGGAGTTTTTATGGCGATCGAACGCACCCTGTCCATTATCAAGCCGGACGCAGTGGCCAAGAACGTGATCGGTCAGATCTACACCCGTTTCGAAAACGCTGGTCTGAAGATCGTGGCATCGCGCATGGTTCACCTGTCGCGCGCCGACGCCGAGAAGTTCTACGCCGTGCATGCTGCACGTCCGTTCTTCAAGGACCTGGTCGAATTCATGATCTCGGGTCCGGTGGTCGTGCAAGCGCTGGAAGGCGAAAACGCAATCCTGAAGCACCGCGACCTGATGGGCGCAACCGACCCCAAGAAGGCGGAAAAGGGCACGATCCGCGCCGACTTCGCCGACAGCATCGACGCTAACGCGGTGCACGGTTCGGACGCGGCAGAAACCGCAGCGGTTGAAATCGCGTTCTTCTTCCCGGAAGTGAACGTCTACTCGCGTTAAGCGACCCAGGCGAAATTTGTCGCGCGCGATCCGGGTAGCCGATCTGATTTATCGCACGAATCGCCCGGCAAAGTAGTAAGGTAAAAGCAGCAGGAATGGGCGCGAACGGCATTGCGTTCATGCAGCTTGTTGCATGAACGTAGTCTCGCACTGAAATGGCAGGATTCGATATGACGAGCAGTCCCACCGTCAACCTTCTCGACCTCGACGCCCAAGGGCTTGTCGCCTACTGCGACAGCCTGGGCGAGAAGCCGTTTCGCGCCAAGCAATTGCAGCGTTGGATTCACCAGTACAACGCCGCCGACTTCGACGGCATGACCGATCTGGCGAAGTCCTTGCGCGAAAAGCTCAAGGGTCGCGCCGCGATCACGATGCCCGGCATCGTCAGCGACCATATTTCCAGCGACGGCACACGCAAGTGGCTGATCGACGTCGGCAACGGCAATGCGGTTGAAACTGTGTACATCCCCGAAGAAACCCGCGGCACGCTGTGTGTGTCGTCGCAGGCGGGGTGTGCGGTCAACTGCCGTTTCTGTTCGACTGGCAAGCAGGGTTTTTCCCGCAATCTCACCAGCGGCGAAATCATCGGCCAGTTGCGCATGGCCGAGTTCGCGCTGCGCGCGTCGCGAGGCGTGGCCGGCGGCCGTGCCACGGGTGGCGACGGCAAGGGTGAGCGCGTGGTCACGAACGTCGTGATGATGGGCATGGGCGAGCCACTGCTCAATTACGACGCGGTGGTGCCGGCCATGCGCCTGATGCTCGACGACAACGCGTACGGCCTGTCGCGCCGACGCGTCACGTTGTCCACCTCGGGTGTCGTGCCGATGATGGACCGGCTCGGCGCCGATCTGCCGGTGGCGCTCGCGGTCTCGTTGCATGCGCCTAGCGATCCGTTGCGCGACATGCTGGTGCCGCTGAACAAGAAGTATCCGTTGCGCGAACTGATGGCGGCTTGCCAGCGCTATCTGAAAGTCGCGCCGCGCGATTTCATTACGTTCGAATACTGCATGCTCGACGGCGTGAACGACAGCGAAGCGCAAGCGCGCGAACTGCTCGCGGTCACGCGCGACGTGCCGTGCAAGTTCAATCTGATTCCGTTTAATCCGTTCCCCGAATCGGGCCTCGTGCGCTCGAAGCCGGAGCAGATCAAGCGATTTGCACAAGTGTTGATGGACGCGGGCGTCGTCACCACGGTGCGCAAAACACGCGGCGATGACATCGACGCTGCCTGCGGTCAGCTGGCCGGTGCGGTGCAGGACCGCACGCGCCTTGCTGAGCGCACCGGGAAGGCGGCCAAGGTTATCGAGGTTCGCGCCGTGTAATCGAGCGGCATGGCAGGCGTCGGCGTTCGCTAAAGAGTTCGGCGAGTGCGCGAAAGTCCTTCATGACGCGGTCGATTGAAAAGAAAGTTTGCAGAAGCGATCGGAAGCGGCACATAAGGCCGCGCATTTTGTTATAAACGGTCTGCGATTCGGGCGCGAGGCTTTGGCCTGTCCGGGTTGCACAAGTGAAAAAGAATCGACGCGAAAGGATTTGGGATGAGTGAGCCGCAGCACCCGCAGCCGCACGACACAGACACAAACGAAAGCCATCCGGCGCCGGTCGCTCGGGCGGTGGTGCAACCTGTTGTGCAGCAGGGCCTGGATTCGTTGGCGGCGGTTGGCGCGCGCTTGACCCAATTGCGTGAATCGAAGGGCTGGTCGATCGAAGACGTGTCGGCCCGTCTAAAAGTATCCGTCGTCAAGTTGCGCGCGCTCGAAGCGGGCGACATCAGCCATTTGCCGGACACGACTTTCGCGCTCGGCGTGGTGCGCAGCTACGCGAAGATGCTCGACGCCGATCCCGCACCGTTCACGCAGGCGTTGCGCCGCGAGAAGGGTGTGCCGGCGCCGGATCTGTCGATGCCGGCGTCGTCGGGCAAGGACTTGCCGCGCGGCCGTGTGTCGTTGACGCTCGGCAGCAGCGGGCAGAAAAGCCGCTCGTGGCTGTGGGGCATTGCGGCGGTTGTCGTCGCGGTGATCGCGCTCGCCATGTGGCATACCAACAGCGGCGATTCGACCGCGTGGCTCGCACGTCTGAAGGCGAGCGCGAACGGCGCCGCAGGCGGCGCAAACGGCGCATCGGGTGCGGTCGCGCAGGGTCCGTCGGAGGGCGCAACTGCGCAAGAGGAAGCGTCGGCGCCGGAAGCGCCGGCCGTAGCGGAAAACGCGGCGTCGGCTACGCCGATGCCCGCGCCGCTGGCTACAGGTATAGCGCCGTCGTCGGCACCTGCGGTCACGGCAATGGCGGCCGCTCCGAAGGCGGGCTCGCAGGCTCAGACTGCTGCTGCGCCAGTCGCGAGTGCGCCGGCCGCTGTGGTGGCGGCAGCATCGGCGGCAACGGCAGCGCCTGCCGCGGGTGAGGCGATCGTCGCGCTGCGCGTGACGCAAGACAGTTGGTTCAGCGTGCGCGGCAAAGATGGCAAGGAGGTGTTCTCCGGCCTCGTGCACGCCGGCGACACGAAGGAAGTGACAGGTGAAGCGCCGTTCAAGATTACGGTCGGCAACAAGGCTGGTCTGGAGTCGCTGACGCTCGATGGCCAGCCGGTCGATCCGGCGAAATATTCGGCAGCCAAAGGCAATGTGGCGCGCTTCGCGTTGCCTTGACAGATACGGTATGCGCCGCGGCCAACCGGTCCGCGGCGCTTTTTCAATTCGGGCGCGACGTTTTTATGTAGCGCGTGCGGCGTAAATGGGTTTTTCGATGCAATCCCAAGCTCAATCCCAATCCAGTAGCAAGATCGTTTCTACCGAGCCGGTGTTCGGCGGGCAGGCTGCGCGGCGCAGGTCGCACGCGGTCGATGTCCGTTGGGGCGGCCAGCTCGTCACCATCGGCGGCGACGCGCCTGTGCGCGTGCAGTCGATGACCAACACGGACACGGCGGACGTAATCGGCACCGCGATCCAGATCAAGGAGCTGGCGCAAGCCGGTTCGGAACTGGTGCGTATCACGGTCAATACGCCCGAAGCGGCCGCGGCGGTGCCGGCCGTGCGCGAGCAGCTCGACCGCATGGGCGTGTCGGTGCCGCTGGTCGGCGATTTCCATTACAACGGCCATTTGCTGCTGCGCGATTACCCTGCGTGCGCGGAGTCGCTGTCCAAGTACCGGATCAATCCGGGCAACGTCGGCCACGGCGCAAAACGCGACACGCAGTTCGCGCAGATGATCGAAGCGGCCGTGAAGTACGACAAGCCGGTGCGTATCGGCGTCAACTGGGGCAGTCTCGATCAGGACCTGCTCGCGAAGATGATGGACGAGAACGCCGCGCGCTCCACGCCGTGGGAAGCGCAAAGTGTGATGTACGAAGCGCTGATCCAGTCGGCGATCGGCTCGGCGGAGCGGGCGGTCGAACTCGGCCTCGCGCGCAACAAGATCATTCTGTCGTGCAAGGTCAGCGGCGTGCAGGATTTGATCGCCGTGTACCGCGAACTCGCGCGCCGTTGCGAATTCGCGCTGCATCTCGGCTTGACCGAGGCGGGCATGGGCTCGAAAGGCATCGTCGCGTCGACCGCGGCGTTGTCGGTACTGCTGCAGCGGGGCATCGGCGACACGATCCGCATCTCGCTTACTCCGGAGCCGGGCGGTCCGCGCACCGGCGAGGTGATCGTCGGCCAGGAAATCCTGCAGACCATGGGTTTGCGCTCGTTCACGCCGATGGTGATCGCGTGCCCGGGTTGCGGCCGAACCACCAGCACGCTGTTCCAGGAACTGGCGTCGCAAATCCAGACCTATCTGCGCACGCAGATGCCGGTGTGGCGCGACCAGTATCCCGGCGTCGAGAAGATGCACGTCGCGGTGATGGGCTGCATCGTCAACGGCCCGGGCGAGTCGAAGCAGGCCAACATCGGCATCAGCTTGCCGGGCTCCGGCGAGAACCCCGCTGCGCCGGTGTTCATCGACGGCGAGAAGGTCAAGACGCTGCGCGGCGAGAACATCGCGCAAGAATTTCAGCAAATCGTGAGTGACTATGTCGAGCGCCGCTATGGCCGCGCTGAAGCACTCAACTAAACATCGGCTATCGAAGACAGATGACTGAACAGAAGAAAAAGCTCGAAAAGCTTTCCGGCGTGAAGGGCATGAACGACATCCTTCCGCAGGAAGCCGGGCTCTGGGAATTTTTCGAATCCACCGTCAAGTCGATGTTGCGTTCGTACGGATACCAGAATATCCGTACGCCGATCGTCGAGCATACGCAGCTGTTCAAGCGCGGCATCGGTGAAGTGACCGACATCGTCGAGAAAGAGATGTACAGCTTTACCGACGCGCTGAACGGTGAAAACCTCACCATGCGCCCCGAAAACACGGCGGCGGTGGTGCGTGCGGCGATCGAGCACAACATGCTGTACGACGGTCCGAAGCGCCTGTGGTACATCGGCCCGATGTTCCGCCACGAGCGTCCGCAGCGCGGCCGATATCGCCAGTTCCATCAGGTCGGCGTGGAAGCGCTGGGCTTCACGGGCCCGGACGCGGACGCTGAAATCATCATGATGTGCCAGCGGCTCTGGGACGACCTCGGCCTGACCGGCATCAAGCTCGAGATCAATTCGCTGGGCCTCGCTGAAGAGCGCGCGGCGCATCGCGTCGAACTGATCGCGTACCTCGAAAAGCACATGCACGTGCTCGACGAAGAAGCAAAGCGCCGTCTCTATACGAACCCGCTGCGCGTGCTGGATACGAAGAATCCGGCCATGCAGGAAGTCGCCCAGAACGCACCAAAGCTGATCGATTTTCTCGGCGACGCATCGCGCGCACACTTCGAAGGTTTGCAGCGCATTCTGAAAGCGAACAACATCCCGTTCACGATCAACCCGCGTCTCGTGCGCGGTCTCGATTACTACAACCTCACCGTGTTCGAGTGGGTGACCGACAAGCTCGGCGCGCAGGGCACAGTCGCGGCGGGCGGCCGTTATGATCCGTTGATCGAGCAGCTCGGCGGCAAGGCGACGGCAGCATGTGGCTGGGCAATGGGCGTCGAGCGGATTCTCGAATTGCTGAAGGAAGAGGGCCTGGTGCCTGAAGCGGAAGGCTGCGACGTGTACGTGGTTCATCAGGGCGATGCGGCGCGCGAGCAGGCCTTCATCATCGCGGAGCGGCTGCGCGACACGGGGCTCGACGTGATCCTGCATTGCAGCGCCGACGGTCAGACGGCCAGCTTCAAATCGCAGATGAAGCGTGCCGATGCGAGCGGCGCAGCGTTCGCGGTGGTGCTCGGCGAAGACGAGATCGCCAACGGCACAGTGGGCGTGAAGCCGCTGCGCGATGCAAATGCTAACGGCGGTAAAAGCGAGCAACATAACGTGCCCGCTGAAGACTTGACCGAATTTCTAATCAATGCGATGGTTGCAACCGCCGAAGACGGCGACGACTGATCGCGATGTCGTCGAGCCTGTTGGCTCGACACGCACACGTATCAAGAAAGAGGAAATCGCCGGGCAATGAGTTACCACGACGAACAAGAATCGATTGAAAGTCTGAAGGCATGGTGGACGCAGTGGGGTAATGCAGCCACGTGGATCGTGCTGGTGGCATTGGTTGCGGCAGCCGGCTGGAACGGCTGGAATTTCTGGCAGCGGCGCCAGGCGGCGGAAGCCGCTGTGCTGTACGACCAGGTGCAGCAAGCCGTGGCATCGGGCGACAAGGCCAGGATCACGCGCGCCGCCACCGACATGGAAGACAGGTTCAGCCGCACCGCGTACGCGCAGATGAGCGCGCTGGGCGCCGCCAAGGCGCTCTACGCCGCGGGCGATGAAGCCGCCGCGAAGGCCCAGCTGCAATGGACCATCGATCACGCGAAGGACGACGAGTTCAAGCAGATCGCCAGGCTGCGCATGGCTTCGCTGCTGCTCGACGACAAGGCTTACGACCAGGGTCTCGCGTTGCTCGCCGACTCGCAATCCGACGCGTTCAAGGGCATCGTGGCGGACCGTCGCGGCGACCTGCTCGCCGCGCAGGGCAAGCGCGACGATGCACGCACGGCTTACAAGCTCGCGCTCGACTCGCTGTCGAAAAACGACAGCTCGGCGCGCCAGTTGATTCAGTTCAAGCTGGACGCGCTCGGTGGCTGATCGCCGCGTGCCGCGCGCCGCATGCAACGACCAACCGGTTTCCTTTAATTAATTTCCTGAATGCTTCGTCCACCGATGAATCTGCTGAAACGTTACGCCGTGCCCGTTATCTGTGCGATGACCGTCCTCACCATGACGGCTTGCTCATCCACGAAAGACGAGCGCCGCGTGCCGACGCCGCTCACCGAGTTCAAACCCGTGCTCGACGTGCAGCAGGCCTGGACGGCGAGCGTGGGCAAGGCGGGCCGCTACCTGTTCTCGCCGGTCGCGGTGGGCAATGCGGTGTTCGCGGCTGGCGCGAACGGCTCGGTTGCGAAGATCGACGCGCAAACCGGTAAGGACATCTGGCGCGTCAAGCTGCGTGACGACCTGTCGGCGGGTGTCGGCAGCGACGGCACGCTGACGGCGGTCGGCGGCCTGAAGGGCGATGTCTATGTGCTCGGCGCGGACGGCAAGCAGTTGTGGACCGCGAAGGCGCCGGGCGAGATCATTACGCCGCCGCTGGTCGGCAACGGCCTCGTCGTGGTACGCACCGTCGACGGTCAGATCGTCGCGTTCAACGCGCAAACCGGCGAGCAGAAGTGGAACTACCGCAACCGCGCGGTGCCGCTCAATCTGCGGGTGTCGTCGGGCATGACGTTCGCCGGCGACGCAGCCGTGCTGGCCGGCTTCCCGGGCGGCTCGTTTGCCGCGATCAACCTGCAAACGGGCGACGCCTACTGGCAAACGCCAGTGTCGTATCCGAAGGGCGTGACGGAAGTGGAGCGCATCAACGACGTGACTGGTCCGCCTACGCTGGTCGGCTCGCAAACCTGCGCGGTGACGTTCCAGGGTCAGATTGGCTGTTTCGACGCGAACTCGGGCCGTGCGCTGTGGCAAACCGCGTTCTCGAGCACGAGCGGTCTCGCGCAGGATGACCGCACCGTGGTGGCAGCGGACGACTGGTCGGTCGTATCGGCGTTCGATGTGAACACCGGTTCGCGCCTATGGAAAAACGACCAGCTGAAGAACCGCGACCTCGGCGTGCCGTTCCTGCTCGGCCGTGCGGCCGTGCTCGGCGACTATCAGGGTTACGTGCACTTCCTGTCGGCTTCCGACGGCTCGCTGGTCGCTCGCGTGAAGACCGACGGCAGCGCGATTACCGCGGCGCCCGTACTGGCCGGCGAAACGCTGGTGGTGCAAACGCGCGACGGTGGACTGTACGGCTATCGCCCGCGCTAATCGCGCACGCCGAGCTTCGTCAAGCGCGCAGGCCGGCATCGCCGGCCGCGCGCGTTTTTGTTGAACTTGTTTTGAGTGTTTGTCGTATAGCAGGACAGTAGAAGCATTGCGCCGGACTGGGTGGTCCGGCAGTCGAATCAGAAATGTCACGCGTAGCCTACGTGGCCATCGGTGGCTGCTTGCGGCGCCACCTTCGGCGGCATCGCAGACCATCGCCCTCGAACGGGCGTGCGAGCTGTCGAGCAAGAAAGACTGAATCTGGCGGCCCGTTGGCGCCGCCCATACAGCCAAATCCCGTCCGCCCGGTTGCGCATATCGAGAGCACAGCCGGGGCCGGCCGAATTCGTGATAATTTTCGTCAAACGCTGCCGTGTCGCGGCCGCATGGCGTCGCTACGCGGGCGGTCGATTTCGATCCCGCGTTTCACCGTGAACAACATCTGATGAAACCCGTTATTGCCCTCGTCGGGCGCCCCAATGTGGGGAAATCCACGCTGTTCAACCGTCTCACGCGCTCGCGTGATGCGCTGGTTGCCGATCTGCCCGGTCTCACGCGCGACCGCCACTATGGCGAAGGGCGCACCGGCGAGCGGCCGTATCTGGTCGTCGATACCGGTGGTTTCGAGCCGGTCGCGAAAGACGGCATCCTGCACGAGATGGCGCGTCAAACGCGCCAGGCGGTCGAGGAGTCGGACATCGTCGTATTCATCGTCGACGGCCGCAATGGTCTCGCGCCGCAAGACAAGTCGATCGCCGACTATCTGCGCAAGGTCGGCCGGCCGATTTTCCTCGTCGTCAACAAGGCGGAGGGCATGAAGTACAGCACCGTCGCCGCCGATTTCTACGAACTGGGTCTCGGCGACCCGCGCGCGATTTCAGCCGCGCATGGCGACGGCGTTACCGAAATGATCGACGAGGCGCTCGGCGTCGCGTATGCGGGCCAGCCGGAAGAGAGCGACGACGAGAAAGCAGCGCGCGGCGTGAAGATCGCGATCGTCGGCCGCCCGAATGTCGGCAAGTCGACGTTGATCAATGCACTGGTCGGTGAAGAGCGCGTGATCGCGTTCGACATGCCGGGCACCACGCGCGATTCGATCTACGTCGACTTCGAGCGTCAGGGCAAGCCGTACACGCTGATCGACACGGCCGGTCTGCGCCGCCGCGGCAAAGTATTCGAAGCCATCGAGAAGTTCTCGGTGGTGAAGACGCTGCAATCCATCTCGGATGCGAACGTCGTGATCCTGCTGCTCGACGCGCGCCAGGACATCTCCGAACAGGACGCGCATATCGCTGGCTTCGTCGTGGAGCAGGGGCGCGCGCTGGTGGTGGGCGTGAACAAATGGGATGGTCTCGATCCGCATGTGCGCGAGCGCACCAAAGCCGACCTCGAGCGCAAACTAAAATTTCTCGACTTTGCCAAATTCCATTTCATTTCCGCTGCGGAAAAAACCGGAATTGGTCCGCTGATGCGTTCGGTCGACGACGCCTACACCGCTGCAATGGCGAAGCTGCCGACGCCGAAGCTCACGCGCGCGCTGATCGATGCAGTTGAATTCCAGCAGCCGCGCCGACGTGGTCCGGTGCGTCCGAAGTTGCGTTACGCGCACCAGGGTGGACAGAATCCGCCGATCATCGTGATTCACGGCAACGCACTCGATGCGATCACCGAAACATATAAGCGCTACCTCGAAAACCGCTTCCGGGAAACTTTCAAGCTGACTGGGACTCCATTGCGAATAGAGTTCCGATCGTCGACGAACCCTTACGCGGACAAAGGCTGAAACCCGCGTGTATGTTGGGTTTGGGCGTGCGGCCCGGGCCCGCGCGCAAAAACGAAAATCGGCTATAGTGTAGCGGTTGACGGCGGATCTCTTTTTCTTCGTCGTCAATTCAGTCAACCTGCAAAAAAATACGGAGTTTGCTATGAGCAACAAAGGGCAATTGTTACAAGACCCGTTTTTGAACGCACTGCGTAAAGAGCATGTGCCGGTGTCGATCTACCTGGTCAACGGCATCAAGCTTCAAGGGAACATCGAATCGTTCGACCAGTACGTCGTGTTGCTCAGGAATACGGTCACCCAGATGGTCTACAAGCACGCAATCTCGACTGTCGTGCCAGCCCGTCCGGTGAATTTCCACCCGGATTCCGAACAGTCCTAACCCTCGTCGCGGCCGGCGTAGCGTCGCCCGTTGGCGATTCCCTCCCGGCCGCCTCATTTTGATACCCTCCAATTTGATCAATGCAGCGCTTGTCGGCATCGACTTCGGTAAGATCGATTTCGAAGCCAGTCTCGAAGAACTCAGCCTGCTCGCGCAAAGCGCGGGCGCGAATCCCTTAGTCACCCTTACCGGGCGCCGGTCCAGCCCCGACGCGAAGATGTTCGTCGGCAGCGGCAAGGCCGAAGAATTGCGTCTTGCGTGTGAGGCGAACGACATCGAACTCGTCATCTTCAATCACGCTCTGGCGCCCGCGCAGCAGCGCAATCTGGAGCAAGCGCTTAATCGGCGCGTGGTCGATCGCACCAGTCTCATTCTCGACATCTTCGCGCAACGCGCCCGCAGCCACGAAGGCAAGCTGCAGGTGGAGCTCGCGCAATTGCAGTATCTGTCGACCCGGCTGATTCGCGCGTGGACCCACCTCGAGCGCCAGAAAGGTGGTATCGGCTTGCGCGGTCCTGGCGAAACGCAGCTCGAAACCGACCGTCGTTTGATCGGCGAGCGCATCAAGGCGCTCAAGACGCGGCTCGAAAAATTGCGTCGCCAGCACGGCACGCAGCGCCGCGCGCGCAGCCGCAACCAGACGATGTCGGTGTCGCTGGTCGGCTATACGAACGCAGGCAAGTCCACGCTTTTCAATGCGCTTACCAAAGCCCAGGCGTATGCCGCCGATCAACTGTTCGCGACGCTCGACACCACCTCGCGGCGCGTTTATCTCGGCGACGAAGCGGGGCAGGTGGTGGTGTCCGACACGGTCGGCTTCATCCGCGAGTTGCCTCACCAACTGGTGGCCGCATTTCGCGCCACGCTCGAAGAAACCATTCACGCCGACCTGCTGCTGCATGTGGTCGATGCATCGAGCGCGGTGCGCCTCGATCAGATCGATCAGGTGAACGAGGTATTGCACGCGATCGGCGCGGACACGATTCGCCAGGTGCTGGTGTTCAACAAGATCGACGCGGTGCCGGAGTTGGCGGCCCGTGGCGACACGGTTGAGCGGGATGAATATGGTAATATTTCGCGCGTCTTTTTGAGCGCGCGCACTGGTCAAGGGCTGGATACGCTGCGCGCTGCCATCGCTGAAATCGCTACTGCCGAACCTCTTGCCGACACGTTCGTCGATCAGTCGGAAGAAGACCGGCCCGCAGCACCGCGCGACGACCGTAAGGTTCCAGAACTCGGGCACTGACCCGTTCCAATTGCACTGACCCGCTGTCTACTCTGGTGAACGAACACAGGTGAACGAATACAACGAGCGGAGTATCTGGCTGCGCATGCGCGCCTTGCTTTCACTGAACGATCCGCGCTGGGGCCGGGGCGACGGCAATGGCGACCGGCAACGGCCGAATGACCCGAAGCGTCCACCCAAGGACGGTGAGGGTCCGCCCGATCTCGACGAGATGTGGCGGGAGTTCAACCGCCGCCTGAGCCAGATCTTCGGACGCAAGGGCGGCGGTGCGGGCGGCGGCCGTCCGGACAACGGACGTGGCGCGCGCATCGGCGTGGGTATCGTGATCGGCGTGCTGATCGCGATCTATCTCGGCAGCGGCGTGTTCGTCGTGCAGGATGGCCAGGCCGCGGTCGTGATGCAGTTCGGCAAGTATCGCTACACCGCGGGTCAGGGTGTGCACTGGCGCTTGCCGTATCCGTTCGAAGCCCATGAGTTCGTCAATGTCGGTCAGATCCGCCAGGTGGAGATCGGCCGCAACAACGTGGTGCGTCTCGCAAACGTGAAGGACGCATCGATGCTCACGCACGACGGCGACATCGTCGACGTGCGCTTCGCGGTGCAGTACCAGGTGCGCAAGCCCACCGACTATCTGTTCCGCAGCGTCGATCCCGATCAGAGTGTCATGCATGCTGCGCAGGCGGCAGTTCGCGGCATTGTCGGCGCGCGCAGCACGAACGAGATCCTCGATCAGGATCGCGAAACAATGCGTCAGCAGCTGATGGCGGCGATCCAGCAATCGCTTGACCAATACGAGTCCGGCCTCGCCGTGACCGGCGTGACGATCCAGAGCGTGCAGGTACCAGATCAGGTGCAGGCCGCGTTCGACGCCGCCGCTAAAGTGCATCAGGAAAACGAGCGCGCGAAGCGCGACGCGCAGGCCTATGTGGCGGACTTGTTGCCGCGTGCGCAAGCCGACGTGGCGCGCCAGATCGAAGACGCGAAAAACTACAGCGACAAAACCGTCGCGCAGGCGCAAGGCGAAGCCGACCGCTTCAAGCAGGTCTACGCGCAGTACTCGAAAGCGCCTGCGGTGATTCGCACGCGCATGTACATGGAAACCATGCAGCAGATCTACTCGAATACGACCAAGGTTTTCGTGGACAGCAAGAACGGCAACAACGTGCTGTATCTGCCGCTCGACAAGCTGGTCGAGCAGAATCGCCAGCGGCTCGCCGACGCTGCTGCCGCTACGCCGGGCGCCGCTGGCGCAGGCGCGGGCGCGCCGCAAGCGGCGAGCGCGGCTGCGTCGTCGGGCGCGTCCGCCGCTGCGGCTGGCACGGCAGCAGCTTCCGCGCCCGCCGCGGCCGAGACGCCAGCCAGCCAGCCCGCGAGCGGCGCCTCGCTGCGTTCACGCGACGCCTTCCGCAATCGCATGCGCGAAGACGACGTTCAATAAGGAGCGCACAACATGAACAAGATCATTGCGCTCGTCGTAGCTATCGTCATCGTGCTGTTCGCAGCTTCGTCGATGGTATTCGTCGTCGATCAGCGGCACATGGCCGTGCTGTCGTCGCGTGGCGACACGGCGCCCACCTTGCTCGGCCCTGGGCTGCACGTGAAATTGCCGCCGCCGTTGCAAACGCTCACGCTGGTCGATAACCGCATTCAGTCGCTCGACGCGCCAGACGAGGACCGCTATGCCACGTCGGATAAAACCGATCTGCTGGTCAACCCGGTCATCAAGTTCCGCGTCACCGACCCGCTCAAGCTGCTCGCCGAAACGAAGGGCGACATCCAGAGCCTGCCGGACCGGCTCGCGCTGCTGTCGCGCAGCGCGCTCGGCGATGCGTTCGGTCAGTTCACACTGTCCGATGCGCTTGCCAAACAGCAAACCCTCGCGGAACAAGCACGCGGCGCGATGGACAAGAGCGCGGCGTCGCTCGGCGTGTCAGTGGTCGACGTGCAGCTGACGCGCGTCGACTTCCCCGCGGCGATGGCCGATTCGGTTTTCAAGCGGATGAACGCCGCACGCGAGCAGGTCGCGGCCGACGAGCGCGCGAAGGGCGCGGCCGAGGTCGCCCAGATCAAGGCGGCCGCGGCAGCCCAGCAGCAGGCGGTGCTCGCGGACGGCAACGCGCAGGCGCAGACCATCCGGGGCGAGGGCGATGCGAAGGCCGCGGAAATCGCCGCCGAAGCATTTGGCAAAGACCCGCAGTTCTACCAGTTCTATCAAAGCATGCAGGCGTACCGGAAGACCTTCAAGCCGGGCGACCTGATCGTGGTCGACTCGAACAACGAGTTCTTCCGCTTCATGCGTAGCCCGACCGGCGGCGCTGCCCCGGACGCTTCCGCGGCCCCGCGCAAACACTGATAACCGGAACGCCGCGGCATCCGCATCGCGGCCCCTTCATTCGCATGGACATAGCCGGCTCGTTACTGCTTGCGATCGCATTGATGCTGATTATCGAGGGGATGTTCCCCTTCGTTTTTCCGAGCGCCTGGCGCGACACGTTCCGTAAAATAGCGGAACGGCCGCCCCATCAGATTCGCGTCGGCGGATTGATCGTGATGCTGCTCGGGCTGATCCTGCTGTTTATCGTGACCTGAAAGGGCCACGCCGGCGGCGGGGCAGCGCGCGTGACGTGCTCGCCATGCCTTTGTGTCGGCGAGGGCGCGGCGCGCAGGCGGTGCCTGCGATGGCCGCCAGAATCGAGCCGCCGCCCGCCATTCAAACACTCACTTACCGGCGCTTCAGCCGCCGTGTTCAACGCCGTAGGACTGTACCGATGTCGACCTGGTTGCTCCCCGAGAATATTGCCGACGTGCTGCCGTCGGAAGCCCGCAAGATCGAAGAGTTGCGGCGCCGTTTGCTGGACCGCTTCCGGTCGTACGGCTACGAGATGGTCATGCCGCCGCTGCTCGAGTATCTCGAGTCGCTGCTGACCGGCGGCGGTCACGATCTGAATCTGCGCACCTTCAAGCTCGTCGATCAGCTGTCCGGGCGCACGCTCGGTCTGCGCGCCGACATCACGCCGCAGGTCGCGCGGATCGACGCGCATCTGCTGAACCGTCAGGGCGTGACGCGTCTTTGCTACGCCGGCAACGTCGCGCATACGCGGCCGCGCGGTCTCCACGCCACGCGCGAGCAGATCCAGATCGGCGCGGAAATCTACGGTCACGCGGGCCTCGAAGCGGATCTGGAAATCCAGCAACTGATGCTCGACGCGCTGCGTCTGGCGGGCCTCGCCAAAGTGCGCCTCGATCTGTGTCACGCGGGCGTGCTCGCGGCGTTGATCGAAGCGCAGCCCGCCGCGGCCGAACTCGGCCAGTCGCTGTACGACGCGCTGGCGGGCAAGGACGTGCCGCGCCTCGTCGAACTGACGGCGGGGCTCACGCCGGTCATCCGCGACGCGTTGCGCGCGCTGCCCACGTTGTACGGCGACGCGTCGGTGCTCGACGAAGCCCGCGCGCGTCTGCCGAACGCGCCGGCCATCGCCCGCGCGCTCGACGACCTCGCGTTTCTCGCGAGCCAGGTGGACGGCGCCGAAGTGATGATCGACCTCGCCGACCTGCGTGGCTACGCGTACCACAGCGGCGTGATGTTCTCCGCCTATGTGGACGGCGTGCCGAATGCGGTCGCGCGCGGCGGCCGTTACGACCACGTCGGCCAGGCTTACGGGCGGGCTCGCGCGGCAACCGGCTTTTCGCTCGATCTGCGCGAAGTCGCGCGGATCTCGCCGATCGAAGCGCGCAGCAGCGCGATTCTCGCGCCGTGGCAACACGACGACGCGCTGCGCGTGAGCGTCGCCGCGTTGCGCGATGCTGGCGAAGTGGTGATCCAGGCGCTGCCTGGCCACGAGCACGATCTGGATGAATTCGCGTTCGACCGCGTGCTGGTCGAGCGCAACGGCGCATGGGTCGTCGAGTCGCGCTCCTGAACGCGTTTCGTTCGGGTCGGCAGAGGACTATCCTTAGCCCATGTCGAACGGCGGCGAACGCGCTGCCGAACCGGGCGCGGTCACTGGCCGCGCCATCTTTTTCCTACCCACCATAACGTGCATACCGTTGAGCGGAAACGGAAAAATTCGGAAGGTTCCGCGAACATAGGTAGAATACGTTTTTAACCAGCTTACGAAACAACATGTCTGCCAGCGCAGTGAATGTGAACCCCGGACGCAACGTCGTCGTCGTGGGGACCCAGTGGGGAGATGAGGGCAAGGGCAAGATCGTCGACTGGCTGACGGACCACGCTCAAGGCGTCGTTCGCTTCCAGGGCGGTCACAATGCCGGTCACACGCTTATCATCGGCGGCAAGAAAACCATCTTGCGTCTGATTCCGTCGGGCATCATGCATCCCGGCGTCGCGTGCTATATCGGCAATGGCGTCGTGTTGTCGCCGGAAGCGCTGTTCAAGGAAATCGGCGAGCTCGAAGCCGCAGGCGTCGATGTCCAGAATCGCCTGTTCATCTCCGAAGCCACCACCCTGATCCTGCCGTATCACATCGCCATCGACCAGGGCCGCGAAGCGCGCCGTGGCGCGGGCAAGATCGGCACCACCGGCCGCGGCATCGGCCCGGCTTACGAAGACAAGGTGGCGCGCCGCGGTCTGCGTGTGCAGGACCTGTTCGACCCGGTCAGTTTCGCGGAACGTCTGCGCGAAAATCTCGACTACCACAACTTCGTGCTCACGCAATACCTGGGCGTCGCCGCTGTCGACTTCCAGCAAACGCTCGACACGATGTTGGGCTACGCCGACCGTCTGAAGCCGATGGTCACCGACGTGTCGCGCCGTCTGTACGACGCCAATGCCGCCGGCAGCAACCTGCTGTTCGAAGGCGCGCAAGGCACGCTGCTCGACATCGACCACGGCACCTATCCGTTCGTCACGTCGAGCAACTGCGTGGCGGGTGCGGCGACCGCGGGCGCGGGCGTCGGTCCGCAAAAGCTGAACTACATTCTCGGCATCACCAAGGCGTATTGCACGCGGGTCGGTTCGGGCCCGTTTCCGAGCGAGCTGTATGACGCGGACAACGCCGCGCGTCAGGAAGCGATCGGCCTGGAACTGGCTACCGTCGGCAAGGAATTCGGCTCGGTCACCGGCCGTCCGCGCCGCACCGGCTGGCTCGACGTCGCAGCGCTGCGCCGCTCGATCCAGATCAACGGCGTGTCGGGTCTGTGCATGACCAAGCTCGACGTGCTCGACGGCCTCGACGAAGTGAAGCTGTGCGTCGGCTACACGGTCGACGGCCAGAATATCGACCTGCTGCCGCGCGGCGCGTCGGAAGTCGCGCGCTGCGAGCCGGTGTACGAAACCTTCGCGGGCTGGAAGGAAAGCACCGTCGGTATCAAGGAATGGGACAAGCTGCCGGCTAACGCGCGCGCGTATCTGTCGCGTGTGCAGGAAGTCGCAGGCATTCCGATCGACATGGTGTCGACCGGTCCGGATCGCGACGAGACCATCCTGCTGCGTCATCCGTTCAAGGTTTAAACCATGGTTCAAGGTCTACCCATGATCGCGATGAAAGATCCGCGCAATGACGACAAGAACCTGTGGGTCGGCTGGGACGAATATCACCGGCTGATCGAAATGCTCGCGCTGGCCGTGCACGAGTCGGGCTGGAAGTTCGACAAGATCCTGTGCCTCGCGCGCGGCGGCTTGCGCGTGGGCGACCAGCTTTCGCGCATCTACGATCTGCCACTGGCGATCCTCGCCACCAGCTCGTATCGCGAAGCGGCCGGCACGGAGCAGGGCGAACTCGACATCGCGCAATACATCACGATGACGCGCGGCGAGCTGCACGGCAACGTGCTGCTGGTCGACGACCTGGTCGATTCCGGCGTGACGCTGGCGCGGGTTCAGCAGCATCTGAAGGAACGCTATCCGGCGATCACCTCGGTGCGCTCGGCGGTGCTCTGGTACAAGGGCTGCTCGAAAGTGAAGCCTGATTACCACGTACAGTATCTGCCCACCAATCCATGGATTCATCAGCCGTTCGAGGAGTGGGACACGGTTCGTCCGCATAACCTCGGCGCGTGGATCAAGCGCGGCATCGCGCAGGCGCAGGAGTCGGCGGGGGAGTAATGTGAATGCCCGGCGCTTTGTGCCTGGCGTCGTCTGTATCGCAGTGCCCGCAAAACGGAGCCCGGTTGGGCTCCGTTTTTTTTGCGCGTCTTCAGCGGACCGGCCAAGCCACGCTGCGCGAATCGCCTGACGCGAATTCAGGCAGGACCGCCGGCGCCACCCTCGGCGCGGCAGACGCGCCCAAATCGCAGTGCTACACTGCGCGGACTATCTACGTGGTGTATCCACAACAAGCCGGGCGGCGCTAGACGGGCAGTTTAGAATAGCGGTCGTTTTTTCCGCTCAGGAAACGGATTTCCTCGCGTCTATGACAGATAACAATCACGTGCACAAGCAGCCACTGCCGTCACTCGCGATTGCCGCGATCGGCGTGGTGTTCGGCGATATCGGCACGAGCCCGTTGTATTCGCTGAAAGAGGCTTTCAGTCCGTCGCACGGCATTCCGTTGACCGAGCAATCCATCCTCGGCGTGATCTCGCTGCTGTTCTGGGCGATCATGATCGTAGTCGGCGTCAAATACGTGCTGTTCGTGATGCGCGCGGACAACAACGGCGAGGGCGGCGTGCTCGCGCTCATGGCGTTGGCGCTGCGCTCGCTCGAAGAGAAATCGAAAATGGCCGGCCTGCTGGTGATGCTCGGCATCTTCGGCGCCTGCATGTTTTATGGCGACGCGGTGATCACGCCGGCCATCTCGGTGATCTCGGCAGTCGAGGGTCTGGAGATTGCCGCGCCTCATCTGACGCATCTGGTCCTGCCGCTCACCATCGTGATCCTGATTCTGTTGTTCTGGATTCAGCGGCACGGCACGGCGATGGTGGGCCGCCTGTTCGGTCCGATCATGGTGGTGTGGTTCGTGGTGCTCGCCGCGCTCGGCCTGTGGCACATCGCGCAGTCGCCCAACGTGATCCGCGCGCTGAACCCGTACTACGCGTACTCCTTCATGGCCGCGCACGTGTTGCAGGCCTATGTGGTGCTAGGCTCGGTCGTGCTGGTGCTGACCGGCGCTGAAGCGCTGTACGCCGACATGGGCCACTTCGGCGCGAAGCCGATCCGCATGGCGTGGTATCTGCTGGTGATGCCGTCGCTAGTGCTGAACTACTTCGGCCAGGGCGCGCTGCTGATGCACGACCCGAGGGCCATCGAAAATCCCTTCTTCCTGCTCGCGCCTGATTGGGCGTTGCTGCCGCTCGTCGTGCTGTCGACGGTGGCGACGGTGATCGCCTCGCAGGCCGTGATCTCCGGCGCGTATTCGCTGACGAGCCAGGCGATCCAGCTCGGCTACGTGCCGCGTATGAAGATCCTGCACACGTCGGAACTGGCGATCGGGCAGATCTATGTGCCGGTGGTGAACTGGATGCTGCTCTTCATCATCCTGTGCATCGTGATCGCGTTCAAGAGTTCGGACAACCTCGCCGCCGCGTACGGTATCGCTGTGACGGCCACGATGGTGATCACCACGATCCTCGCCTGCGTCGTGATGGTGAATGTGTGGAACTGGAACAAGCTGTTGGTGGGGTTGATCATCGGCCTGTTCATGACCATCGACCTGGGCTTTTTCGGCGCCAATCTGCTGAAGGTCGAAGAGGGCGGCTGGTTGCCGCTCGGCATCGGCGCGTTGCTGTTCTTCCTGCTGATGACGTGGTTCAAGGGCAGGATGATCGTCAAGGAGCGCACGGCCGCCGACGGTATTCCGCTGATGCCGTTCCTGCAGGGGCTGCTCGCGCATCCGCCGCATCGCGTGTCGGGTACGGCGATCTATCTGACCGGCAGCGATTCGCTGGTGCCGGTGAGCCTGCTGCACAACCTGAAGCACAACAAGGTGCTGCATGAGCGCACGATCTTCCTGACCTTCGTGACGCGCGACATCCCCTATGTGAACGACGCGGAGCGCGTGACGGTGAAGGATATCGACGGCGGTCTGTATCTCGTCAAGGCGGCCTACGGTTTCAACGAAACGCCCGATGTCAAGGCGGTGCTGCTCGAGGTCGGCCGCACCCACGACATGACCTTCGAACTGATGGACACGTCGTTCTTTCTCGCGCGCGAAACGGTGGTGCCGACGCAACTGCCGGGTATGTCGGTGTGGCGCGAACGTGTGTTCGCATGGATGCACCAGAACGCCGCGAAGCCGACGGACTTTTTCAGCATCCCGGCCAACCGGGTGGTGGAGTTGGGGACCAAGATCGAGATCTGACGCGAGCCGGTGAATCTTACGTGCTTCGATGTCGGTATCGGGGCGCGAAAAAAAGCCCACGCAATGCGTGGGCTTTCTGTTTTGCCGCATGGCATCACGAGGCTTCATCGCGGTGTCGCCGCGTGAGTGCTCGCGTGGTGACCCATGCCATGCTTGCGAAAGCCAGCGCATGAAACCAATCACGCGTGGCTCGCAGCGCTTACTTCTGTTTGAGCTTGGCGAACGCGGCGGCCATTGCGCCGCCCGCTTCCGGCTCGCGCGAGCGCTGTTGCGACGCGCCGCGTCCGGCACCGCCTGAACGGCCGGCGCCGCCGCGATCCTGCTGCGCACCGCCGCCGCTACGCGCAGCAGCCGCGCCGAACTCATCGTCCAGACGCATGGTGAGCGCAATACGCTGGCGCTTCACGTCGACTTCCAGCACCTTCACCTTGACGATCTGCCCGGCCTTCACGACTTCGTGCGGGTCTTTGATGAACTTCGTCGACATCGCCGACACGTGCACCAGACCATCCTGATGCACGCCGACATCGATGAACGCGCCGAATGCCGCCACGTTCGTGACGACGCCTTCGAGCACCATGCCCGGCGTCAGATCGCTGACCTTCTCGACGCCTTCGCGGAACGTCGCGGTCTTGAACTCGGGGCGCGGGTCGCGGCCCGGCTTTTCGAGTTCGAGCAGAATGTCGCGCACGGTCGGCAGACCGAAACGGTCGTCGACGAATTCGCCCGGCGACAGCCCACGCAGCGCGTCACGATTGCCGAGCACTTCGCCGACATGTTTGTTGATCTTCGCGAGCATCCGTTCGACGACCGGATACGCTTCCGGGTGAACTGACGAGCGGTCGAGCGGATTCTCGCCGTTGTTGATGCGCAGGAAGCCGGCGGCCTGTTCGAAGGTCTTGTCGCCGAGACGCGGCACTTTGCGCAAATGCTCGCGCGACGGGAACGGGCCATTCGAATCGCGATAGTCGACGATGTTGCGCGCGAGCGTAGCGTTCAGACCCGACACGCGAGCGAGCAGCGCGACCGACGCGGTGTTCGCGTCCACGCCGACCGCGTTCACGCAGTCTTCGACCACCGCGTCGAGCGAGCGCGCCAGTTCGCGCTGATTGACGTCGTGCTGATACTGGCCGACGCCGATCGCCTTCGGCTCGATCTTCACCAGTTCTGCGAGCGGGTCCTGCAGGCGGCGCGCAATCGACACCGCGCCGCGCAGCGACACGTCCATGTCGGGGAATTCCTTCGCCGCGAGTTCGGAGGCCGAGTAGACCGATGCGCCCGCTTCGGACACGACGATCTTCTGCAGCTTGAATTCCGGATGACGCGCGATCAGCTCGCTCGCGAGCTTGTCTGTTTCGCGCGAGGCCGTGCCGTTGCCGATACTGATCAGCTCGGCCTGGGTCTGCGCACAGATGCGCGCGAGTTTCGCGATCGAACCGTCCCAGTCGCGGCGCGGCTCGTGCGGGTAGATCGTGTCGGTGGCGAGCACCTTGCCGGTACGGTCGACTACCGCCACCTTGACGCCGGTGCGCAGCCCAGGATCGAGACCGATCACCGCTTTCGGACCGGCCGGCGCGGCCAGCAGCAGGTCCTTCAGATTGCGCGCGAACACCCGGATCGCTTCGTGCTCGGCTTCGTCGCGCAGGTTGGTCAGCAGTTCGTTTTCGATGTGCGGCTGCACCTTCACGCGCCAGCACCAGCGGCACACGTCGGAGAGCCACTTGTCGGCCGGGCGGTTCTGATTGGCGATGCCGAAGTGGCGCGCGATCAGCGCTTCGCCCGGATGCGGCACCTGCGCGTCGAGTTCTTCGCCGAGGCCCAGCTTGACCATCAGCACGCCCGCGTTGCGGCCGCGGAACAGCGCCAGCGCACGATGCGACGGCACGGTGCGGATGGTCTCCGCGTAATCGTAGTAGTCGCGGAATTTCTCTTCTTCCGCGCTCTCCTTGCCCTCCACGACCTTCGACGACACCACGCCCTGGTTGAACAGATAGTCACGCAGCTTGCCGAGCAGCTCGGCCGTTTCGCCGAACTGTTCGGAAAGGATGTCGCGCGCGCCGTCGAGTGCGGCCTTGATGTCGGCGACGCCTTTCTCGGCGTCAACGTAGGCGGCGGCTTCGGTTTGCGGGTCGAGCAGCGCATTGCCGAGCAGCGCGTCGGCGAGCGGCTGCAGACCGGCTTCGCGCGCGATCTGCGCGCGCGTGCGGCGCTTCGGCTTATACGGGAGATACAGATCTTCCAGCACCTGTTTGCTGTCGGCGCCTTCGATCGCGCCGCGTAGCTCGTCGGTGAGCTTGCCCTGTTCGTCGATGCTGGCGATGATCGAGGCGCGCCGGTCTTCGAGCTCGCGCAGATACAGCAGGCGTTCCTCGAGATTACGCAGTTGCGTGTCGTCCAGATTGTCGGTCACTTCCTTACGGTAGCGGGCGATGAACGGAACAGTCGCTCCTTGGTCGAGAAGTTGCACCGCGGCCGCGACCTGGCGCGGCTGGACGGACAGTTCGGCGGCGATGCGCTGTACGATCTTGAGTGCTACGGTTTCCGTCATAAGGTCTTGGTGTTCCTGCGGACTCAGTCAGGGGCCGCGCGCTGACGGCTCGTCGGGACACGCCCGGCGTGCGCGCTGCGACCAGGTTGCTAGAGCGGGGCATTTTGCCATAAATGCCAAAGGGCTCAACCGCAGGGTGATAGAATTTCGGGCATGTTCCGTTGACCCTCTACGACGTTGCCAATCTCCTTGTCCATCAACCGCCTGGGCTTTCGCCGGGTCTCTCGCCTGTCACCGGATTTGTCGCCGGAATTGTCGTCGGGTTCGCCAACGGGTTTGCTGAGCTTGCCGCTCACCTCGTTGGTGTCGGCCGCGCGCTCCATGCTCGGGCTTGCATTCGGGTTTGCGTCAATCTCGCCGCGAGTTTTCGCCGCATCGTACGCGTCGTGTGTGATGGTCGCCGCGCTCACCATGTCCGCACCGGCCGTGGCGCAAACGGCGTCAGCTGAGGGCAACAGCGCGAGCGCGCCGGTGTCCGCGCAGACGCTTGCGCCATCAGCGGCATCGGCCGTTCAGGGCAATCAGCCGGCCGGCAGCGCGGACAGCGCGAGCGACGCGGCCGCACCGGACGACTCGTTCGAGGCGCGTCAACGGGCACTCGACGAACGCAGCGAGGAGAACAACTACCGTTACGCTGTCGCCCAGCACAATTGCTACAGCAGGTTCTTCGTCAATCACTGTCTGAACCGCGCGCGCGACAGCATGCGCATGGTGCAGGCGGAGATTCGCAAGGAACAGCTCGCGCTCGACGGCGAGCAGCGCGTGCAACGCGCGCGAGCGCGTGACGAGCGGGCCGCGCTGAGGCGTGCGCGCGACGAAGCGAACGCGCCGCAGCGTGCCGCCGAAGATGCGCGCAACGAGCAGGCTTATCAGGACAAGCAGCGTCAGCACGAACTCGATCAGGCGCAGCGCAACGCCGAGGCGCCGCAACGCGCCGCGAACGCGCAGGCCTACGAGGAAAAGCAGCGCCAGCATGCGCTGGATCAGGCGCAGCGTGGCATCAGTCCGTCGCAGGCAGCGGCCAACCAGCAGGCGTACGACCAGAAGCAGGCCGACTTCCAGCGCAAGCTCGAGGAAGCGCGTCAGCAGGGTGCGCAGAAGGCGCAGGAGCGCGTCGAGAAACAGCAGAGCTTCGAGAAGAAGCAGGCCGATGCCGCGCAACACAAGGCCGACGTGGAAGCGCGTCAGAAGCAGGCGGCCGAGAAGGCCGAGCAGAAGCGTCAGGACCAGTTGAAGCAGCAGCAACTCGAAGAGCAGCAGAAACAGCAACAGCAGCAGGAGTAATGTGCTGTAGTGGCGCTGGCTGGTTGTGGCCAGCGCCCGTAGTAGCCGTAACGCCTTTAAAGCCGGACAGCAACCTCAGGCGTCGGTCTGCGCGCGCAGCCCGTGCCGCAGACGAGAGGAGGCGAGCATGCGCGATCATCACCACGTCATCAACGCGGACACACTTCGCGACCGTATTCTGCAACTGGAATCGGAGCACAGTGGGCTCGATCGTCTAATCGACCGAATGTCGGATGAGCCCGGCATCGACGACTTCGAGTTGCAGCGCCTGAAAAAGCGCAAACTCAAAGTCAAGGACACCATCATCTTGCTGCAATTGCAGCTCGAACCGGACGCACGCGCCTGAGTTCGCAGCCTGGCAGGCGCCGGGCGCGCGCCGCGCGAGCCGGACTTTGCAGGAACGCTTGCCTTGAATTCACCGCTTGAAACTTCATCCCGGACCACGACGGGCGACGCAGCAGCAGGAACCGGCACGCCGGCGCCGCGTGCTGCCGCGTCCACGTTGAGCGCGTCGCTCAATCCGCGCCGCGCGGCCGAGCTCGACGACATCTTCGCCGACAATGGCCTGCTGGCCCGGCAGATCGACGGCTATCGGTCGCGGGCCTCGCAGATCGAAATGTCGCGCGCAGTTGCCGCGGCGATGGAAGCGTCGGGGCGTGCGATGCCCGAGCCCGCGATGTTCGAGGCGCACAAGCGTCCGGCGCGGCGCTTGCAATCGGCGGGCACGGATGCCACGGCCGAGGCCGCTGGGAATGTGGAGTCGGGCGGGCTCGACGGTAGCGAAAACACGCTGATCGTCGAGGCGGGCACGGGCACCGGCAAGACCTATGCGTATCTCGTGCCGGCCATGCTGTGGGGCGGCAAGGTGATCGTCTCCACGGGCACGAAGCATCTGCAGGATCAGCTCTTTCAGCGCGACATTCCGACCGTTCGCGATGCGCTTGCAGTACCGGTATCGGTGGCCATGCTCAAGGGGCGCGCGAACTACCTGTGCCACTACTATCTGCAGCGCACCGCGGATAACGGCCGTCTGCCGTCGCGCCAGGAAACCTCGTATTTGCAGGACATCGTTCGCTTCGCGAAGATCACGCGCACCGGCGACAAGGCCGAACTCGCGAGCGTGCCGGAAACGGCGGCGGTGTGGTCGATGGTCACGTCGACGCGCGAGAACTGTCTCGGCCAGGAGTGTCCGCATTACAAGGAGTGCTTCGTGATGCAGGCGCGCCGCGAGGCGCAGCAGGCGGATATCGTGGTGGTCAATCACCATCTGTTTTTCGCCGACATCATGTTGCGCGATACGGGGATGGCCGAGTTGCTGCCCACCGCCAACACGATCATCTTCGACGAAGCGCATCAGTTGCCCGAGACGGCGACGCTGTTTTTTGGCGAGACGTTGTCCACTACGCAGTTTCTCGAACTCGCGCGCGATTCGGTGGCCGAAGGTCTGGGCCATGCGCGCGAGGCGGTCGACTGGGTCAAGCTCGGTGCGACGCTCGAGCGCGCGGCGCGCGATGTGCGGCTCGCGTTCAAGGAAGATTCGGTGCGCTTGTCGATCGGCCAGTTGCCCGACGATCATCCGCTATTCCCAGCGCTCGAAACGCTCGAAGCCGAACTCGACGCGCTGGCATCGGCGCTGGCCGGCCAGGCCGAGCGCGCCGAATCGCTCGGCGCATGTCTGCGTCGCGCGCGCGAGTTGCAAGGCGTGCTTGCGGGCTGGACCACGCCGCCCACCGAGACCGAGCGCAAGGCCGGCGACGCACAGCACGCGATCTCGAACGACGCCCACGCCGAACGCACGGACCCGAACGAAAAGGTGCGCTGGATCGAAGTCTTCTCCCATACCGTGCAGTTGCACGAAACGCCGCTGTCGGTCGCGCCGATCTTCGCGAAGCAACGCGCCGGCGTGTCGCGCGCGTGGATCTTCACATCGGCCACTTTGTCGGTGCGCGGCGACTTCACGCACTACGCCGCGCAAATGGGACTGAATGCCAAACGCTCGATGACGCTGCCGAGCCCCTTCGACTATCCGTCGCAAGGGTTGCTGTACGTGCCGCGCAACTTGCCGCAGCCGTCGTCGCCGATGTTCACCGACGCCGTGTTCGATGCCGCGTTGCCCGCGATCGAAGCATCGGGCGGCGGCGTATTCATGTTGTGCACGACGCTGCGCGCGGTGGACCGCATCTCGGCCAAACTGCGCGACACGATCGAAACACGCGGCTGGAACTATCCGCTGCTCGTGCAGGGCGACGCAAGCCGCACCGAGTTACTCGACCGCTTCCGGGCGTATGGCAATGCGATCCTCGTGGGCAGTCAGAGTTTCTGGGAAGGCGTGGACGTGCGCGGTGACGCGCTGTCGCTGGTGGTGATCGACAAGCTGCCGTTTGCGCCGCCGGATGACCCGGTGCTGTCGGCGCGGCTCGATGCGCTCACCAAGAAAGGCTTGAGTCCGTTTGCCGTGCATCAGTTGCCGCAGGCCGTGATTACGTTGAAGCAGGGCGCAGGCCGTCTGATTCGCGCGGAGACCGATCGCGGCGTGCTGATGATCTGCGACACGCGTCTCGTCGACAAACCGTATGGGCGTCGGATCTGGCAAAGCCTGCCGCCGTTCAAACGAACGCGTGAGATCGAGGTGGTGCGCGAGTTCTTCGAAGAGAGCGCGACGCCAGTCGGATGAACCGTTACGTGTTGAAAATGCCGCCGTCGTAAAAAACGGCGCGCAAATGGCAAAACGCCACGGATGTGAGTCCGTGGCGTTTTGCTTTACTGCCCGGGAAATCGCGACGATTTCCCGATGCAGTTTTCGCCCAGAGGCGAGCCCTATGCGACAGCTTACTGGCTTGCGCCCGAAGCCGGAGCAGCTGCCGAAGCAGCAGCGTCCGAAGCAGCAGCGCCTGCGTCCGAAGCAGCAGCCGTAGCCGAAGCAGCAGCATCGCTCGCAGCAGCAGCGGCACCCGAAGCAGCCGTAGCCGCGTCCGAAGCTGCAGCAGCCGGTGCCGAAGCAGCAGCTGCGTCGCTAGCCGGGGCAGCGGCTTGGTCGTTGCTCTTGTTGCATGCAGCCAGTGCCACAGCTGCCAACAGGGATGCTACGAGGAGGGATTTCTTCATGATCACGTCCTTTTATGGTTTAAAGGTAAGCAACAGCGCAAAATAAAACCGGTAATGTGCTCCAACACCGACCTGGGCCGCTGGTGGAGACGCTCTTTCGACGAGCTAGAATCTTCCCTACGGCTTGGGCGGAAATTATATGCACTTTCGTACTGACAGTCGATAAATCCGGGGTCAATACGTTGTCTTTCTCATACAAAATTTCACTGTACGGTATAGCAGGCAGGCAGAGTTACGCAAGCTCGCCCACTTGTATCCAGCCCGCACAATACCACTCGTGTAGCAGTGCTGTCACCGACGAATCGTGTGAGAGTGTTACAAAGCGTTTCGCACTCATACACCGCCGATCGGCGAGATCAAATAACCACTTTTGCGCGCCACCCAACGGCATTTCTTCTCCATTTACGAAGAAAAAACGGCGGTTGTACAACAAACTGGTCTTGCGGTCCAGTCGCAGGCCGGACTTTGATGCCTGACCGATAAAACGGGCTTCGTTGAGCGGCCTCGACGGCGGATCGAATACCACGCTCGGCTTTGGCTCGCTCAGATACGTGCCGAGAAACGACGCAATATCCTGATCTTTCCATTTGATGCTAGCAAGGATTGCGCCAACCTTCTCCACGAGAGCCGCGGGCAGCTCGGCCGGACGGTCGACGGCGGGCTGCTGCGGATCGCGGTAAAGCGCGCCCGGCTTGCCCGCGGACTCGCCGCGTTCGGCCAGATGGTAGAGGAACTGCGCAGTCAGCTCGCTGGCCGAAGGGGCGCGAAAGCCGATCGAGCAGGTCATGCATTCGCCTTCCGCGATGCCGTCATGGGCGATATGCGGCGGCAGATACAGCATGTCGCCGGGTTCGAGCAGCCATTCCTGTTCCGGCTCGAAGTTCTGTAAAACTTTCAAAGGCAAACCGGCTTGCAAGGTCAGATCTTTCTGCCCGCTGATGCGCCAGCGCCGTTTGCCTTTTACTTGCAAAAGAAACACATCGTAGGAATCGAAGTGGGGGCCTACGCCACCACCGTCGGTTGCATACGAGATCATCAGGTCGTCAAGGCGCGCGTCGGGCACGAAGCGGAAGCGGTCCAGCAACGCACGTGCGCGGTCGTCGTGCAGGTCCGCGCCCTGCACGAGCAGCGTCCATGCGCGCTGCTTTACCGATGGCAGCTCGTCGGTCGCGAATGGTCCGTGCTCGAGCTGCCATTTGTTGCGGAAGTGGGTGATCAGGCGTGCTTCGACTTCGTCCTGATCGGCCAGCTCGAAAAATTCGTCGCGCGACAGCGGTGACTCGATGTCCGGAACGGCCTGGCGGATCAGCAGCGGTTTTTTTTGCCAATACCGGCGCATGAATTGCGACGGGGTCAAGTTGCCGAGCAACGCGGTCGGCGTATCAGGCGAGGGTGGGAGAACGGGACGCGCCGGCTCCGAAGCCGGCGACGATTTCCGTGCCGAAGCTGCATCGGCCGGGTGGTCAGTGGGCCGCTTGGGCATCGTATAATGTGAGTTGTATTCTGGAGAATCGAATGAAAATCGCAAAGAACACCGTCGTGTCGGTCGCTTACAAGCTATCGGATGCGCAGGGCAACCTGATTGAAGAAAGCGACGAGCCGATGGTCTATCTGCACGGCGGCTATGATGGCACGTTCCCCAAGATCGAGGAAGAGCTCGACGGTCACGAGGCCGGCTTCGAGACTCAGATTCAGCTTGAACCGCAAGACGCGTTCGGCGAGTACGACCCCGATCTCGTGAAGATCGAGCCGCGCGATCGTTTCCCGGAACCGCTCGAAGTCGGCATGCAATTCGAGGGCACGCCGGAGGAAGGCGACGAGGACCTCGATTCGCTGGTCTACGTGGTCACCGACGTCGCGGAAGACAAAGTCGTGCTCGACGGCAATCATCCGCTCGCCGGCATGGCGTTGCGTTTCGCGCTGACGGTGAAAGACGTGCGCCCGGCTACGGAAGACGAAATCCAGCACGAGCACGCGCACGGCGCCGACGGCCTTGAAATCCTCGACGAAGACGACGAGGAAGACGACGACAAGTCAGGGCCCACTCTGCACTGAACTTGCCGGCACGCCGCCCGGTACGCTGAGGCCTGAAGCAGCGCCCGGCGTGCGCGGTGCCGTGGCCGAAGCGGGCGGCGCCGACAGTGGCGGCCCGTATGCCCCGCCGCCCTGGTCGGCCGGTATGCGCGGTTGCTGATCCGGTTGCGGCTCTCCGGGCGTTTGCAACAGCGGCGGCAATTCCGATGCGGGTCCGAGTGCCGGCACAGCCGGCATCGATGCAGCCGGCTCCTCGCGTTGCGGCACGGGTTGCGCGGTAGGCATCGGCATCTGTTTCGGCACATCCCGCACGCTCACACGGAACGGCGGTTTCCTGCCGAGTTCCGCATCAATCTGAATCCACTGGTTAAGACGATCATGCGGTGCAATCGCGACGCGCGTGAGATTCGTCACCAGCATCCCTTTGTCATTGCGTAGCGGCTGATCGATCACGAAGCCGCCGCTCGCGGCTTCGTCGTCGCCATGAATCACCAGCACGGGCCCGTGGAAAATCTGCGCGAGCTTGACGAGGCTGCGCTTGAATTCCAGGAAACCGTCGCGGCGTGGGCTGTGCGCAAAGCGCAGCCACGCGAAGCGGTCGGGCCGTTCATAACGCTCCGGATCGAAGTCGCCCTGAATGAACACGACGATTGCGCGCGCGTCGCGCCGTTTCGCGAATTCGCCGGCGTGTTCGAGCCAGAAAGCGTTGGCGATGACCCGATCTTCGAATTCGCCGTTGCGCCCGCCCGCGGTCAGGTAATGATTGTTCGGGCTGGGTGCGTTGAGCCCGACGAACACGATGTCGCCCGCTTGCCAGCGCACATTTTCGCGAAAGGGACGAAAGCGCGAGACTTCGCTTTCCCGCGTCAGCGCGATCGGGTTCTGGCCCATCGACGTGGGGTCTGCGAACAGCGTTTGACGCAGCAGGTCGAGCCGCTCGACCGGGTCGAAGCCACCAGCCTCTGCCGTGCCGCAGTCGACCCAGTCATGCTGGCCCGGAATGAAGAAAAGTGGAGGCCGCGAAGTCTCGAGCAGTGCCTGGCGGCGCTCGTAGAGCGCGTCGCGGCAGGCTTCCTTTGATCCCTTCAGATTGCCGTTGTAGACGATGAACGACACGTCGCGCTCGCGGCCGATCGCCTCGATCAGCCGTTGCGTGGCGGCTTCGTCGGCGGCGCTGTGCATCGTGTTGGCGATCACTGCGAAGGTGAAGCGCGGTGCCGCGGCGTTGGCGGGCGTTGCGAACGTAAAAAATGCAGCGGACAGTGCCGCGAGCCACCCCGGACCGCCGGTGAGCGAGAAGGCGACAGTCAGCGCCGCGCGAAGTCGGCGCGGACGCTGGAGAGGGCGACGGGCGTCAATGATCCGCATCCGGCGCGGCGGCCAGTTCGTGCAGTTCGTACAACAGATCGAGTGCTTCGCGCGGCCGCAAATCGTTTGGATCAATGCCGCGCAAACGCTCGACGAGCGCCTGCATCGCGGGTGATGCCACTGCCGCATCGGACCCGGCATCGCGCTCGTCGTCCGCGTCCTGGGCCATCGGCACGGGCGCGGAAAACAGGTCGAGTTGCGGCGCGGGTTGCGCGGCCGATTGCTGTTCGAGATGCGCGAGATGTTTGCGCGCCGCACGAATCACCGCGTTCGGCACGCCGGCCAGTTGCGCGACCTGCAGGCCGTAGCTCTGATTGGCCGGGCCTTCGTTGACCGCATGCAGGAACACGATGCCGTGCCCATGCTCGACCGCCGACAGGTGCACGTTGGCCGCGTGCGGAAACTCCGTCGGCAATTGCGTCAGTTCGAAGTAGTGCGTGGCGAACAGCGTGTGGCAGCCGTTGTGCGCGAGCAGATGCCGCGCGATTGCCCACGCCAGCGCGAGCCCGTCGAAGGTCGACGTGCCGCGGCCGATTTCATCCATCAGCACGAGACTCTGCGGCGTCGCGTCGTTCAGGATCGCGGCGGCTTCGGTCATTTCGACCATGAAGGTGGAGCGCCCGCCGGCCAGGTCGTCGGCCGCGCCGATCCGCGTGAAGATGCGGTCGATCGGCCCGAACGCCGCGCGCCGCGCCGGCACGTAGCTGCCCACATACGCGAGCAGTGCGATCAGCGCGGTCTGCCGCATGAAGGTCGATTTACCGCCCATGTTGGGGCCGGTGATCAGCAGTAGCTTGCGCTCGGGCGTGAGCGTGCAGTCGTTGGCGATGAACTGCTCGACCTGCGCCTCGACAACCGGGTGCCGGCCCTGTTCGATCTCGATGCCGGTGTCGCGCGAGAACGTGGGCGCAACCCAGTCGAGCGCACGGGCGCGTTCGGCGAACGCGGCGAGCAGGTCGAGTTCGGCAAGCGCCGACGCGACCCGCTGGCACTCCGGAATAAACGGCAGCAGCGATTGCAGCAACGCATCGTACAGCGAACGTTCGCGTGCGAGCGCGCGTTCCTGCGCGGACAGCGCCTTGTCCTCGAAGGTTTTCAGCTCCGGCGTGATGTAGCGCTCGGCGTTCTTCAGCGTCTGACGGCGGCGATAGTCGTCGGGCACCTTGTCGGTCTGGCCGCGCGTGACTTCGATATAGAAGCCGTGCACTTTGTTGTACTCGACGCGCAGATTGCCGATGCCCGTGCGTGCGCGCTCGCGCGTTTCGAGGTCGATCAGGAACTGTCCGCAGTTCTCCGAAATATCGCGCAGTTCGTCGAGTTCCGCGTCGTAGCCTCGCGCGATCACGCCACCGTCGCGCACCATCGCCGCGGGCTCCTGCGCGACCGCACGGCTGAGCAGTTCGACGCAGGCTTGCGGCGGCTCCAGCGACGCGTCGATACGTGCCAGCGAATCCGCGTTGGACGACACGGCTGCAAGCAGCGTGCGCAATTCGGGCAGCGCGATGAACGTGTCGCGCAGGCTCGACAGGTCGCGCGGCCGCGCCGACAGCAGCGCGAGACGCCCAGTGATCCGTTCGATGTCCGAGATCTGCCGCAACGCGCCGCGCAGCGTGTCGACGTCGGCGCCCGGTGGCGCATCGAGCAACGCGCCGATGGCCTGCTGACGCGCTTGCGCCACCGCGGCGTCGCGCGGCGGATGATGCAGCCAGTGACGCAGCAACCGGCTGCCCATGGTTGTGCAGCAGGTATCGAGCAACGAACACAGCGTGGGCGATTCGGTGCCGCGCAGCGTTTCGGTGAGTTCGAGGTTGCGGCGCGTGGCGGGGTCGAGGCCGATATATTCGGATTCGTACTCGACCTTCAGGCTGCGCACGTGGCGCAATTGCTGGCCTTGCGTGGCCGCCGCATACAGCAGCAACGCGCCGGCCGCGCCGCACGCGCAAGTCAGCGAATGCGCGCCGAAGCCGTCGAGCCCCGCCACTTCCAGTTGATCGCACAGGCGTTGCGTGCCCGACGCGATATCGAAGTGCCAGACCGGCACGCGCGTGAGCGCGCCCGCGTTGACGGGCGGCGTCCAGCTTGCCGAATCGGCGCCGGTGTCGGCGACCAGAATTTCCGCGGGACGAATGCGTTCGAGCGCCGCCGCCACCTGGTCGGGGGCGACTTCAGCGAGGCGCAGCGCGCCGCTCGCCAGATTCAGCCACGCGAGGCCGACGCTGGTCGCAACGCCGCGCCGGTTGTGCGCGACGCACATGGCCAGCAGATAAACGTCGTTCTTGTCGGACAGCAGTGCGGCGTCCGTCAGCGTGCCCGGTGTGACCACCCGCACCACCTTGCGCTCGACCGGGCCTTTCGATGTAGCCGGGTCGCCGATCTGCTCGCAAATCGCGACGGATTCGCCGAGCTTCACCAGCTTGGCCAGATATTGTTCGACCGCGTGATGCGGCACACCCGCCATCTTGATCGGATTGCCGCCGGATGCGCCGCGTTGCGTGAGCGTCAGATCGAGCAGGCGCGCGGCTTTTTCCGCATCTTCGAAAAAGAGTTCGTAGAAGTCGCCCATCCGGTAGAACACTAGCGTGCCCGGATGCTCCGCTTTGATGCGAAGGTATTGCTGCATCATCGGCGTGTGTTGTGCGACGTCGTTGGCCGCTGCGGTTTGAATGCCCATCCTCGGTGTCTTCTTGCGTTAGCTGTTCAGGGCGTGAGTTTAACCCGCCGGCGCCACGAGTGGACCCTGGCCGGATGGCCGATCCGCAGAGTTGACCTGATGGCCGCCGCGTCGATCGTCGCGTTCGCTCAAACGCGCCGCATCCGTCGGCGGCGAGCGGTCATTCCTCGATCATCGCCCGCATGTTCACCGTGCGCTCGTTCACCGCGCTGCGCCGTTTCGCGAGCCACATCATGAACGTGATGAAGCTGCCGAACACGACGATGATCCATTGCGCCGGCATCTTCGCGGTGAGCAGCAGCGCGTACACGCCGAGCATCAGCAGCACCGCGAGATTCTGGTTGAAATTCTGCACCGCGATTGAATGGCCGGCCGACAGCAGCGTCGCACCGCGATGCTGGAGAAGCGCGTTCATCGGCACGATGAAAAAGCCCGACAGCGCGCCGAGCAGAATCATCAGCGGATACGCGAGCAGGATGTAGATCGGCGCGACGTACGAGCCGATCCGGATACCCGCGCCCGCCGGAAACAGATCCTTGTTGTAGAAGGCCACCGCGATCGCCACCGCGCCGGTCAGAATGCCGACCGGCAACACCCGCAGCGATTTGCGCAACGGGATCAGCGCGGCTGCCGCGGCCGCGCCGACCGCGATGCCGAGCCCTGTCACCCCTTGCATCACCGCCGCCTTCGACAGCGACAGCCCGAGGTTGACGTTCGCCCATTTGAGCACCAGCAATTGCAGCGTCACTGCGCCGCCCCACATCAGCGTCGTCACCCACAGCGCGATCTGCGCGAGCTTGTCGGCCCACAGCACGTTGAAGCAGTGGTAGAAGTCGCCGACCAGTTTCTTCGGTTCTGACAGACGATTCGGATAACGCGCGCCGGTATCGGGAATGAAGATGTTGATCGCGGCGGCGATCGCGTAGGTGACCATCACCGCGAACATCGCCAGATCGGCCGACGAGCGGATCAGCGGCAGATGCGCGTGTGCGACGAATCTATCGGCGAAGCTGCTGATCAGCGCGCCGCCCACCATCGTGCCGACGATGGTCGACAGCACCGTCGCCGATTCGAGCCACGCGTTCGCCTTGACGAGCTTTTCGGCGGGCAGCAGTTCGGTGAGGATGCCGTACTTGGCGGGCGAATACGCGGCCGCGCCGAAGCCGACCACGCCGTAGGCGATCATCGGGTGGACGCCAGCGATCATCATCAGACAGCCGCTCGCCTTCAGCGCGTTGGAGATGAGCATCACGTGGCGCTTTTGCATCGAGTCGGCGAACGCGCCGACGAACGGTGCGAGCAGCACGTATGAGACAGTAAAGAAAATCTGCAGCAGTGGCGTGACCCAGGCGGCCGAGCGAATCACGGAGAGCAATGCGATGGCGGCAATCAACAGTGCATTGTCCGCGAGCGACGAAATGAACTGCGCCGCGATGATTGTGTAGAAGCCTTTTTTCATGAAGCGGATGGGAAGCTGCGCGCGAATCGGGAGCGGGGCGGTCGCGGGCCGAGCCCGAAAACGCGCGCATGTGAAGGCGCAGCGAGAACCGCGCGAAACGCAGCCGGGCGAAGCAGCGCGCCGGCGCGGCATCCCGCTTTGTAGCACGAACGTCCCCGCGATGCAGAGCCGCCAACAAAAAAGCGGCCGAAGCCGCTTCCTTGTTCCGCATACCGCCGCATGGGCCGGATCGAGGCCGACCCGGGACCGGCTCAGACTGACTCGACGTCAGCCAGCCTCAAGCCGATTGCTCGCGCGTGCGGCTGTAGCGCGACAGGACCGGGATCATCTGCGCGTAAATCTTCGGGTTGCCCGCGACGATCTCACCCACGTGCAGGAAGTCCGAGTCGCCCGTGTAGTTGCCGACGAGGCCGCCGGCTTCCGTGATCAGCAGGCTGCCCGCGGCGACGTCCCACGGATTAAGGCCCTGCTCGAAGAAGCCGTCCATGCGGCCGGCGGCGACGTTCGCCAGATCGAGCGCGGCTGCGCCCGGGCGGCGCAGACCCGCGCAGGCGACGGTCATTTCGGCGAACTGGCGGCCATAGGCTTCGAGGCCGTCCGTTTCGCGGAACGGGAAGCCGGTGCCGATCAGGCCGTCGGCCAGACGGTCGCGCTTGGCCACGCGGATGCGGCGATCGTTCAGGAATGCGCCGCGGCCGCGCGACGCGGTGTACAAGTCATTGCGGGTCGGGTCGTAGACCACCGCCTGCGTCACGGTGCCCTTGTGCGCGAGCGCGATCGACACGCAGTAGTACGGGAAGCCGTGGATGAAGTTGGTGGTGCCGTCGAGCGGATCGATGATCCACTGGTATTCCGAGTCGTTGTCCGACTTGCCGGATTCTTCGGCGAGGATCGCGTGATCGGGGTAGGCGGTCTTCAGCGTGTCGATGATCGCCGCTTCAGACGCTTTGTCGACCTCCGTGACGAAATCGTTGTGCTGCTTCTTGCTGACCTGGAGCAGATCGAGGTCGAGCGACGCGCGGTTGATGATCTGGGCTGCGCGGCGCGCGGCCTTCACAGCGATATTGAGCATGGGATGCATGAGACTGGATCCTTTGTGCCGGGGCAGCACGGCTGCTGGCCGGTAAATGAGCGCTAATGCGCCGACTGGCGCCCAAAGAGGCGCGAAAACAGCACGGAACGCCCGCCCGGCGCAGGACCGGTGCGCATTCCGCCGACGGAGACGAATTGAATAAGAACAAGGCGCCCGGCTGAGCAGGGGCTGAAGCCGGGCGCGAATATCAGTATTTTACCTGAGTCCGGGCGACGCGGCAGCGTTCGCGGCCCGGGGGGATAATTGGGCGTGGTGTGGATCCGATGGTGCCGTGACGTGGCTCTTGCAGGGTCACCATGGGGCAGCGGCATGGCGTCAACCACGTGGCCGTCAGATGACGCCAAACCGGCAACCGCGTGGCTTCATAGAGGCCGCCCTATGGCGCGAATCCGCCGCAATTGCCCGCTGCAAATTGCGCCGGTATTCACGCGTGATCCGCAGCAAGACGCAGCGGGAAACGACACGCGAAGCACCGGCAATTCGGAACCCACACGCGGTTGGCGCTACCATACCCGTCTTTAGCTTGCAGAATTCCATCGTGGACCACCCGCACCATTCTTCCGATCCCGCCGTGGCCGAACTGCGCGGCGGCTTCACTTCGACCCGCTTCGTGCTCGTCGAGCCCAGTCATCCGGGCAACGTCGGCGCGGCGGCGCGCGCGCTGAAAACCATGGGGTTCTCGCGGCTCGTGCTGGTGTCGCCGCGCGTACCGCACGTGCAGAGCGATCCGGAAGCGATCGCGATGGCGAGCGGCGCCGACGACGTGCTCGCGTCCGCGCACGTCGTGCCCACGCTCGCCGACGCGTTGAAAGGCGTGCATTGGTCGATCGCGCTGACCGCGCGGCTGCGCGAATACGGTCCGCCGCAATGGACGCCGCGCGCCGCGGCCGCGGCCGCGCATGAGCAGGCGGTGCACGGCGAGATCGCGCTGGTGTTCGGCAACGAACGCACGGGCCTGTCGAATGAGGACGTGGAGCGCTGCAGCGCGCTAGCGCATATTCCGGCCAATCCGGCCTATAGCTCGCTCAATCTGGCGCAGGCCGTGCAGGTGTTGGCGTACGAGTTGCGTACGATGTATCTGTCGGCGGATGACGCGGTGGCCTCGGCACTTTCGGCGCCCGCGGCGCAAGGCGAGCCGTTCGGCGCGCGCGCGGCGAGCGACGAGATCGAAAGCATGTTCAGGCATCTGGAGAGCGCGCTCGTAGCGATCGACTTTCTCGATCCGGCCAATCCGAAGAAGTTGATGTCGCGCCTGCGGCGGCTCTTTGCACGTTCAGGGCTCGAGCGCGAGGAAGTGAACATCGTGCGCGGCATCGCCAAGCACATCCTCCTGAAGGCGAAGCGAACCGGCGACGACGCATCCTGAGCCGCAGCCTCATCCGATGACGACGACCTTGCCGGCAGCGTGGACTTCCGGCAGGTTTCGCGCAATCGACCTACAATCCTCGAAACGTTCTAACCAAATCTGCCGCCATGCTATGCGGCAGTCACGCCGTCATGCGCGACTGCGCGCAAGCGGTCTTTTCTCCCCACAACACAGTCCCTGCCATGTTCACGAGACTTCGCGAAGACATCGCCACGATCCGCGAGCGCGATCCCGCCGCCCGCAGCGCGTGGGAAGTGCTCACGTGTTATCCGGGCCTGCACGCGCTCGTGCTGCACCGGCTCGCGCATGCGTGCTGGCAGGCGCGGCGCCGCTGGCTCGCACGCTTCATCTCGCAGATGGCGCGCTTCATGACCGGTATCGAAATTCATCCGGGTGCGACGGTGGGGCGGCGCGTATTCATCGACCACGGTATGGGCGTAGTGATCGGCGAAACCGCGCAGATCGGCGACGACTGCACGATCTATCAAGGTGTGACGCTCGGTGGCACGTCGCTGACGCGCGGCGCGAAGCGGCACCCCACGCTCGAACGCGGGGTGATCGTGGGCGCGGGCGCAAAGGTGCTCGGCGGCTTCACGATCGGCGCGGACGCGAAGATCGGCTCGAACGCCGTGGTGACCAAGCCGGTGCCCGCACGCGGCACCGCGGTGGGCAATCCGGCGCGGATCATCGTGCCGGCGGCGGCAGCTTCGGTTGCGTCGGTCATGGCGACGGCGGCCGCCGTCAACGCCGGCTCAAGCGACGCCTCGCGCGATGCGAAACGCGTGACCCAACGCAGCGAATTCTGCGCGTACGGTATTACGCCCAATGCGGACGACCCGGTGTCGCTGGCGATACACGGGCTGATCGATCATGCCGCCACGCAAGCGAAGCGTATCGATGAGATCGTCGACGCGCTGGAGCGGTTGGGCACGAGTCTTGAAGGTCTGCAAGGTGCGGATGCGGCGCTGCTCGACTTGCGACGCCTGTCGGCCGCGATTGCGGGGAAAGTGGAAGGCGCTGTGGCGGAGCGCTAGTTGATGGCTTAGGGCTGGCGCTTTGAGCGCTGGCCCGTTCGAGGGGCCGTGTCAATCCTAAGGGCTTTAACGACGCAACTTCGACAAGACGGTTTTGCGCAAGAGGGCGTCAGGCAGGTGTGAGTTAAGCAAGCCAGTTTGATGCAATCGAGCTTCACGCCCATCAGCTTCAGACGACAAGCCAGCCTCGCACAACACGGCCTCGCGCAAGTGAGGCTTGAGGCAACGGAAGCCTGAAGCAAAGAAGCCGCGCCAAGACCAGTCTCAATCCAGCGGCAACGCCCGAATCCCATCTGCATCAATCCGCAGATACCCGCCACGCCGCGTGCCGTGATCGAGGTCCCAATCCGGCAGCACCCAGCGCGTGCCGCCCGGCTCGCGATGCCGCGCGGGCAGGTGCGTGTGTCCGTGAATGATCGTCGCGGTCTTCGACGCCTTGAACAACGCGGCTACGGCCTTTGGCGTCACGTTGTACTTCATCGACACCGGCCGCAAGCGGCCAGATTCGCTTTTCGAGCGCATGTTCTCGGCGAGCTTCTGACGCCAGCGAAACGGCCACGCGAGAAACAGCATCTGCGCGAAACGATTGCGCGCAAAACGCCGGAAGAACTGATAACCGCGGTCCGCGCTGCACAGCCCGTCGCCGTGCGCGAGCGCCACGCGTGTGCCGAATGCGGTGATCACGAACGGGTCGGGCAGCCAGATCGCGCCGGCCGCTTTCATGAAGCGCTTGCCGAGCAGAAAGTCGCGGTTGCCGTGCATCAGGTAAAGCGCGATGCCGCGCTCCGACAGCGTATGCAGCAGCGCCGCGATACGCGCGACGAACGGCTCGGCCAGCATGTCGTCGCCGACCCAGTACTCGAACAGATCGCCGAGAATGAACACCGAATCCGCCTGCTCGGCGGTGACGCGAATGAAATGTTCGAACGCGGCGACCGTGTGCGGAATCGCCTCGCCCAAATGAATGTCGGAGAGGAAAAAAAACGGGCGCGCGGCGTGCGGGCGTTTGCCCTCGCCAGGCACGCCCGCGGCGACGCTTCGCAGCGGCGTTTCTTGCAGCATTGAAGGTGCCTGATTCCAGTTCGAACGAATCGACGCTCGGTTGACCCTTAGTCGACGATCACAGCCTTTTCGATCACGACGTCGTCGGCCGGCACGTCCTGATGGAAGCCCTTCGAACCCGTCTTGACCTTCTTGATCTTCTCGACCACATCCATGCCGTCGACCACCTTGCCGAACACCGCGTAGCCCCAGCCCTGCGGTGTCGGCGACGAGTGGTTCAGGAAGTCGTTGTCGTTCACGTTGATGAAGAATTGCGCGGTCGCCGAATGCGGGTCGTTGGTGCGCGCCATCGCGATCGAGCCGTTGACGTTCTTCAGGCCGTTATTCGCTTCGTTGTTGATCGGCTCGGCCGTCGGCTTCTGCTTCATGCCGGGTTCGAAGCCGCCGCCCTGGATCATGAAGCCGTCGATTACGCGGTGGAACACCGTGTTGTCGTAGTGGCCGGCCTTCACGTAGTTGAGGAAGTTTTCAACCGACTTCGGCGCCTTTTCAGCGTTCAGTTCGAGTTTGATGACGCCGTGGTTTGTATGCAGTTCAACCATGATGGAATCCTTTGATGAACGGGGTGGGTAAGAGGCGCGGCGAGTCGTGATGGGTTGACGACGGACCGCGCCGGGGCGTGGATTGTGCACTAGCGCGTAGTCAGGCGCGCGTTCAGGTGCGTATTCAGCTGTGCTCGCGTTCGCTTACTTGCCGACCACCGTGGCCGACTGGATCACGACCGGCGTTTTCGGCACGTCGCTCATCGGGCCGCGCGTGGTGGTGGGCGTGGCTTCGATCTTCTTCACGACGTCCATGCCGCTCGTGACCTTGCCGAACACCGCGTAACCGTTGCCGTCCGGATTCGGATAGTCGAGATTGGCGTTGTCCACCGTGTTGATGAAGAACTGCGCGGTGGCCGAATTCGGATCGCTGGTGCGCGCCATCGCGAGCGTGCTGGCCATGTTCTTCAGACCGTTGCGGCTCTCGAGCGGAATCGGCGCGCGCGTGGGCTTCTCCGCAAAGCTCTGCGTGTAGCCGCCGCCCTGGACCATGAAGCCCGGAATCACGCGATGGAAGATCGTGCCGTTGTACTGGCCGGACTTCACGTAGTCGAGAAAGTTGGCGACCGTCTTCGGCGCTTTCTCAGGATACAACTCGACGCGGATGTCGCCTTCCGATGTCTTGAGCAGGACGGACGGATGCGCGGCTTGTGAACCGGACTGGGCAAAGGCGGGTGCGTTTGCGATCAGGGCGGCGCTGCCGAGCGCCAACATCAACCATTTCATGAAGATCCTCGGGGTTGGAAAAACGTGGTGCCTTAATGTCGTGCCGAAAACGCATGGTGCCGATGCGTGATGCCGACAACGTGCCGGCGTTATTGCGACGGCGCCATGTACGGCGGCATCGCGAGCGAGCCGTTCGCGCCGCCGAACTGGAAGCTCGGCGTTTGCGTCATGTTCGAGGTGGCGCGGTTCGTGTAGTTGTCGACCGGCACCTCGGCCTGCTTCGGCGGCGCAGGGGTCTTGGGCGGCGACACGATCTTCTGGATGTCCGCGAGACGCTGCGTGGTCGTGGCGCTGGCCTTGCCGAGATTCTGCGCGTGACGGTAGGCCTCGTTGGCCATGCGCAGATACAGGTCGCCAAGATTTTCGTACGCGAGACCGTAGCCCGGATTGACCTTGGTGGCCGTTTCGAGCGCGGCGCGCGCTTCGGCGAAATTGCCCTGCTTCGCGTACAGTGCCGCCAGGTTGTTGTACGGCTCGGGCAATTCGGGGTAGGTCTGCGTGAGTTCGGTGAAGGCGGCGATCGCTTCGTCGTCGCGATTCAGGTGAGCGAGCACCGTGGCGCGCTTGAACTTCGCCTGGGCGTCGCGCGGATTCGCCGCGATGTGCGCGTCGAGTTGCGCGAGCGACGCTTGCCAGTTTTTCTGCGCGATCGATGCGTCGACGTCCGGCGTGTTGTCGCGCACCGCGGGGCCTTGCGGCATGACGGGGGCCTTCTGCGCATAGACCGCCGCAGCCGGCAGGACCGCAAGGGCGGCAGCAACGGTGACGCGCAAGGTGAGGGCGCGCGTCGCATCATGGGCAACACCGCGGGCAAGGCCGCGCGTGAGCCCATTGAACGCCGTCGCGACGAGGGTCGCAGCGCTGCGCGCGCGGCCGCTGGAAGGTTTCATAGGCTTGGGTCTGGATGTTATACTCCGACCCATTCTAACAAAAGGTCTGCGGGTTCCGTCGAACCGCCGACTGTCTTTTCGCCACTCGTGGTCGTCTCCGCCTTGATCGCAGCCTGACCGCCGCACCAGATGCACCGGTTTTGCTGTATGCGACGCACCGCCGTCCTGTTCGCGGGGCGCGGCGCGCATGAAACACAATGCGGATTTCTTTCGGCCCACGCACCGTTCTCTATGGAATCACTGCGCATCTACAACACGCTCGCGCGTGACAAGCAAACTTTCGTGCCGCTGCGAGAAGGCGTCGTGCGGATGTACGTCTGCGGGATGACCGTGTACGACTATTGTCACGTCGGTCATGCGCGGGTGATGGTCGTGTTCGACATCGTGCAGCGCTGGCTGCGCACGCTCGGCTACGACGTGACCTACGTGCGCAACATCACGGATATCGACGACAAGATCATCCGCCGCGCCGTCGAGAACGGGGAGACGATCAAGTCGCTGACCGACCGCTTCATCGCCGCGTTGCATGAAGACGCGGACGCGCTCGGCATCCAGCGTCCGGACATCGAACCGCGTGCGACCGACTTCATTCCTCAGATGCTCGGCATGATCGAGACGCTCGAGGCGAACGGCTACGCGTACCAGGCAAGCGACGGCGATGTCAACTACGCGGTGCGCAAGTTCGCGGGCTACGGCAAGCTGTCGGGCAAGTCGCTCGAAGATCTGCGCGCGGGCGAACGCGTCGCGGCCAACGACGCGAAGCAGGACCCGCTCGACTTCGTGTTGTGGAAACAGGCGAAACCGGACGAGCCCGCCGACACCGGCTGGGATTCGAAGTACGGGCGCGGCCGTCCAGGCTGGCATATCGAGTGCTCGGCAATGGGCTGCACGCTGCTCGGCGAACAGTTCGACATTCATGGCGGCGGCCAGGACCTGCAGTTTCCGCACCACGAAAACGAAATCGCCCAAAGTGAAGCCGCTACCGGTCAAACGTTCGTCAATTACTGGATGCACAACGGCTACGTACAGATCGACAATGAGAAGATGTCGAAGTCGTTGAACAATTTTTTTACGATTCGCGAAGTGCTGGCGCAGTACGATGCAGAGGTCGTGCGCTTTTTCATTGCGCGCGCCCACTACCGTTCGCCGTTGAACTACAGTGACGTGCATATCGACGACGCTCGCAACGCACTCGCGCGTTTGTACACCGCGCTGAAGGACGTCGCGCCGGACGACGCGGAACTCGACTGGAACGAAGCGCATGCGCAGCGTTTCCGGGCGGCCATGAACGACGACTTCAACACGCCGGTTGCAGTGTCGGTGTTGTTCGAGTTGGCAACTGAAGTGAACCGCACGCGCGACCCCGCGCTGGCCCGTCAATTGCGCTCGCTCGGCGCGGTGCTCGGACTGCTCGGCCGCGAGCCGCGTGCATATCTGCAGCAGGCCGCGGGCGCCGCAGCGCAAGGTGCGCTCGAGCCCGCCGCGATCGAGGCGAAGATCGCCGCGCGCGTGGCCGCCAAGCAGGCGAAGGACTATGCGGCAGCAGACCGGATCCGGGCCGAATTGCTCGAGGCCGGCGTTGCACTTGAAGACAAACCCGGCGGGTTGACCGAGTGGCGGCGCGTGTGAGCGCACCTCGTACTTCCCTCTGATCGACTCGCCAGGCAGGAGGCAGGATGGCAACGGCCACGAAGACGCCGGCTAAACGGGCCACGTCTCAAACAAACGCGGCAGCTGGGGCAAAACCGACACGCACGTCGGCTCGCGCGGGCAGCGGCACGGTAAAGAAAGCATCGTCGAAGGCAGCAGGGGTGATCGCGAAAACCGGGATGGGCGCGACGGCGGGGCCGACGAAAAAGGCCGCAGTCAAACGCGCGCTCAACGGAACCTCGGCGCACGCGCCTGTTGCGAAGCGCGCGAAGGCGTCGCGCGCGAAAAGCAATGGCGTATTGCCGGCCGAGTTGGCAGGCGACGTGCAGGAGCTCGCGCGCGATGCGACTGCGGGCGAAGTGGTGCGCAAGACGCGCGCGTCGGCGAGCGCGGGTGGCGAAGCGGCGAGCGCGAGCGAAGTCGCGGTGCCGGTGCAGATCGGCGGCCTCACGCCTGAGGTCACGCGTCCCGCGTATTGGGACAAGGCCTGTGCGGACCTCGTCAAGCGCGATCGCATACTGAAGAAACTGATTCCGAAATTCGGCCCGGTGCATTTGTTGAGCCGTGGCGATCCGTTCGTCACGCTCGCGCGCTCGGTGGTCGGGCAACAGATTTCGGTCGCGTCCGCGCAGGCGGTGTGGGCGAAGGTCGAGGCCGCGTGTCCGAAGCTGGTGCCGCAGCAGTTCATGAAGCTCGGTCAGGAGAAGCTGACCGCGTGCGGCCTGTCCAAACGCAAGGCCGAGTACGTGCTCGATCTCGCGCAGCATTTTGTGTCGGGTGCGTTGCACGTCGGCAAGTGGACGTCGATGGAAGACGAGGCGGTGATCGCCGAGCTCACGCAGATTCGCGGCATCGGCCGCTGGACCGCGGAGATGTTCCTGATCTTCAATCTGTCGCGGCCCGACGTGCTCCCGCTCGACGACCTCGGGCTGATCCGCGCGATCAGCGTGAACTATTTCAGCGGCGAACCGGTGACGCGCAGTGAAGCGCGCGAGGTCGCCGCGAACTGGGAGCCGTGGCGCACCGTCGCCACCTGGTACATGTGGCGTAGTCTTGATCCGTTGCCGGTCGACTACTGAAGAACAAGAAACGAGGCCGTTTCGAAAGCTATGGATTATTGAGGTCCGATAGTTGAGAAATGGTTTTGACATCGGCGCGCGCGGTTAGAATACGCGCTGCCGGTAAGTCCAAGGATTACAACCAATGAAGACCACCTTTCTGGATTTCGAACAGCCGATCGCTGAACTCGAAGCGAAGATCGAAGAATTGCGCTTCGTGCAGGACGATTCGGCCGTCGATATTTCGGAAGAAATCGAGCGGCTGTCCAAGAAGAGTCAACAGCTCACCAAAGATCTGTACGCAAACCTGACGCCGTGGCAGGTTTCGCAAATTGCCCGCCATCCGCAGCGCCCGTACACGTTCGACTACGTGAACGAGCTGTTCACCGATTTCCACGAACTGCACGGCGACCGCAGCTATGCGGACGACCTGTCGATCGTCGGTGGCCTCGCGCGTTTCAATGGCCAGGCCTGCATGGTGATCGGTCATCAGAAGGGCCGCGACACGAAGGAGCGCGCGCTGCGCAACTTCGGCATGCCACGTCCGGAAGGCTATCGCAAGGCCGAGCGTCTGATGCGTCTCGCCGAAAAATTCAGCCTGCCGATCTTCACGTTCATCGACACGCCGGGCGCGTATCCGGGCATCGGCGCGGAAGAGCGCGGCCAGTCCGAAGCGATCGGCCACAATCTGTACGTGATGGCCGAACTGAAGACGCCGCTGATCGCAACGATCATCGGTGAGGGCGGTTCGGGCGGTGCGCTCGCGATCGCTGTCGGCGATAGCGTGCTGATGCTGCAGTTCTCGACCTACTCGGTGATTTCGCCGGAAGGTTGTGCGTCGATTCTGTGGAAGAGCGCCGCGAAAGCGCCGGAAGCCGCGGAAGCGCTCGGGCTGACCGCGCATCGTTTGAAGGCGCTCGGTCTGATCGACAAGATCGTCAACGAGCCGCTCGGCGGCGCGCATCGTGATCCGAAGGGCATGGCCGCGATGCTGCGCCGTGCGCTCGCCGATTCGCTCCGTCAGTTCCAGGGCATGAGCATCAACGACCTGCGTCAACGCCGTTTCGAACGGTTGATGTCGTACGGCAAGTTCAAGGAAACGACGCCGGGTGCGTAAGCCCGCGCGCGTTCTCTTTCGTCCTTCGGCGCTTCACGCGCTAGCGACGTGACCACCACCGCTGAAACGCCTGCCGACCGCCTCGTCATCGAGGCCGTCGGCCTGGCGCTGTCCGCGCTTCCCGCTAGCGCGCGCATTGCGGTGGCGTTCAGCGGCGGCGTCGATTCGACAGTCTTACTCGATGCCGCGGTGCGTGTCGCGGGCGCGTCGCGTTGTGTCGCGCTGCACGTGCATCACGGGTTGAGTCCTCATGCCGATGCGTGGCTAGCGCATTGTCAGGCGTTTGCGCGCGAGCGAGCGGTCGAATTCGACGCGCGGCGCGTCGAGGTGTCGCGCGCCACCGGCGTGAGTGTCGAAGCGGCGGCGCGCGATGCGCGCTATCGCGCTTTGGATGCAATGTGTGCGGCTCACGGCGTGCATACGTTATGGCTCGCGCAGCACGCGGACGACCAGGCCGAGACCGTGCTGCTGCAATTGCTGCGTGGTGCCGGTCTCGCGGGTCTTGCGGCGATGGCGCCGGAATTTCTCGCGGCGGGGGCGTGCGCGACGCGTGTGCGGCCCTTGCTTCACATCCTGCGCGCGCAACTCGAGCAATACGCGAGCGAGCACGCTTTGGACTGGATCGACGACGAGTCGAACGCGGACACCCGCTACGCTCGCAATGCATTGCGTCACGAGGTGACACCGGCGCTTACCGTCCACTTTCCCGGTTTTCGCGACGCGCTCGCGCGTACGGCCGCGCATGCGGCATCGGCGCAGCGGTTGCTCGATGTGCTCGCGCGCATCGACATGGATGCGGCAGCCGAGGACGAAGGGCGTGCGCTCTCGGAGAGTGCGCTGCTCGCACTCGACGACGATCGCGCACTCAACCTGCTGCGCTACTGGATGCGCACATTGGGGCTCGTCGCGGCGTCCAGCGCGCGCTTGACCGATGCACTGCGTCAACTGCGTGAAGTGGGCGCGGCGGGCGAGGGTCATCGATTGCGTATCGATCATGCGGGACAGGCGTTGCGCAGCTATCGCGGCCTCGTCTATTGGGAAGCAGGAGACAGCGGCGAGCCCGCAGACGAAACCGCGCTCGCCGTGCGCGAGATCAGCGAACTCGCGTGGCACGGAGAGTCCGTGTGGCATTTGCCGCAATGGCGGGGCACGTTTGTGTTTGCAGTGGTAGATGCGGCGACAGGCAATGAACGTGCGGCCGCCTCAGATGCGAACCCCCACGCGTCCAATCGCGACTCCATCCCCATCAGCGTCCTGCAACGCGCGTTGTTGAACGCAAGATCGCGCAGCGGCGGCGAACGGATGCGCACGGCCGACTCGCCAAACGCACCGAACCGGACCTTGAAGAACCTCTTCCAGGAGCGCCGCATTCCTGCGTGGAAGCGCGACGTGCCGCTGCTTTACGTCGGCGACGAACTACTGTTCGTGCCTCTGCTCGGCGTGAACCGCGCGGCGTTGACCGACCCGGCCGACCCCGCTGAAGCGCGCATCAGAATCATCTGGCGCGAAGATCTGTTGCTTGCCTGACCGGACGGTTGGACTGCCCGGTGAGCGACGCGCCAAACCTCGAAATAGGGCGCAAAGCCGCATGAAACAGGCCTTTGCAGCGCCAATTCTCCACGTTGCGATGGCCGGCGCGGCTTGTCTTTTTGCCCCCAATCGGGTAGGTTTACGTGTTTGCCCGACCCGATTTCGCCGTCGCTTTTGTCGCTATCGCCGGTTTGCGAGCGTGATCCGTCGTTTCCGTTAAGCCATTAGCGATCATTTCCGGGCAAATCCGCGCGTGCTGCACGCGCGCTGCATTTACGCCGCCACACACTCTGCCGTCGTTCACAAGACGTTGCGCTCCCTGTGCTTTTGTGCGGTTGTCTCCAGCGCGCCAGCGCGGTTTCTCTTCCAGTTCAGAACGACAATGGCACTCATCGTACATAAATACGGCGGCACCTCGATGGGCTCGGTCGAGCGCATCAAGAACGTCGCCAAGCGCGTCGCGAAATGGCACAAGGCCGGCCACAAGATGGTCGTCGTGCCGTCGGCAATGTCCGGCGAAACCAACCGCTTGCTCGGTCTCGCGAAAGAAATCACGACTCAACCGAGCCCGCGCGAACTCGACATGATCGCCGCCACGGGCGAGCAGGTCAGTTCGGGACTGCTCGCCATCGCGCTGCAGGAAGCCGGCGTCGACGCGGTCAGCTATGCCGGCTGGCAAGTGCCGGTCAGGACGGACAGCGCGTTCACGAAAGCGCGCATCAGCGAAATCGACGGCGAGCGCGTGCTGCGCGATCTCGACGCGGGCAGGGTGGTGGTGATCACCGGCTTCCAGGGCATCGACCCGGACGGCCATATCACCACGCTCGGCCGCGGCGGCTCGGATACCTCGGCGGTTGCGGTCGCGGCCGCGCTGAACGCCGATGAGTGCCTGATTTACACGGACGTCGACGGTGTATACACGACCGACCCGCGCGTGGTCGAAGAAGCGCGCCGGCTCGATCGCGTGACGTTCGAAGAAATGCTGGAAATGGCCAGCCTGGGTTCGAAGGTGCTGCAGATCCGCTCGGTGGAATTCGCCGGCAAGTATCAGGTGAAGACACGCGTGCTGTCGAGCCTGACCGATCCGCTGATGCCGCTCGACGCTGAAATGAAGTCGGGCACCCTGATTACTTTTGAAGAAGATGAGACCATGGAAAAAGCAGTCATCTCGGGCATTGCGTTTCAGCGCGACGAAGCTCGTATCGCCGTGATGGGCGTGCCCGACAAGCCGGGCATCGCGTATCAGATTCTCGGCCCGGTGGCGGACGCGAATATCGACGTCGACATGATCATCCAGAACCAGAGCGTCGAAGGTAAAACGGCGTTCACGTTCACGGTCGGCCGCGGCGACTATCAGCGCGCGATGGACATCCTCACCGGCCAGGTGAAGGGCCACGTGCAGGCGGAGCAGGTGCTGGGCGATCCGAAGGTGTCGAAGGTGTCGGTGGTCGGCGTCGGCATGCGTTCGCACGTCGGCATCGCGAGCACGATGTTCCGCACGCTGTCGGAAGAAGGCATCAACATCCAGATGATCTCGACTTCCGAAATCAAGATTTCGGTGCTGATCGACGAGAAGTACATGGAGCTCGCCGTGCGCGCGCTGCATAAGGCGTTTGATCTGGATCAGGCGTAAATGGCATGAAAAACGGGGCGCTTCAAAGCGCCCCGTTTGTTTTGCGCGGCCGATGAGAACAAATTGCATCGGCAATGACAAAGCTGGCACAAAAAGTGTTCTTCAGACATTGACCTTCGAGGTTCGGCCCGCTATTATCTTGGCTTCGTCGCACTGACTCCCTGTGCGACAGAAAGTTTGGGAGACGTGGCCGAGAGGTCGAAGGCACTCCCCTGCTAAGGGAGCATCTGGGCCAAAACCTGGATCGAGGGTTCGAATCCCTCCGTCTCCGCCAGTGATGGCGGCAAACCCCGCAGAGTCTCGGCTCTGCGGGGTTTTGTTTTTTCGGGCCACCAACCTAGCGGGCGCGTCGTCGTTTCGTCCACATTTGATGGCCAGGTCGGCAACACTCGCTGCCATCGTTGCAGGGATCACCATCACACCATCGCGGCTCCAATGATCAGGATTACTGCGATGGCTTCCCTGTGTCGTCAGCGAAGGTGTAATCGTCTATGAAGCGGGCAACGATGCTGCGAACCGTTGCGTGGAGCGCGTCGCAATCGAACTCCGCGTTCGCGATTGCCGGATGGAAATTGAAGGATCCGGATCAGCCTGGAAGATCGTCCGTGACGCCTTGATTGCGGCGCTCAGACGCAACGAATCCCCGCAATCGCTGCGGGGACGGCGCCGTCAAAACGCGTGCCGCAATCCCACCATCCCGACAAACTGTGAGGGCCCCGACGACGGTGTCGTATTCTGCGAGTCGCCGACCACCGCCACCGCATCCACAATGCTCGTTGCGCCGCTACCCGTTGCGACCAACGCTTTGCCGCGCGCATGCTGATAGGCCTGCAGCGCATACAACGTCGTGCGCACGGAGAGGTTGCAAGTCTGCTCCAGCGAAATCTGCTGATAGCGCGCAGCATCGTCGATGCCGTTCGCCCTGCTCGCCTGCGTATAGCTGTAGCCGGCGCCGACAGTCACGCTTGGCGTGATCCGGTAGGTCGATACCACGCCATACGTGTTGAACACGGCTTTGCTCGAAAACAGCGAACCATTGCCCGGCGCGTATTGCACGTTCGAATAGTTGATACCGACCATCAGGTCCTGAAGGCTATAGCGGGCGACCGCGGCGAACAGCTGTGCGCTGCGCGCCGTCGCGTAGCCGTTGTTCACCGGCGAATTGATGGCAAAGCTGCCTAGCGCCGCGCTCGTCGCGATGTCTTTCAGCTTCACGTAGCCCGCCGCGATCGCAAACGGCTTGTAGTCGTAGCGAAAGGCCGCGCTGAAATGACTGCCATTGACGATGCTGCCCGGCACGCCGCCCAGCCCGTACTGCGCGCTCATCTGCAATCCTGCCAGGGTCGGCGAAAGATAGGTTATCGAATTGTTGAAGCGCAGCGTGGTGTCGAGTGCGTCGATATCTCCGGGATGCGCACCGGTCGCGCCCGTGAGCACGCCCGTCGGCCCGAGTGCGCCGACCATCTGGAAGTAGGGCGTATATTGACGGCCGAGCGTCACCGTGCCGTAGCGGTCATCGGTGAGCCCGACGTAGGCCTGCCGATTGAACAGATAGCCCGCGGTGCTCTGCGCACCGGTCAGCGAGTTGAAGCCGCTTTCGAGTCTGAAGATCGCCTTCGTGCCGCCGCCGATGTCTTCCGAGCCGAGCAGGCCGAACTTGCTGGCCTGCAGGTTGCCCTGGCTCATGTAAAAGTTGGCGTGCCCATGCTGGTTGCTGGCATAGGCGAACGCGTTGTCGACGACGCCGTACAACGTGACGCTGCTTTGCGCCGAAGCGGCGCTCGACAGCGCCGCGCCCGCCATTGGCAGGCAGGAGAGGACGAACGCGCGTGATCGCGCACGCTTTGAAGCGTTCATGGCTGCGGGTCTCCGGATCGAATGAGCGACCTGATCCGCCAGGCCGCTGTTGACGGTTGTTTAGTGCGCGAGGTTAATCGTCAGGCAGCGCCAGCCGCCGGACAGATGGTCGCCCGCGAGCGCGCCACCGGCGCAGACGATTGCGCGTAGTTCGTGTCGCGGCACGAAGATGCTCACTTGTGGCTGCGGCTGCGGCATCCAGCCTTCGCGCTCGACCGAAATGCGCAGCGTGTGCGCATCGCCCGTCAGCACGACGTTCCAGCGGCCTTGTGCGCCGGTACGCCAGGCTTCGCTTTCGCCGTCGTCTTCGACACAGCCGCCGCGCGTGGTGCCGGCGCCGGCGTGCGGCACCGCGAGGAATGCGCGCTCGTCGGCGGGATGGCCGAAGTGCTGCTCGGCAATGTTCAACGGCACCACGCTGCCTTCACGCAACAGGAACACCGGCTGCTCGAACGGCGCGGGCAGCGTCACCGTCCGGCCGCCGTCAAACGCCTCGCCGCTCCAGTACGACACCCAGCTCGTGCCCGCGGGCAGATACACATCGCGCGTGGACTGGCCCGCCTCGATCACCGGCGCGACCAGCATCGACGAGCCGAGCATCATGTCATCGCCGTCGACGAGGCAGCGTGGGTCGTGCGGAAACTCCGCGAACATGGGCCGCAACACTGGCTCATACGCGCAATGCGATTGCCAGAGCAGTTCGTACAGGTAAGGAATGAGCCGGTAGCGCAGCTTGATCAACCCGGTCACCTGTTGCGTGACTTCGGGATGCATCCACGGTTCGTTGACCGTGCCGTCGTCGTTCCACGAGTGAATGCTAAAGCGCGGCAGGAAGATGCCGAACGCCACCCAGCGCGCGAACAACTCCGGACCCGGCGCCGGACCCGAAAAGCCGCCGATGTCGTGTCCGCTGTTCGACACGCCCGACATCGCGAGCCCGAGGCCCATTTTCAGGTTGAAACGCAGCGTTTCCCATGACGTGTAGTTGTCGCCGGACCACGTCTGCACGTAGCGGTGCATGCCGACGCCGCCCGAGCGCGACACGAGAAACGGCCGCCGCTCGGGTGCGTACTCGCGTTGCGCGTCGTGAGACGCACGCATCATCAACTGCGTTTGCAACACCTTCGCCTCGTGTGCCGGATACGCGTTGCCGAAGCCGTGAGCGAGCGCGTGCGGCGACCAGATTTCGAATTCGTTATTGTCGTTCCATGTCGCCGCCACGCCGTGCTTCAGCAGGCTGTCTTTCACACGCGCCTTCCACCAGTCGATGGTGTGCGGATTCGTGAAGTCCAGATAGGCGCCGACTTCGTCCCAGTACTGCACCCACGCCGGATCGCCGTCGCGCGCGCGGATCAGCAGGCCGGCCCGTGCGACTTCTTCGAACGCAGGATGATCCTGCAGCAGACAAGGTTTGATGTTCGCGCACAGCCGCACGCTATGTGCGAGATAGCTCTGCACAAAGCCGTCGATATCGGGGAACTTCTCGTGATTCCAGTTGAATACATAACGCTTCGGACCGATCGACGTGTAACCCGACGACAGATGGAACGAGTCGCACAGCACGTCGTGCTCGCTGCATCGTTCGATGAATTCGCCCATCCGCTGCTGCGCATCGGGCGCGTCGGTGTAGCTCATCGTCGAGCCAGAGTAGCCCAGCCCCCATTTGGGCATCCAGGCGGGCCGTCCGGTCAGCCACGTGAAACGGCGCACCGCATGCAGCGGAGTGCCCGCCGACGCGATGAAGTAATAGTCGAGATCGCCATGCGCGGCGATGAAATACCGGTAGCGGCCGTGATAGTTGTCGAGCTCGCGGCCCATGTCGAAGCGGCAATCGGCGAGCGTGTCGTAGAACAGGCCGAAGCCCGTCGACGTGTGCGGCTGCCAGGTTACGTAGAACGGAATGTGTTTGTAGAGCGGGTCCGTGGTGCGCGCGCTGTAGCCCATGGCGTCGATATTGCGCATCTCGTAGCTCTGATCAGCGCGATCCAGCGAACCGGCACGCTCGCCGAGGCCGACGTACATTTCGCCCTCGCGGCGCTCGATGTAGTGATACACGCGCTCGTCCCACCAGCCGAAGTTATACGCTTGCGTCCGGCGGTCGTTCATCACGCGATGCCAGGCGTCTTCGTGCAGGATGTCCCACGCGCACAGGCCGCCGTCGAGCGTGACCGTCAGGCGCACGCGCGCGGTTTCGACTACCACGTGGCCGGCATCGCCCGACACCGCGAACGGCGGCGGCGTGAAGCCGCTCATGTCGCGCCGGTCGCGCCCTTCGAGCGCCACGTCGTCGGCGCCGGGCGCTATGGCCCAGCTTCGTGGGCCGTGTATTTCACCGTCCGGCAGCACGAGCACGCGGATGATGTCTTCCGCGAGAACGAACAGTTCGATGCGGCAGTTCGCCTGCGCGCTCAGAACGAGATGGTTGCCGACATGAGACGACAACGAAAAACGCGGCGGTTGTTTCAGGTTCGTCAGTGAACGCATGATGGGTCTTCCGGAAGGTCACGCGGTGGTGCCGGTATTGCTGCGCGCGGGATGCGGCTGTGCGTCGCGGGAGGCGCCGCGCATCAGAACGATCAGCAGCGTCGCGCCGATGAGATCGAAAGCGCCGAGCGCGCCGAACAGCGGCGTGTATCCGATCGAATCGGCCAGCGCGCCGACCAGCAGCGAAAAGCCCAGCCCGCCGATCCACGCTGCCATGCCCGCAAAGCCGGCGACGGTGCCGACCTCGCTCGGGTCGAATACGTCGGCGGCCAGTGTGTTCACGAGCGCCGAAATCATCTGATGCGCGAAGCCGCCTACGCAAAAAAGCGCGATGGCCTGATACGGCGACGCGACGAGGCCGATGGATGCAGACCCAAGCATCATCAACGCGCCGAGCACGACCCCCGTGATGCGCGAGCGGATCAGCGGCATGCGCAGGTGTTTCATCAAAAACGGCGACAGGTAGCCCCCGAACAGGCCGCCCAGGTCGGCGGCGAGAAAGGGCAACCAGGCGAACAGCGCGATCTGCTTCAGATCCATGTGACGCTGGGTGGCGAGGTAAAGCGGAATCCAGAAACTGAAGGTTTGCCAGGCGGGCTCAGCGAAAAAGCGCGCTTGCGCAATGGCCCAGAAGTGGCGCGTACTCAATACCTCGCGAACGCTGCGGCGACGCGGCGCGGCCGGCGTTTGTCCGCGGCTGATGGTGTCGCGCTCGGCTTCACTGATGCGCGTGTGATCGGCCGGCGAGCGGTACAGCAGATACCAGGCGGCCGCCCAGAAGAAGCCGAGCGCGCCGGTCACGGCAAAGGCGCTTTGCCAGCCGTAGCGCAGCGACAGGAAGACGACGAGAGGCGGCGCGAGCAGCGAACCGAGCGACGTGCCGGCATTGAAATAGCCGACCGCCACGGATTTTTCTCGATCGGGAAACCATTCGGCCACGACTTTCATGCCCGCCGGAATGGCGACGGCCTCGCTCAGGCCCATCAGCCCGCGCAAGGCCGCGAGCGAGAGCCAGCCGCCCGCCAAACCGTGGAACACACCCGTGAACGACCACAGGCAGGCGAACAGCGCGAAGCCGAGCCGCAGGCCGATCAGGTCGATGATCAGGCCGCACACCGGTTGCATCACGGTGTAGCCAATCTGGAAGGCGCCCACGACATACGAATACTGCTGGGTGCTCATGTGGAGCAGCTTCATCAATTCGGGCGCCATCACGCCGAGCGAGTTGCGCGACAGATAGTTGACGATCGTCCCTGCGCATACGAGCGCGATGATCCACCAGCGCAATCCGGCGATTGTTTTCAAATCAGTCTCCGTTGCCCATGGTCCGCCGGTTGATTGCTCAGCAGGCGGATGTGCGCGAATTCGAACATTTTTTGGATTTCCAATTCAAGTCATCGTATCACCTGAGGTACTCTCGGACACCAGGGAAAACCATGTTTTTCTACGAAATAGTTCGTGTTTTATGGGATAAGATTCGTAAATGGTCGATCGAGGCGATAGAGTGGTCTGATGACATGGGATTGATATTTATTGAATTTGATGTTCTTTCGAACATAAAATGTTCGTTTTTAGCGATGCGCGGACCGACGCCCCGGCGTCGACCGGGAAGGGCGGGGTAGAGGGGGAGAGGAGGAGAGGCGGAGAGGGGGGATGGGCGATGACGCCACGATTGGCGGCTCACCGAGGGCAGGACGGCGGGGCGGCTGCGGCGTTTGCGCACAGTAAAAAGCTTCACGCCGGCCGCGCGGACGATGCGCGGGCGGCGGCAGTTCGGCGGGCGACGGCCTCGGTTACAATCGCTCTACTTTTTCACCGGGCCTTTGTCCGATGTAACCAGAAGTAACGCGTGGACGGCCCGTGCGATGTTATGCATCAGTTATTACAAACTTGAAATACGCGGAAGGACGCCTTGCGCTATATTCCGCCGCAACAACACATTCTTCAAAAAGGTGATCAATGAAGTCCGTTCGTCTTGTTCCGCTTCTGATCGGGGTTCTGACGTTGGGTGCATCGGGTGTTGCAATGGCCGGTGGGCTGAACATCGGCGTCAATATCGGCATTCCCGCACCGGTCTACGTTGCGCCGGCTCCGGTGTACGCACCGCCTCCGCCGCCTCCGCCGCCCGTCATTTATCAACCGGCGCCCGTGTACTACGGCGGCCCGGCGATCGTGGTCGGCTGGCATGGCGACCGCTACTGGGACGGTCGTCGCTACTGGGCGCGTGATGACTGGTATCGCCATCATCCTCCGGGTCGTGGCAACTATGCTCACGATCACTACGACAATCATCGCGGCTGGCACTAAGCCATAGAGCGAGCGATACGGCGCGATCAGATTGGTGTCGTAGATTGAAAAAAACCGCCCAAAACAGGGCGGTTTTTTAATGCCTGCCGCACTTGCGGTTTCACGATCGCAGTGACGTTAGGCAGGCGCGTGCATTCAACGCAGGCGCCTTCATCGAGCAGTATCAGGATCAAGCGGCCTCAGACCCGCGCGCGCGCCCTTCACTCCGCCACAGCCGCCATCCCTCCGACCACCGCACTAAAGCCGCTATCGACGTGCACGATCTCCGCCGTCACGCCGGCCGCCAGATCCGACAACAAAAACGCCGCGGTATTGCCGACCTGCTCGATGGTCACGTTGCGTTTGAGCGGTGCGTTCTGTTCGACGAACTCGAGAATCTTGCCGAAGCCTTTGATGCCGCTCGCGGCCAGCGTCTTGATCGGCCCCGCCGAAATGCCGTTCACGCGCACGCCCTTGGCGCCGAGCGACACCGCCAGATAACGCACACTCGCTTCGAGCGAAGCCTTCGCGAGCCCCATCGTGTTGTAGTTCGGAATTGCGCGTTCGGCGCCGAGATAGCTCAGCGTGAGCAGTGACGCGTCCGGCGTGAACATCGACTGCGCGGCCTTGGCGAGCGCGGGGAAGCTGTACGCGGAAATGTCGTGCGCGATGCGGAAGTTTTCGCGCGTCATGCCGTCGAGGAAATCCCCGGCAATCGCCTCGCGCGGCGCAAAGCCGATCGAGTGGACGAGGCCGTCGAGGCCGTCCCAGTGTTGCTTGAGCGACGCGAAGAGGGCGTCGATCTGCGCGTCGTCGGCGACGTCGCAGGGGAACACCAGATCGCTGCCGAACTCGGTGGCGAATTCGGTGATGCGATCCTTGAAGCGCTCGCCGACATAGGTGAACGCCAACTCGGCGCCTTCACGCTTGCAGGCCTGCGCGATGCCGTACGCAATCGAACGGTTCGACAACAGGCCGGTCAGCAGGATACGTTTGCCAGCGAGGAAGCCCATGGAATCTCCTGAACGATCGCCGCGCCGCGCGTGCGAATGTGGCGCGCTCCACAGGCGCGGACAGCGCGGATTAATTGGGTAGAATTCTCTCACATTGCAATTGCCCACTGACCAACAAGGCCCCTATGACAACTGGCTCGCGACGGGTTCAAGCGCCTCGTGCATTTCGATGCAGCGTGATTCACGGACCTTCGCGCAGCGGTCTCGCAGTGGTGCCGCGTTCCTGGCGCGCATTGTGCTCATGGTGTGCATGGGGTTCGGCGCGCGCTGCCGCGACAGCTTGCGTGCTCGCCATCACCGGTTTGCTTGCCGCGCCGCAAGCCCACGCGGCCCATGCAATCGCACAATACGGCGAGCCGAAATATCCGGCCGGCTTCAAGCACTTCGACTACGTCAACCCGGATGCGCCGAAGGGCGGCACGCTGGTGCTGGCCAACCCGAGCCGTCTCACGAGCTTCGATAAATTCAATCCGTTCACGCTGCGCGGCAATACGGCGCCCGGCGTGGATCTGCTGTTCGAGAGCCTGACCGTCGGCAGCAGCGACGAGGTTGCGTCCGCCTACGGGCTGCTCGCCGATGACATCGAGGTCGCGCCTGACGGCTTGTCGGTGACTTTCCACATCAATCCGCGCGCGCGCTTTTCGAACGGCGATCCGGTCACCGCCGACGACGTCAAGTTCTCGCTCGACACGCTGAAAAGCCCGCAGGCCGCGCCGCAATTTGCGTCGATCTTCGGCGAGATCACGCGCGCGGTGGTGGTCGATCCGCAGACGGTGCGTTTCGAGTTTCGCCAGCGCAATCGCGAACTGCCGCTGCTGGCGGGCGGCATGCCGGTGTTCTCGCGCAAGTGGGGGATGAAGCCGGACGGCAGCCGCACTCCGTTCGACCAGCTCGCGTTCGAAAAGCCGATCGGCAGCGGACCTTATCTGATCGAGCAGTACGACAACGGCCGGACGATCACGTATCGGCGCGATCCGAATTATTGGGGTGCGGAATTGCCGGTGCGCGCCGGCATGAACAACTTCGATCGCATCGTCTACAAGCTGTACTCGGATAGCACGGCGCGGCTCGAAGCCTTCAAGGCCGGCGAATACGATGCGCTCGTCGAGTATGTCGCGCGCAACTGGGTGCGGCGCGACGTCGGCAAGAAGTTTGATAGCGGCGAGCTGATCAAGCGTGAGTTCCCGCAACACAACGGCACCGGCATGCAAGGCTTCATGCTGAATACGCGGCGTCCGTTGTTCCAGGACGTGCGCGTGCGCAAGGCGCTCGATCTCGCGCTCGACTTCCAGTGGCTGAACCGGCAGTTGTTCTACAACCAGTACCGGCGCATCGACAGTTTCTTCGCCAACACGGATTTGCAGGCGAAGGGTTTGCCATCGCCGGGCGAGCTGGCCTTGCTCGAACCGTTCCGGGCGCAACTCGACCCCGCCGTGTTCGGTCCGCCGCCGAAGCAGCCGGATACCGATCCGCCAGGCTCGCTGCGCGCCAATCTGCTGCAGGCGCGCGCATTGTTGCAGGACGCCGGCTGGACCTATCGCGACGGTGCGTTGCGTAACGCGAAGGGCGAGCCATTCCAGTTCGAGATCCTCGATGACTCAGGCTCGGCCGCGCAGATGGAGCCGATCGTCGCGACCTATATCCGTAATCTTCAGAAGCTCGGCATTACCGCGACGTTTCGGGTGGCGGATTACGCGGTCTATCAGAAGCGACTGGACGCGTTCGATTTCGACGTCACGACGATCCGCATGCCCGACGTGCAGGTACCGGGCTCGGAGCAGATCGAGCGCTTCGGCAGCAAGGCCGCCGATACCAACGGGTCGGACAACATGATCGGGTTGAAGTCGCCCGTGGTCGATGCTGTTCTGAACGCGCTCGTGCATGCGCAGACGCGCGAGCAACTGGTGGACGCGACGCATGCGCTCGACCGACTGCTGATGCATGGCTACTATGTGGTGCCGCACTGGTACAGCGGCACGCATCGGGTCGCATTCAAGCGCGGCCTCGCGTGGCCGAAAACGCTGCCGCTGTACTATGGCGCGGAAGGCTGGATCACGTCGATGTGGTGGTACGAGCAGCCGCAGGCATCGCCACCGGCACAGCCGCAAGCACTGCCGCATTCGTCGTCAAAGCCGTAGCCAGAACCGCTGCCACGCCAACGCGCCATTTCATTCACCGCCTTCGCACTTCGCACCGGAACGCCGCCCATGTGGAGCTACATCCTCAAACGTCTGTTGCTGATGATCCCGACCTTGCTTGGCGTGCTCACGCTGACCTTCGCCGTGATCCAGTTCGTGCCGGGCGGTCCGGTCGAGCAGATGCAGCACGAGTTGCGCAAGGGCGCGGAGAACGGCGCGCCGTTCGGTCTGCGTGCGCATAGCGGCGTCGACGCACAACAGATCGCGCAACTCAAGCAGCTTTACGGCTTCGACAAACCGCCGCTCGAACGCTACGTGCTGATGCTCAAGCGCTTCTCGACCTTCGACCTCGGGCAAAGCTATTTCCGTCATCAAAGCGTGTGGTCGCTGATCGTGTCGAAGCTGCCGGTGTCGATCAGCATCGGCCTGTGGACCTTCTTCCTCACGTATCTGATATCGGTGCCGCTGGGCATTGCGAAGGCGGTGCGCAACGGTTCGCGCTTCGATATCGCGACGAGCCTCGTGGTGCTGATCGGCTACGCGATTCCGGGCTTCGTGCTGGGGGTGCTGCTGCTCGTGCTGTTCGGCGGCGGCACCTTCCTGCAACTGTTTCCGCTGCGCAATCTCACGTCGGACAACTGGGCGCAGCTGAGTCTGGGCGGCAAGATCGTCGACTATCTGTGGCACATCACGTTGCCGATCACCGCTTCGGTGGTGGGCAGTTTCGCGGTCGTCACGATGCTGACGAAAAACGCCTTTCTCGACGAGATCCGCAAGCAATACGTACTCACCGCGCGCGCTAAAGGTCTGTCCGAAAAGCGCGTGCTGTGGAAGCACGTGTTCCGCAATGCGTTGTTGCCGCTGATCGTCGGCTTTCCGGCGGCGTTCATCGGCGCGTTCTTCACCGGCAGTCTGCTGATCGAGACGCTGTTTTCGCTCGACGGGCTGGGGCTGCTGTCGTATGAATCGGTGGTGCGCCGCGACTATCCGGTCGTGCTCGGCACGCTGTATCTGTTCACGCTGATCGGCCTCGCGACCAAGCTGATCTCCGACCTCTGCTATGTGTGGGTCGATCCCCGCATCCAATTCGAACAACTGGAGCGCTGATGAATCGAGCCCGTCTTTCCGCCGACGCGGCGGCGCGCGCCGAACCCGTTCGCGCGTTCGTGTCGCCTTCGCCCGCGCGCCGCGTGTGGCAGCGTTTTCGCCAGCAGCGGCTGGGCTACTGGAGTCTGATCGTGTTCGTCGTGGCGTTCGCGGCGAGCCTCGCGGGCCCGCTGTGGTCGAACGACAAGCCGATTGTGGTGCGCTACGAAGGCCACCTGTATTTCCCGCTCTTCAAGACCTACGCGGAGACCACGTTCGGCGGCGATTTCCCGACGCCGGCCGATTATCTCGATCCGTATATCAAGCATCGTTTCGACACGCCTGGCAATTTCGCGCTCTATCCGCCAAACCGCTACTACTACGACACGCTGAATTACTTCTCGAAGGCGCCGAACCCGGCGCCGCCGTCGCGCGATAACTGGCTCGGCACCGACGACCGCGGCCGCGATCTGTTCGCCCGGCTGCTCTATGGTTTCGGGGTGTCGGTGGAGTTCGGGCTCGTGCTGACGCTGATCGGCACGATACTGGGAATCGCTGCCGGTGCCGTGCAGGGTTATTTCGGAGGACGTATCGATATCGTCGGGCAGCGTCTGATCGAAATCTGGAGCGCGATGCCCGAGCTGTATCTGCTGATCATTTTCTCGTCGATCTTCGAACCGGGCTTCATTCTGCTGATCGTGCTGCTGTCGCTGTTCGGCTGGATAGGCTTGTCCGATTACGTGCGCGCCGAGTTTCTGCGCAATCGGCATCAGGATTACGTACGCGCCGCGCGGGCAATGGGGCTGTCGAACTGGCAGATCATGTGGCGCCACGTCTTGCCCAACAGCCTGACGCCGGTGATCACGTTCCTGCCGTTCCGCATGAGCGGCGCGATTCTCGCGCTGACGAGTCTCGACTTTCTCGGCCTCGGCGTGCCGTCGCCCACCCCGAGCCTCGGTGAGCTGCTCGCGCAAGGCAAGGCGAATCTCGACGCATGGTGGATTTCGTTGTCCACCTTCGGCGTGCTGGTCGCGATGCTGTTGTTGCTGACCTTCATGGGCGACGCGCTGCGCAACGCGCTCGATACCCGCATCTCCGATGCGATGCGCGCCGGAGGCAACCAATGAGCGCCACGGTTCAGAACAACGGGCAAAAGGTGCCCGCGCCGCCGCTGCTGGAACTCGACCATCTGCGCGTGAGCTTCGGCGACACCGTTGCGGTGAGCGATGTCACGCTCGCGATCGAGCGCGGCGAGCGAGTGGCGCTGGTCGGCGAATCGGGCTCGGGCAAGAGCGTGACCGCGCTGTCGATCCTGCGGCTCCTAAGCGACGCGCAGGTGAGCGGCACGATCCGTTTCGACGGCGTGGATCTGCTCGGCAAGAGCGAGCGCGAGATGCGCGGCATGCGCGGCTCGGACATCGCGATGATCTTCCAGGAACCGATGACCGCGCTCAATCCGCTTTATACGGTCGGCGATCAGATTGCGGAGACCATCGTCGTGCACGACGGCGTGTCGGCGGGCGAGGCGCGCAAACGCGCGGTCGCACTGCTGGGGCGCACCGGTATCGCCGAACCGGGCAAGCGCGTGAACAGTTACCCGCATCAGCTGTCGGGCGGGCAACGGCAGCGCGCGATGATCGCGATGGCGCTCGCGTGCCGTCCCAGACTGCTGCTCGCCGACGAGCCCACCACGGCGCTCGACGTGACGATCCGCGCGCAGATCGTCGATCTGCTGCTGGAGTTGCAACGCGACGAAGCGCAAAAGCGCGGGATGGCCGTGCTGCTGATCACGCACGACCTGAATCTGGTGCGCCACTTCGCGCAGCGCATCGCGGTGATGGAGCGGGGCGTGCTGGTCGAGAGCGGGCCGGTCGAGCGGGTGTTCGAGTCGCCGCAGCATCCGTACACGCAGCGTCTGCTGGCGAGCCGGCCGCAGCGCACGGTGGTGCCGGTGCTGCCGATCGCGCCCGTGCTGCTCGAGGCGCGCGCGATCTCGGTGGATTTCAAAACGAAGCTGCCGGGCTTCGGCGGCTGGTTCCGCTCGGGACGGTTTCGCGCGGTCGCCGACGCGAGCGTGTCCGTGCGCCAGGGCGAGACGCTCGGGATCGTCGGCGAATCGGGTTCCGGCAAGTCGACCCTCGCGATGGCGCTGCTCGGTCTGCAACGCACCGCCCACGGCGAGATCGAGTTTCAGGGCAGGGCGCTCGGCAGCTATCGCGGCGCTGACCAGACCGCGTTGCGCTCGAACATGCAGGTCGTCTTTCAGGACCCGTTCAGCTCGCTTTCGCCGCGCCAGACGATCGAGCGGATCGTCGGCGAAGGGCTCGCTCTGCATCGGCCGCAGATGACCCCGCAGGCGCGGCGCGACAAGGTGGTGGCGGTGCTGCGCGAGGTCGGCCTCGATCGCACGGTGCTGTATCGCTATCCGCATGAATTTTCCGGCGGCCAGCGTCAGCGGATCGCGATTGCGCGCGCGCTGGTGCTCGAACCGCGCGTGCTGATTCTCGACGAACCGACCAGCGCGCTCGACGTGTCGATCCAGCAACAGGTGCTGAAACTGCTCGCCGGGTTGCAACAGAAGTACAACCTCGGCTTCGTTTTCATCAGCCACGATCTCGCCGTGATCGGGGCAATGGCGCATCGCGTCGCGGTGATGCAAAACGGTTCCATCGTCGAAGCCGGGGAAGTCGAGGAAATTTTTGCGACCCCGGCTCATCCTTACACCCGAAAACTCCTGAAAGCGGCCCGCGACCATTGATTTTTCAACCCTTTCACCAATTGGGTGCGTATCTCGATTGTATTTTTCTATTTGTTTTGACATGTGAATACTTACTGGCTAGTATCGACCAAACTTTTTTCCGTAGACCCCTGATTTTTAGGCAAAAACTACCGACCAATGCAGCACAGAAATCTAACCCAGGCTTGCACGCGCGTCGTCGCCGGGATGTTCATTGGCGTCTTGATGGCAGCAGCTCCCGGCGCGTTCGCCGATGAAGTAAGCGGTTTTAATCAGAATGCCTCCTATTCGACCCCCAGCGGGTCGAATTTTTCGTCCATTTCCAGTTCGGCATCCAGTGCGCAAACGGCCGCTCCCGAAAGCGACGGCGGCGCCAAATCGTTCCTGTCCGGCATGGCCGGAAAAGCAGGCGACGTGGTGGTCGGCGCACTGAACATGATCGGCGTACGCTACCGCTGGGGCGGCAACACGCCTGATTCGGGGCTCGATTGCAGCGGTTTCGTCCGCTACGTGTTCCAGGACACGCTCGGCATGGCATTGCCGCGTCGTGCCGAGGAAATGAGCCGGGTGGGCGAGAAGGTTCGCGTGAGCGACCTGAAGCCGGGCGATCTGGTGTTCTTTAATACGATGCGCCGCACGTTCTCGCATGTCGGCATCTATATCGGCGACAACAAGTTCGTGCATTCGCCCTCCACGGGCAGCACGATTCGGGTCGACGACTTGGATAGCGGCTACTGGGAAAAACGCTTCACCGGCGCGCGCCGGATCGAAGCGTCGTACCAGGAAGGCGAAGATCTGCGCAAGCGCGTGACCGCGACGATCGGCGGCAACAACTGATTCTGGCTGAGTTGGTGGTTTTGCAGCGATAAAAAAGCCTGCTTCGTTCGAAGCAGGCTTTTTCTATTTGGGTGTTTCGGAGCCGTACTGCGCTCGCGCGGCTCGGTGGCAGTCTGATCGGCGTCGTTGCTGCCCGAGGCCCGCGCTGCGTGCCCCAGGCCGGTCGCGACAGCAACCCGCATTTGCCGCCACGCCTTACGCCGTCGTGCGACGCGCGGCCAGTTTACGTTGCAGCTCCGGCATCATCTTTGCCACTGCTTCTTCGCCGGCCAGAATCGCCGCGTTGCGCTGTGAGAAGTCACTGCCGCTCATCGCGGCCAGATTCGGCCGGATCACGACGTCAGCGTACTTGTCGAGTTCATAGGCCTTGATCGTCTGGCCCATGATCGTGAAAGTTTGCATCAGCACGTCGAACGAACTGGCGGTCAGGCCGCTTTCCGGGCGCTGCGAAATGTCCACGGCGATCACGAAGTCCGCGCCCATTTTGCGCGCGAACGATGCCGGCACCGGGCTCACCAGGCCGCCGTCGACATATTCATGGCCGCCGACCTTCACCGGCTCGAAAATCGACGGCACGCTGCATGACGCGCGCACCGCGATGCCGGTGTTGCCGCGCTGGAACAGGATCGGCTGACCGGTTTTCAGATCGGTGGCGACCACGCCGAGCGGCTTCGCCATCTTCTCGATCGGGCGGTTGTTGAGCGTCGTATTGAGGTAGTTTTGCAGCGCGACGCCTTGCAGAAAGCCGCGTGTGCGAAACGGCATCGCCCAGTCGCTGATCGACGCTTCATCCATGGTCAGAGCAAGCTTGTTCAGCGCAAAGCCGTTCATCCCCGAAGCATATAGCGCGGCGACCACCGAACCGGCGCTGGTGCCGGCCACCAGATCGATCTGGATGTTGCGCGCTTCGAGGGCCTTGATCACGCCGATGTGCGCGAAGCCGCGCGCGGCGCCGCCGCCCAGCGCGAGCCCGACGCGGACCGGGCGCTGAGGCTTGTCGAGCGGCGGCGGGTTGACGGTGGGCGCAGCGGCAAGCGGCTTGCTATCGGTTTTGGTTTTGCCACCGGTCGTGGTGCAGGCGGCCAGTACGGCGGAGGCGGCCGCCAACGAGAAGTTGCGGCGGGCGAGACGGGGTGACGAGGGTTTCAACGAGCTCTCCAGCAACGGCGCGGTCGACGCAATCGGCGTCGCCGGTCGCCGCGATCAGGCTGATAGTCAGACGGACGGGATCGCCGTAAGAGGCGATTCCGCGCGCCGTGGGCCTATCTCCAACCGCAGCGCGCGCACATCATAAATCAAAGCCCGATGCGCGCGGCGGCCTGGTAATGAAACGTTGCAGAGGAAGTGTCCGGGCGATGTGGCGGGCGACTTCAGAGCGGTTTTAACACGGCTTGAGCGTGCCTTGCGCTTGGCATGTGTGCCGCGTCGGCGCTTCTTTGGCCTCGGACGCCTTCCCTCAGGCACACCGCCCATGGCCATTCGGGCGAGGGCGGCCGGGCGCGTGTGGAAGGTATAATTCCGCTCTCGCATTTATTTCCCTCGTGTCCATGCAACGCGCTTGTGCCGCATGGGCGCGGTCCGCTGCCGCGCTTCACGGCTGATGTTCGCCTAGGCGCCGGCGCCAGTCTTCCGAGTAACCGCTAATGACCACCTCCGTTCGTACCCGTTTCGCACCGAGTCCCACCGGCTTCATCCACCTCGGCAACATTCGCTCCGCGCTCTATCCGTGGGCGTTCGCGCGCAAGATGAAAGGGACCTTCGTGCTGCGGATCGAGGACACCGACGTCGAGCGTTCCACCAGCGAATCCGTCGACGCCATTCTCGAAGGCATGGCGTGGCTCGGCCTCGATTTCGACGAAGGCCCGTTCTATCAGATGCAGCGCATGGACCGCTACCGCGAAGTGCTCAAGCAGATGCAGGACGCGGGGCTCGTCTACCCGTGCTACATGTCGACGGAAGAGCTCGACGCGCTGCGCGAGCGGCAACGCGAAGCCGGCGAAAAGCCGCGCTACGACGGCACGTGGCGCCCGGAGCCGGGCAAGGTTCTGCCGCAGCCGCCGGAAGGCGTGCAGCCGGTACTGCGCTTCCGTAATCCGCTGACGGGTGTGGTCGCATGGGACGACGCCGTGAAGGGCCGTATCGAGATTTCGAACGAAGAACTCGACGACCTCGTGATCGCGCGCCCGGACGGCACGCCGACGTACAACTTCTGCGTGGTGGTCGACGATCTGGACATGCGCATCACGCACGTGATCCGCGGCGACGATCACGTGAACAACACGCCGCGGCAGATCAACATCCTGCGTGCGCTGGGCGGCGAGACGCCGGTGTACGCGCACCTGCCGACCGTGCTGAACGAGCAGGGCGAGAAGATGAGCAAGCGCCACGGCGCGATGAGCGTGGTCGGCTATCGCGACGCCGGCTATCTGCCGGAAGCGGTGGTCAACTATCTGGCGCGTCTCGGCTGGTCGCATGGCGACGCGGAAGTGTTTTCGCGCGAGCAGTTCGTCGAATGGTTCGACCTGGAGCACCTGGGCAAGTCGCCGGCTCAGTACGACCATGACAAGCTGAACTGGCTCAACGCGCACTACATCAAGGAAGCGGATAACGCGCGCCTCGCCGGGCTCACCAAGCCGTTCTTTGCCGGACTGGGTGTGGACGAAGCAGCGCTTGCGCAGGGCGCGGATCTGACGGCGGTGGTGGGCCTGCTGAAGGACCGTGCGTCGACGGTGAAAGAGATCGCCGAAAACGCCGCGATGTTCTATCGCACCCCGGCGCCCGACGCCGAATCGCTGGCGCAGCACGTGACCGACGCGGTGCGCCCGGCGCTGGCCGATCTGGCGGCGGCGCTGAAGACCGTCGAATGGACGAAGGAGGCGATCGCCGCCGCGGTGAAGGCGACGCTCGGCGCGCACAGGCTGAAGATGCCGCAACTGGCAATGCCGGTTCGTCTGCTGGTGGCGGGCACGACGCATACCCCGTCGATCGACAGCGTGCTGATGCTGTTCGGGCGCGACGTGGTGGTGAGCCGCATTGAGAAAGCGCTGGCCTGATTAGGGGCGTTCGCGAGCGTGTTGAGAGGGTTTGCGTGCGGCTTGAAAAAAGTCGCATGTAATTGCTCAAAGGGTATTTACAAAGCGCAGATTGGCCTCTAAAATCTCGTTTCTCTGGTGTGCAGGGGGTATAGCTCAGCTGGGAGAGCGCTTGCATGGCATGCAAGAGGTCAGCGGTTCGATCCCGCTTACCTCCACCAACATAGAGTAAAGTTGTTCTGAAGTCTGGAAGTTGTAGTAAAAAAGACTTCACAATCGGCGGAAACGTCGTTAAAATAGCGGTCTTCGCAGTTGACGAAACGAAATAACTGGCAAGTTAGCGTAAGTTAGCAGCGAATTAAAGACAGATCTGAAAAGATTATGTCCCCTTCGTCTAGAGGCCTAGGACATCACCCTTTCACGGTGAGTACAGGGGTTCGAATCCCCTAGGGGACGCCAAACATCAGCGTCGCTTTAGTGTTCGAGTCACGGCTATGAGTCAGGACTCGATTGGCAGTAAAGCAACGCAGCTTGCAGAGAATTAACCGACGCTCGCAAGCCAGGGTGTAAAGACTGGAGTGGTAGTTCAGTCGGTTAGAATACCGGCCTGTCACGCCGGGGGTCGCGGGTTCGAGTCCCGTCCACTCCGCCAGACAAAGCCCGTTCATTCAAACCTGAACGGGCTTTTTCATTAAAGGTATAAGCAGTACGTTGTCCCCTTCGTCTAGAGGCCTAGGACATCACCCTTTCACGGTGAGTACAGGGGTTCGAATCCCCTAGGGGACGCCAGAACATCGGCGTCGTTCGGTTGGAAGTTTGAACGGTGCAGCAGGCGAATGAGCGTCGCTCATAAGCTGCGGTGAAAAAAATCTGGAGCGGTAGTTCAGTTGGTTAGAATACCGGCCTGTCACGCCGGGGGTCGCGGGTTCGAGTCCCGTCCGCTCCGCCAGATTTGAGAAAGCCCACTTCGAAAGAAGTGGGCTTTTTTTTATTTCCGCCTGGCCATCCTGCCACGGTATGCTCGGGACAAACAGCCATTGCCAGCGCGCGCGGGCTGTTTTACCGTTGACCGACACTTCTTCGCCGATCCACCATGTTCGATCCCACCGAAGCTCCGTCACCGTTTCATCTGCGCGTTGCCAGCATGGACGATTTCGAGTTCGCCGAGGCGCTGACCCGCAACAACATGGGCGGCTACTATCGCCGTCACCATCTGGTGTGGCGTAGCGACCTGTTTCTCGGCAGCTGGCGAGAATCGGAGAATTTCATTCTCGAAGTGGACGGCCAGCCGATCGGCGTGCTGCGCATCACGGAAGAAGGCGACTCGCTGCATATCCGCGACGTGCAGATTGCCGAAGGGCATCGGCGGCTCGGCGCCGGCACCTATCTGCTCGACATCTCGCATCAATGGGCGCGCGAGCGCGGGTTGCGCGAACTGCAACTGCGCGTGTTCGTCGACAACCCCGCCGCGCGGCTGTATCAACGCAAGGGCTACAAGCTCGCGGGGCCGCGTCTGGCGCAGCTTGGCGCGATCCGTCATCTGGCGCGGCGGGTCTGAAATCCCTGGGCCGCCGATCAGCGTGCGGCAGCATCCGCGCGGCCTTGCGCGGTTTCTTCATCCGTCTCGACGTCGTTGTGCTCGCCGTTTTCCGTGCGATGTTCCGAGCCCCGCTCGATAAACGCGCGCGGACTCTCACCGAACGCGCGCCGGAACATCGCGGAAAACGCACTCTGGCTTTGATAGCCGAGTTCCTGCGCGACATGCGAGAGCGGCCGCCCCTGACTCAACAGCGGAATCGCGCGCGCCAGAATCGCTTGTTGGCGCCATTGCGAAAAGCTCACACCCAATTCCTGACGAAACAGCCGCGCGATCGTGCGCGTACTCGCGCCGACACTCGATGCCCATTGTTCGAGCGACTCGCCGTGCGTCGGGTCCGCGATCACGGCTTCGCACAGCGCACGCAGACGCTTTTCGTTGGGCATCGGCACGGACAGCGGCAGCGGCTCCGAGCGCGTCAGCTCGTCGAGCGCGAGCGCGCCGAGCAACTGTTCGCGCGTGGCCGAGATGCCGGGGGTGTCGAGCGCGGCAATCACTTCGCGCAGCAGATCAGACACTTCGACGACGCGCGGGGCATCCAGCCCGGCCGGCACGGTGCTTTCGGTGATGTAGAGCGTGCGCAGGAACGCGTCTTCGACGGCCACCACTTCGTGTGTCACGTGCGGCGGCACCCAGATCGCGCGCGACGGCGGCACCATCCACGTCGTGCCGGTCGTCGCGACGCGCAGTACGCCGCGCGACGCGTAGGCCACCTGCGCCCACGCATGCGTATGACGCGCGATACGCCAGCCCGACGGCATTTGCCGCGAGCGCACGCGGATCGGGTGCGTCTCGGTCGGCTGGAACTCGGGCGGAATGTCGGCGAAGCGGACGAAGCTCGACAGCTCGGAGTCGGCGGACGAAGTCATGGTTAAGCGCGAAAGGCGAAGGGGGCGAAGGTCGATCCGGACAGCGAGTGCCTGAACAGGCGACGCGCGAAATAGCGCATGCGGAAGCTTTGCATTCGCAGCTCGCGCGCCATGAGCCCAGCGGGCCTTGTCATTGTAGATGTTGCCCGCACCCCGCCGTTGCATAATGTCCCGATTACCCGGATAAGGAGTACGTCATGAGTTTTGCCACCGCGGACTTGTGCGACGCACACGAAGATCAGCTGGCGCTCGGCACGCTGCGCGCGCTCGAGCCGGTGTTTCACCTGTTCAGCCGCACCGAGTGTTTCAGCGGCGAGGCGGTGACGCTGAAAGTGTTCGAAGACAATGCGCTCGTGCGGACCGTGCTCGAAGAGAAGGGCGCGGGCCGCGTGTTGGTGGTCGACGGCGGCGGCAGCCTGCGTTGCGCGCTGGTCGGCGGCACCCTCGCGCGGATCGCGGAGCAGAACGGCTGGGCGGGCATCGTGGTGAACGGCTGCGTGCGCGATGCGCTGGAACTGAACGAAGTCAATACCGGCGTGGCGGCGCTCACGACCTGTCCGCGCCGCGGCCAGAAGCGCGGCGCCGGCGAACGCGACGTGGCGGTGCAGTTGCCCGGCGCGCTCGTGCGTCCTGGCGAATGGATTTACGCGGATCTGGACGGCGTGCTCGTCGCGAGCGCGGCGCTGAACTGAAACGGCATTTGAAACGGGCACGAATCGAGCCAGCCAACCCTCATCCCAGGAGAGCAAACGACGATGCAGACCGTCTTTATCTACGGCACATTGCGTGCCGGTGAAGTGAACGACATCAGCGCAGCCGCGGCGCGCAACGACATCGCCGCGCCGACGCTACTCGGCACCGCCACCGTGCGCGGCCATCTGTACGACTTCGGCTTATATCCGGGCCTCGTCGCCGACGAAGCGGGCGTCGACGTGATCGGCGACGTCTACGAAATCGACGATGAACTGGTCGCGGTGCTCGACGAAATCGAAGCCGTGTATCCGGGCGTCGAGGATCGCTTTCTTGCGCGCGAGGTGATGGTGAAAGTGGACGGCAATGTCGTGAACTGCCGCTTCTATCCGGTCACGCCGAATGCGGTGAAGGGCTTGCCCGAAATCAGATCGGGCGATTGGGTCGAGCATCGTCGAACGCGCTGAGCCGGTGCGTCGGATGCGCATGGCGAGCGGGTGACGCGTCGTGCTAAAGGCCGCTAAAAAAGTGGCCCGGCAGACGTAAGCCTGTCGGGCCATCCGGTCGGTTAGTGTTGCGACTCAAGCCGCCCTCACGCCGCATACGGCACGTGAAGGCAAGCTTGATATGGCATCGTGCGGTGCCGATCCCGCTGATTGCGTTGACGCGTGAAGCGCGTCAACAGCCTCAGAGTTCTTCGTACAACGGCAACGTCAGGAAATCGGTGAACTGCTCCGACGTCGACATCTGTTCGAAGATCTGCGCGGCGCGCTCATACGGCTTCGTATCTCCGCCCACGGCCTGCTTCACCTTGTCGAGTTCCTGCGCCGACAGCTCGCGCACGAGTTCGACCGTCACCTTGCGGCCGTCGTCGAGCTTGCCCTTCGGCGAGCGAATCCATTGCCACACCTGCGAACGCGAAATTTCCGCGGTGGCGGCGTCTTCCATCAGGTTGTGAATCGGCACGCAGCCATTGCCCGCGAGCCACGAGCCCAGGTAGTGGATGCCGACGTTGATGTTGTTGCGCAGACCGCCTTCGGTGATCGGCGTCTCCGGGCGGAAGTCCAGCAGATCGGTGGCGGTGACGAGCACGTCGATGCGTTGCTTGCTGATCTGGTTCGGCTTGTCGCCGAGCACCTTGACGAACTCTTCCATCGCGATCGGCACGAGGCCCGGATGCGCGACCCAGCCGCCGTCGTAGCCGTCGCCGGCATCGCGCGCCTTGTCCGAGCGCACGCCGCCCATCGCTTTGTCGTTGGCCGCCGGATCGTTCTTGATCGGGATCAGCGCGCTCATGCCGCCGATCGCAGGCGCGTTGCGGCGATGGCAGGTCTTCAGCAGCAACAACGCGTACGCGCGCATGAACGGCGAGGTCATCGTGATCTGCGAGCGATCGGCGAGGCAGAAATTGCGGTCGGCCTTGAACTTCTTGATCGCCGAGAAGATGTAGTCCCAGCGGCCGGCGTTCAGGCCCGAGCTGTGTTCACGCAGTTCGTACAGGATCTCGTCCATTTCGAACGCGGCGACGATCGTCTCGATCAGCACCGTCGCGCGAATCGTGCCGCGCGGCACGCCGACCGCTTCCTGCGCGGCGATGAAGATCTCGTTCCACAGACGCGCTTCCAGATGGCTCTCCATCTTCGGCAGATAGAAGTACGGGCCCGAGCCGCGCGCGACCAGTTCCTTCGCGTTGTGAACCATGAACAGCGCGAAGTCGAAGATGCCGCCCGACACGCGCTTGCCGTCCACCTTCACGTGCTTCTCGTCGAGATGCCAGCCGCGCGGACGCACGATCAGCGTGGCGACCTTGTCGTTGAGTTTGTACGACTTGCCGTTCTGGTCGAGCGAAATCGTGCGGCGCACCGCGTCCTTCAGATTGATGTGACCGGTGATCTGGTTGTCCCAGCTCGGCGCATTCGAATCCTCAAAGTCGGTCATGTACGAATCCGCGCCCGAATTCAGCGCGTTGATGATCATCTTGCGCTCGACCGGACCGGTGATCTCCACGCGGCGGCATTGCAGATCGCGCGGCAGCGGCGCGATGGTCCAGTCGCCGTCGCGCACGCTTTTCGTCTCGGCGAGAAAGTTGGGACGCTCGCCGGCGTCGAGCCGCTTCGTGCGTTCCGCGCGCGCCTGCAGCAGTTCCTGACGGCGCGGTTCGAACGTCCGATGCAGCGCGGCGACGAGTTCGAGCGCTTCGCTCGTGAGGATCGCTTCGAAGCCGGGCTTGATCTCAGCCGAGATTTCCATGCCCTGCGGCAGTGGCAACGATGTCAGCGAATTCGCCATGTTTTCTCCTTGGTCGGTCAGATTGCAAAAGTGCAGATGTTGAAAAGCAGTCGTTGTGCGTGATGAGGCGGGCGGGACCGGCAGGGGCCGGTGGCAGCCGTCATGTGCCGGGGCGGTGACGCGTGCGGCTGCCGCCGGGATTGCCTGGGCTGTTGCCCGGGTCGTTTCCAATGCGCCCAGGCGGCGCCAGGGTCCGCAGAAAAGCGAGCAGATCGCTCATCCCGCCGCCCGTGCCGTGCGGCGTGACGCCGAGTTCTTCGAGCGGGGCGTTCTGCCGGTTGAGCCAGAAAGTGGTGAAGCCGAACCACGCCGCGCCTGCCACGTCCCAGCCGTTCGACGACACGAAGACGATCTCGCGCGGCGGCGCGTCGAAGGCCTGCGTGCCGAGCGCATAAGCGGCGGGCGAGGGTTTGTAGGCGCGCACGGCGTCGACGGAAAGAACGTGGTCGAACAGGCCGCTCATGCCGGCGCTTTTGAGCGCGATGTCGAGCATCTGCGGATTGCCGTTCGACAGGATCGCAAGACCGACGCGCTGTGTGGCGGATTCGCTGTTCGCCGGTGTCTGCGGCGTCGACGGACTCGCCGCCGGCTCGCGCAGCGTACGCAGCGCGGGCACGGCGTCGGGGAAGGCGGACAGGCACGCGTATTCGTCCATCAGCCGCTTCTCGGCCGCGCGGCCCAGCGTGAGCTGAAGTTTTTTCGCGGCGAAGCGCAGCGCGTCGAGCGTGATGTCCCAGAAGGGGCGGTAATGCGCGCCGGGCGTTGCCGCCGCATCGGCTAGCGTGCGCAATTGCGTGTATTCGATCTGCTTCTGGCGCCACAACTGCGACAGCGCATCGCCGTGGCCGGGGAACATCTGCTCGGCGGCAGCGATCACCGAGTGCACGTCGAAAAGCGTGCCGTACGCATCGAAAATCACTGCTTTTAGGGATGGTGTCGTTGTGGCCGACATTGCCGTGCACTCCTGTCAGAGGTCAAGACGGATTGTATTAGTGACGATCGACGCTAAAAAAGAGGCTAAACATCACTTGATCTTTTACTTTCATGCACCTAATCTGACGCGCACCGATCACTTTGCCGCGAAGCGCCCCCGAGGGCCTTCCTTTCGGGGCTTCGCGGCGCACCTGGCTCATGGACCGTTTCAAGCAGATCGAAACTTTCGTCACCGTCGCGGCCAAGGGCAGCCTGTCCGCCGCGGCGCTTGCAGAGGGCGTCGCGCCGGCGATCATCGGCCGACGCATCGACGCGCTCGAAGAGCGCCTCGGCGTCAAGCTGCTAGTGCGCACGACCCGCAAGATCACGCTGACCTTCGAAGGCTCGGCCTTCCTCGAGGACTGCCAGCGCATCATTCACGACATGCAGAACGCCGAAGCCAGCGTGTCGGCGGGCGGCGTGAAAGCGAGCGGCCATTTGCGGCTCTCGGCGCCGGCGGGTTTCGGACGCCGGCACGTCGCGCCGCTGGTGCCGGCGTTCACCGTCGCGCATCCGGACGTCTCGATCACGCTCGACCTGTCCGACCGGCTCGTCGATCTGGTCAACGAGGGTTTCGATTGCGCGGTGCGTCTGGGCGAACTGCCGGATTCGTCGCTGGTGTCGCTCAAGCTCGGCGAGAACCGCCGCGTGTGCGTGGCGTCGCCGGCGTACCTGAGCCGGCGCGGCGCGCCGCACAGCCTCGCCGATCTCGCGCAGCACAACTGCCTCGCGCTCGGCGCGAGCGCGAACCAGCAGCGCGGCTGGGTGTTCCAGCAGGACGGCAAGGTCGTCTCGATCAAGGTGTCCGGCACGATGGAATGCTCGGACGGCGTGGTGCTGCACGAGTGGTGTCTGGACGGCTATGGGCTGGCGTGGCGCTCGTGGTGGGAAGTCGGCGAGGAAATCGCGGCCGGGCGGCTGCTGAGCGTGCTCGACGAGTTCGCCGCGCCGCCGATCGGCATCCACGCAGTGTTCCCGCAGCGCCGTCATCTGCCGCTGCGGGTGCGGCTGTTTCTGGACCTTCTCAAGCATACGTATGGCCATCCGGGTTACTGGGGCTGACGTCGACCGGTGTCTCGCAAGCGCGCTCGTGTTCGCGCGAGCTTGCGACCGCGAGCGGGTTTGCCCTTCTGCGACCCATACCCGCATCAGCGCGAACTACAATCGACTGAAGCGGCTCGCACGCCGAGCCTCGTTGGACGCTCACGCCGCGCTGCGCGCAGCCGGCGACGGAGGGCATCATGTTCAGGCACATCCTGGTTCCGACCGATGGTTCAGAACTGTCACGCAAAGCGATAGACGGCGCAATCGACCTCGCGCAGGCGGTCGGCGCGCGCGTGACCGCCTACGCGTGTCTGCCGCAATATCCATACTCGCCGTTTTCCGACGTGGTGGTCGAGCCGCCTTCCGAATTCCTGCATCGCAGCGAACGCGAAGCGCGCGTCCATCTGCGGGAAGTGGAACTGGCCGGGCGGCGCGTCGGCGTTACCGTGGAAAGTCGTACGAGCGTCCATCCGGCGCCTTATCTGGGCATCATCGAAGCGGCCGAGCAGGGGGCTTGCGACGTGATCTTCATGGCGTCGCACGGGCGGCGCGGTCTGGGCAGTCTGCTGATCGGCAGCGAAACGCAGCGGGTACTCACGCATACGAAGATTCCAGTGATCGTGTACCGCTGAACGGCGGGCGCGCGGCTCGCAACTGATCGGGGTCCGCGCGGAAAAACACGTCGGCGATGAGGCCGGCGCGTCACTGCTGGCCGCACGATGCGCTGTGCCGGCTTTTTCTCCGCTGCTGCGGTTTTTTATCAGATTCCGTCCGCCGGGGTTGGCTTCTGACACCCCGGCGGCGCGGCTCCTCCCTATGACGGCGGCTCTCTGACGGAGCCGCTTGATCGTCTTCTGCACTGCCATTCCTGCGATCAGACCTCGGGTCCGCGAAGTCCCACGACGCGGCCGACGACGTTGCCGATCACGCGACCTTCTTGTCGAAGAACTGCTCGTCTTCCGTCGAACCGTGCAGCGCGGTCGTCGACGCTTCGCGCTCGACCGTTTGCGTGACGGCGTCGAAGTAGCCGGTGCCGACTTCGCGCTGATGCTTGACGGCGGTGAAGCCCTTTTCGGCTGCCGCGAATTCGGCCTGCTGCATTTCGACGAACGCGGTCATCTGATTGCGGGCATAGCCGTGCGCGAGGTTGAACATCGAGTAGTTCAGCGCATGGAAGCCGGCCAGCGTGATGAACTGGAACTTGTAGCCCATCGCGCCGAGTTCGCGCTGGAACTTGGCGATGGTCGCGTCGTCCAGATTCTTCTTCCAGTTGAACGACGGCGAGCAGTTGTACGACAGCAGCTGATCGGGGAATTCCTTGTGGATCGCGTCGGCGAATTTCTTCGCGAACTCGAGGTCCGGCTTGCCGGTTTCGCACCAGATCATGTCGGCGTACGGGGCGTAGGCGAGGCCGCGCGAGATCGCCTGTTCGAGACCCGGCTTGGTGCGATAGAAACCTTCCACCGTGCGCTCGCCGGTCAGGAACGGCTTGTCGTTGTCGTCGATGTCCGACGTGACGAGGTCGGCGGCTTCCGCATCGGTGCGGGCCAGCAGCACGGTCGGCACGCCGGAGACGTCGGCGGCCAGACGCGCGGCGGTCAGCTTGGCGACGTTTTCGCGGGTCGGCACCAGCACCTTGCCGCCCATGTGGCCGCACTTCTTCACCGACGCGAGCTGGTCTTCGAAGTGCACGCCCGAAGCGCCCGCTTCGATCATCGCCTTCATCAGCTCGAACGCGTTCAGCACGCCGCCGAAACCGGCTTCGGCGTCGGCGACGATCGGTGCGAAATAGTCGATGTAGCCTTCATCGCCCGGATTTTTGCCTTCCGACCACTGGATCTGGTCAGCGCGCGTCAGCGTGTTGTTGATGCGCTTCACGACGAGCGGCACCGAGTTGGCCGGATACAGCGACTGGTCCGGGTACATTTCGCCGGCGACGTTCGCATCGCCCGCCACCTGCCAGCCTGACAGATAGATCGCCTTGAGGCCGGCCTTGACCTGCTGCATCGCCTGATTACCGGTCAGCGCGCCGAGCGAGTTGACGAACGGCTCGTTGTTCACCGCATGCCACAGCTTTTCCGCGCCGCGCTTGGCGAGCGTATGTTCCACCTGAACCGAACCACGCAGACGGATGACGTCTTCCGCCTTGTAGCTGCGTTTGATGCCCTTCCAGCGCGGATCGGTATCCCATTGCTGCTGGAGTTGCTTCGCTTGTTCTTCGCGGGTCATGGTCATGGTGTTCTCCTTGGTTGCCTGTTGGATGGGTGACTCTGTCTTCGTCGAAGCGGCTGGCCGGTCGGGCATTTCGTTTCGTGAAGTCTTATATAAGAGTCTAGGCAAATCGCCGATTGCGCCATAGCTGCGGCGAAACGTTTTTCGAATATTTATTATCGTTGTTATTCAATGGTTTACAACTTACGTTTCGCATTGAGAAACGATTTTTCCCCTGTTGCAACGCATGGTCTTGTGCCGTGCAGCACGATTTTTTACGACACAAAAAATTTTTTCACATCGCGAAATTTGGGTAGCGACAAATCTCGGGACGAAAAAAAACCGGCGCCTGAGCACCGGTTTCTTCCGACTGACGAACGGCGCAAGGCCGTCCGGGTCTTTTACACGCTGATTTCTGGACTGTTGCCAGACGGTTCAGCCTTGGCTTAGCTGCCGCGACGAGCCGTGCGCGGGCCGTCGCTGCGGCGTGCGCCGTAGCCGCCGTCGCGCGAACCGCCGTAGCCTTCACGCGAGCCGCCGCCGAAGCCGCCTTCACGCGAACCGCCGCCAGCCGACTTGCCGGCCCAGCCGCCGCCATTGCCGCCGCTGCGCGCACCGCCGCCGTTGCCGGCTGGCTTGCCCGAACCGCTACCGAAGCGACGGCCACCGCCGTTGCCGCCGCCCGGACGGCCACGGCCGCCAAAGCCAGGACGGCCGTTGCCCGACGGAGCCGATTTGCGCGGCTCGAAGCCTTCCACGACGTTGACCGGGAGCGGGGTGCGCACGAAGCGCTCGATGCGCTTGAGCGCGCCCTGTTCCGCGTGATGCACGAGGCTAACCGCGATACCCGAGCGGCCAGCACGGCCGGTACGGCCGATACGGTGCACGTAGTCTTCAGCGAACTTCGGCAGGTCGTAGTTGAACACGTGCGTGATGCCCGGAATGTCGATACCGCGAGCGGCGACGTCCGTCGCCACCAGCACGCGCACACGGCGCTCGCGCAGTGCCTTGATGGTGCGGTTACGCGCGCCTTGCGGCAGATCGCCGTGCAAAGCTGCCGATTCGAAACCGGCGTCGGCAAGACGCCCTGCGAGCTGGTCGGCGTCCATCTTGGTTGCCGTGAACACAATGGCCTGGTCGAGGCCCGAGTCACGCAGCAGATGGTCGAGCAGACGATCCTTGTGATCGCGGTCGTCGACGTAGTGGACGGTTTGCGCGATGTTGGTGCGCTGTTCCAGACGCTGAACGATCTCGATACGCTCCGGTTCCTTCAGCAGGCGGCCGGTCAGCGAACCGATCTTGCCGTCGAGCGTGGCCGAGAACAGCATGGTCTGGCGCGTAGCCGGCGTAGCGGCGACGATCGTCTCGATGTCTTCGATGAAGCCCATGTCGAGCATACGGTCGGCTTCGTCGAGCACGAGGATCTGCAGTTGCGACAGGTCGATACGGCCGCGTTCCAGGTGGTCGATCAGACGGCCCGGCGTGGCAACCAGGATTTCCGGGTTCTTCGCCAGCAGCATCAGCTGTTGGCCGTAAGCGACGCCACCCAGAATGCTGACGGTGCGCAGGCGCTTGAGGTGCTTGCCGTACGTGGCGGCGGCGGTCGTAACCTGCATCGCGAGTTCGCGGGTCGGCGTCAGGACCAGCATGGTCGGACGGGCCACCGGTTGTGGGCGGCGCGTGCGGGCGCCGTCGGCCGGACGCGGCTCGCGCGGCTGGCTGGCTTGCGCCTTCTGGAGTTGCGAGAAACGTTCGATGGCGGGCAGCATGAACGCGGCGGTCTTGCCCGAACCGGTCGGGCTCGAGACCAGCAGATCGCGGCCGGCGATGCCGGCGGGGATCGCGCGTTGCTGAACCGGCGTCGGGTTCTGGTAACCAGCGGCGGTCAGCGCGGAGACGACATCCGCGGACAGACCGAGCGACGCGAACGTCGGGCCGGTGGGCGCTGCGGCTTCAGCGGCGACGGCTTCCGGAGCGGCAGCAACGGCTGCGGCTTGTGCGGGTGCGTCGGCGAGACCGAGTGCCTGATCGGCGATGGCGTTCAACGGGCTGGAGGTGTTGCTCGAAGTCATGAGAATCCTTGGTACACAGGGAATTAAAACGTCGGCGCCAATCGGCATACCCAAGTCGTCGGATTCAGCGAGCAAAGAAGCAGCGAGCAAATCGAAAAACGGGGGCAGCTCGCGACAATGAAGGCGAGCTTTTCGTTAGAAGCTGTATCGGATGCGACATGCCAACACGGCGTGCCGCCAGCCTGGGACATGATCGCCCGTAGGGGGCTAGGCAGGAGGGGACAGGTTCTAAACTGGATTGGAGCTAAACGCTACGAGGCGCTGCGCCGCAAAGGCCGCTACGGAAAGCCGGGCAAAGCAGTGAAGCGCAGGCCGCATTATATAGAGTTTTGTTGCACTGCGCCACTATTAGGAAATTTCCGGGCGGAAAAGTTTGCCGGGCGCGCGTGATGGCGATCAGTTCCGACGACGCAGGCCGGGTCGCCGGCCTGATCGCGGGCAAGGTGGCCTCAGGCCGCGGCGCCGCTTTTCAGCAATTCGACCAGTTCGACGTATTGCTGCTTCGCAGCGTCCTGCGCGGTGCCCTTGAGCGCGGCCCACGCGTCGTACTTGTATTTGCCGACGATGTCGGTGAAGCCCGGCTTGTCGCCGTGAACGTCGCCGCGGGTGGCCTGCTTGTAGAGCGCGTAGAGCCGCAGCAGCGTGAGGTTGCCCGGCCGCTCCGGCAACTGCTGGACGTCTTCATGGGCCTGGGCGAATTGGGTGTCGAGGTTTGTCATCGTGGTGGTGCCCGTGGGGCGGGATGAGGTGAGGATCGGCCGACGATCATAGCAACTGGATGCGGCCCCGGGGCCGAGGGCATATTCCAAACAGCGCCCAACAACGCCAATCAGCGACTGCCGGGCTGCGCCACGCCAAACCACATTTGCGCGCGCAGTGCCGATTACAATACGGTCCATGAATCAAACTGTGCTCCTTGCCCTCGATACCTCGACCGAATTCTGTTCGGTAGCGCTTCTGCGCGTCACCGTCGACGCCACCGGCCGGACCGGCGCCGAACCCCGCTGCTGGGTTCGCCACGAGCAGACCGGCGCGGTTTCCAGTACGCGCCTGCTTCCCGCGATCCGCGAACTTTTCGACGAGGCCGGCTTGAGCCTCGCGGACTGCAACGCGATTGCGTTCGGTGCCGGTCCCGGCTCGTTCACCGGCCTGCGCACGGCGACCGGCGTCGCCCAGGGGCTGGCGTTTGGCCTGAACCTGCCGGTCGTGCCGGTCAGCACGCTGCTGGCCTGCGCGGAAAGTGCGCGCCTGCGCGATCCGTCGACGACGCGCGTGCTTGCCGCGCTCGACGCCCGGATGGACGAAATCTATTGGGCCGACTATACGTGGGACGACGTGCAATGCGAATGGCGCACCGTACAGACGGCGTCGCTCGATGTGCCGGAGCGGCTCGTTTTGCCCGATGCGCCTTTTACGCTGGCCGGCAACGCCGCGGCCGTGTTCGGCGCGCGGCTGCCCGCGGTTGCGGCCGCGCGCACGGTCGACAGCGAAGCGCTGCCGCATGCGCTGCCGCTCGCGCACGCGGCGCTGCGCGCGTTTCGCGCCGGCCGCACGGTGCCTGCCGACCAGGCCGCGCCGGAATACGTGCGTGACAAGGTCGCGCAGACCACGGCGGAACGGGTTGCGGAGAAGGCGGAAAAAGCTGCCAGGGCTGAGCAGGCTGGGCGGTCGGAAGCGAACGCGCGGCACTCGACACCTGAGCCGAACACGCATGACGGCGCTCCCCGCGCCGCCCCTCACGGCGAGGGCCGGCAATGAGCGGCGTATTGCTCGCGGACCGCTACATGTCGCCGATGACCGAAGGCGATCTGGACGAGGTCGCCGCGATCGAGAAGATTGCTTATGAGTTTCCGTGGAGCCGGGGCAATTTCGGCGATTCGCTGCGCAACGGCTATTTCGGCATGTGTCTGCGGCACGTGACCGGTACGCTGATCGGCTACTGCGTGCTGATGCCGGTGGTCGACGAAATGCATCTGCTCAATTTATGTGTGGCGCCCAGCGCGCAAGGCGCCGGCGCCGGCCTTGCGCTGCTGCGCGAGGCGGTGCGCATTACGCGCGCCGAAAAACTCGACGGCCTGCTGCTTGAAGTGCGGCCGTCGAATCATCGGGCGATCCGGCTCTACGAACGTTTCGGCTTTACGTCGATCGGCCGGCGCAAAAATTATTATCCGGCGCGGCATCGCAGCCGGGAGGACGCCATCGTGATGCGTTTCTCGTTTGCCACGGAGGGCGCAGATGGCGCTGCATGACTCGGTAATGGAAGAGTTCGGACTCGCGCCGCTGTGGGTGCGTCGGGGAATGGCCGCGCAGCAACCGGTCGAAGAAGCGGGTGCCGGGCAGGGCGCCGATCCGCTAGCCGGGCAGCCAGTGCGTCGTGACGATGCGCGCGGCGCGGCGGCAAAGGCAGGCGGTCTTACGCAGGACCTCCAGCGGCCCGCGTTTCGTGCCAGTGAGAGCCGGCAAGCGGATGCTGCGCCGACGCAGCGCGAGCGCCACGCCCCTGTTCGCGACGGACAAGCGACATCGTCGGCCGGGGCAGCCGGGCGGTTTGATGAACGTGAAGCATCGGTGCGTACGAGCGAGCCGTCGCGCTCCGCGCAAGACGGCGAGCGCGACGAGCGTCGTGCGCAGCCTGCGCAGGGCCACATGGCGCAAGCGCGCCAGGAGCGCATGCAAGCCCCTGTTGACGCGCCTGAGCCACAAACGCAGCGCGAACCGGCGCGGCATTCCCAGCCCCCGCAGCAATCCCAGCCCGAGCCGGAGGAGCAACCCGCGAATCGCCACTCCCGCGCCGCCGAGCCCCCCGCATTCGACGCAGCCCCCGACGACGATCTCGCGTGGTTCGACGACTCGCCCGCTCCCCCGCCGTCGGAAGCGGGCCGCGACACGCCCCAACTGCCTGCCATCCACACGCTCGACTGGGATGCGTTGAGCGAGCGCGTCTCTACCTGCCGACTTTGCCGTCTGTGCGAGAAGCGCACCAACACCGTATTCGGCGTCGGCGATCGCAGCGCCGACTGGATGCTGATCGGCGAAGCGCCCGGCGAGAACGAGGACCGTCTCGGCGAGCCGTTCGTCGGCCAGGCCGGCAAGCTGCTCGACAACATGCTGCGTTCGCTGACGCTCGCACGCGACACCAACGTCTACATTGCGAACGTGATCAAATGCCGCCCGCCCGGCAACCGCAATCCGGAGCCGGACGAAGTCGCGCGTTGCGAGCCCTATCTGCAACGCCAGGTGTCGCTGGTCAAGCCGAAGCTGATCGTCGCGCTCGGGCGTTTCGCCGCGCAGAGTCTGCTGAAGACCGACGCGAGCATTTCGTCGCTGCGCGGCCGCGTGCACGAATACGAGGGCGTGCCGGTAGTCGTCACCTATCACCCGGCGTATCTGCTGCGCAGCCTGCCCGACAAGGCGAAGGCCTGGGCCGACCTGTGCCTCGCGCGCGAAACATGGCGCGCGTCCGGCGGCGCGCCGTCGGACGCGGCGAAGTGATCGGTGATGGCCGCTGATGAACCGGCGGCGCGCGTCGCTCCCGACGCGCCCGATACTCAAGCCGCGTTGCGCGCTACGCCGCTCGATGACTTGCTCGACACGTTGCGCGATGCTGCCGTGCGCGATCTGGCGTGGCTGCTGCTGAGCGCCGATCTGCTACGTCCGCAGCCACCGCTGGGCGCACTCGCGAATCCGTTCGACACCCCCGAGGCACTGCAGGCAACCATCGACTGGCTGCGCGCACTCGACGCCGCGCCGGCCCCGTTGCATAGCGACCTCGCGGCGCCGCGCATCGCGCGTCTTGGCCGATACGCCGAACGGCTGCTCGGTTGGTTTCTGCAACACGGACCGGCTCCGCGGCTCGTCGCGGCGAGCGTGCCGTTGCGGCGCGCGGGCGTCACGCTCGGCGAATGCGATTTTCTCGTGCAGACGCGCGAGGGCGCGCGGTTGCATTGGGAGCTGGCGGTGAAGTGCTACCTGCATGCGGGCGACGGGCGCGCGCAGTTGGCAGACTATGTCGGTCCGAATCTGAAAGACCGCTTCGATCTCAAGCTCGCGCATCTGTTGAACCACCAGTTGCCGTTGAGCGCGCGCGAAGAGTTCGCGTCGGTCGGCTATGCGGGGCCGTGGACGCCGCAGATGTTCATCAAGGGCTGGCTGTTTTACCGGCACGGCGAGACGCCGATGGACCCCGTCGAACTCGATCCGGCGCATGGCCGTGGCTGGTGGGTCACGCGCGGCGATTGGCCGGCTTTCGCAGCGGCGCATGCGCCGAAGTGGCGGTTGCTGCCGCGGCTGGAATGGCTCGCGCCTAGGCGCGCGGAGCACGAAGGGATGCAGGAAGTGAAGCAGGCCGGCGAGCAATTCGACACCGCCGTCACGAGACCGCGTTACGTCGACGCGCAAACACTCGCCGCGCAGATATCACATCAACATGGACCAACGATGGTCGCCGCTTTTGCCGAGGACAGCGCCGGCTATTTGATCGAACGCTCGCGCGGCTTCATCGTGCCCGACGAGTGGCCCGAGCAGGCGCGGAACTACGCGCGGCAGTAACGGTGCAGCAAGCAGCCGGACGGCAATGCCTTCTTCGCGTCGCCGTCTGATGCAACGGCTCAACGCCCATCCCCAGCTTCACCACCACCGATAAAAATGATGCACCGGCCCGACGCCGCTACCGACGTCGAGTCGATCGCTCGCCTGCAGCGCGCCGGTCAGATAAAGCTTCGCGTCGGCCACCGCGCTCGCCAGATCGTCCCGTTGCGGAATCAGCGCCGCGATCGCCGACGACAGCGTGCAGCCCGTCCCATGCGTGTTCTTCACCGGCACGCGTGGGCCGCCCAGACGCAGCGTGCCGCTGTCCTGCACCAGCCAGTCCGGACTGTCAGCCGCGCTCAGATGGCCGCCCTTCATCAGTACCGCGCGTGCGCCGAGCGCGCGCAGCGCTTCGCCCTGTTCGACCATGCCGGCTTCATCCGCGGCGGGCTGAACGCCGAGCAGCGCCGCGGCTTCCGGCAGATTGGGCGTCAGCACGTCGGCGAGCGGCAGCAGCTCATCGCGCACCACCGCGACCGCATCGGGCAGCAGCAACGCATGGTTGCTCTTCGAGATCATCACCGTGTCGAGCACGATGTACTTCGGCTTGTGACGGCGCAGCGCGTCGGCAACCGCACGAGCGATAGGTGCGTTCGCAAGCATGCCGATCTTTACCGCGTCGATGCGGATATCGTCGAACACCGCGTCGAGTTGCGCGGTGATGAAGTCCGGGTCCGGCGCATGAATCGCGGTCACGCCGCGCGTGTTCTGCGCGGTCAGCGCGGTGATCACGCTCGCGCCATACGCGCCGAGCGCCGAGAAAGCCTTCAGATCGGCCTGAATGCCGGCGCCGCCGCCGGAGTCGGAACCGGCGATCGTCAGCACATTGGGAATCGGTTGAGTCATGGTCAAGCGAGGAGGAAGGAAGGCGCGGGCACGCGGTTCGAATGCGGCCCGCGCAGGTCAGTGCTTGGCTTCGCCGATCAGCGCGACCGAGTCGAACGCCCGCTGGTTCGCCTGATGGCGCCGCATCACGAACCACATCATCACGCACACGAAGGTGCCGAACAGCACGATCACCGTGGTGACCGGCACGTCGAGCCACACCAGTACCGCGTACAGACACAGCATGACGAGCACCGAGAGATTTTCGTTGAAGTTCTGCACAGCGATCGAGTGACCCGCCGACAGCAGCACGTGGCCGCGATGTTGCAGCAATGCATTCATCGGCACAACGAAAAAGCCCGACAGGCCGCCGACCACCATCAGGAAGATGTACGCGAAGATCAGATAGCCCGGCACATGCATGCGGCCGAAATAGATGCCCCAGTGCGCGGGGAACAGGTCGCGCGTGTAGAACGCCATCAGCATCACGGCGATCCCCATCATGATGCCGACCGGCAGCACAGACAGCGACTTCTTCAACGGCACGCGCGAGGCCGCGAAGATCGCGCCGGCCGCCACGCCGACGGCCACCACCGCCTGCAGGATCGCCGCCTCGGACAGCGACATGCTGAGCGACACTTCAGCCCACTTCAGCACGATGAATTGCAGCGTCGCGCCGGCGCCCCAGAACAGCGTGGTGACCGCGAGCGAAATCTGGCCGAGCTTGTCGCGCCACAGCACGAGGAAGCAGTCGGCGAAATCGGTGATGAGCTTGATCGGGCCGCGCTCCTGTTTCGGGTAGCGCGCGCCGGTGTCGGGAATGCGCAGATTGAACAGCGCCGCGATGATGTAGATCCCCATGATCACGAGCATCGCCGCTTCTGCCGGCGTGTTGACCGTGGGGATGTGCACCCGCAGGATCGGCGCGGCGATGTGCGGACTGATCAACGCGCCGCCGAGCACCGTGCCCAGAATGATCGAGCCCACCGTGGTGCCCTCGATCCAGCCGTTCGCGGCGACCAGTCGGTCAGGCGGCAGCAGTTCGGTGAGGATGCCGTATTTGGCGGGCGAGTAGGCCGCCGCGCCGAAGCCGACGATGCCGTACGCAAGAAGCGGATGCGCGCCGACCAGCATCGTGATGCAGCCGACCACCTTGATGGTGTTGGTGATGAACATCACGCGTCCTTTCGGACGGGAGTCGGCGAAAGCGCCCACGAACGCGGCGAGCACGACGTACGACAGCACAAAAAACAGCTTGAGCAGCGGCGTCATCCAGTTCGGGGCGTGAAGATCTTTCAGCAGTGCAATAGCAGCGATCAGAAGCGCATTGTCGGCCAGCGACGAAAAAAACTGCGCGGCCATGATGGTGTAAAAACCTTTTTTCATCTGATGCGATGCTGTCCTCGCTGCGGTCTGTCCGCTCCGGTCGTTTGTAATGCGTCCGGGCTTATGCCGTTCGAAATGGGTTGTGCGCACGGCTTTATATCACGAAAATAGCTGGATTCGGACTAGCAGAATCCTTGATCGCACCGCCCAGCGGGCTGCCGAGCGTTGAAAACGCCCAGTAAGCCGCTGATTCGCAAGCGTCTTTACGAAAATATCCCATGCCGCGCCCCCTCTCAGCCACGATTCACACCGCCGTACTCGCCAATAATCTTGCCGTCGCGCGCCGCTATGCGCCGAAATCCAAAATCTGGGCCGTCGTCAAGGCGAATGCTTATGGACATGGCCTCGCGCGCGCGTTTCCGGGTTTGCGCACAACTGACGGCTTTGGTTTGCTGGACCTCGAAGAGGCCGTTAAGTTGCGTGAATTGGGCTGGGCCGGGCCGATTCTTCTGCTCGAAGGCTTCTTTCGTCCGACCGATATCGATGTGATCGACCGCTACAGCCTCACCACCGCGCTGCATTCGGACGAACAGTTGCGCATGCTGGAAATGGCGCGTCTGTCGAAACCCGTCAATATCCAGTTGAAGATGAACACCGGGATGAACCGGCTCGGCTACACGGTGGAAAAATTCCGCGCCGCGTGGGAGCGGGCGCGCGCCTGCCAGGGCGTCGGTCAGATCACCTTGATGACGCACTTTTCGGATGCCGACGGCGAGCGCGGCATCGCTTATCAGATGGAAGCATTCGAGCGCGGTGCGCAAGGCATTGCCGGCGCGCGCAGCCTCGCCAATTCGGCGGCCACGCTGTGGCATCCCGGCGCGCATTTCGACTGGGTGCGCCCGGGCATCATGCTGTACGGCGCGTCGCCGTCGGGCGTGACGGCGGCGATCGAAGGCACCGGGCTGCAGCCGGCGATGACGCTCGCATCGGAACTGATCGCGGTGCAAATGCTCAGTGAAGGCAGCACGGTCGGCTACGGTTCGGCGTTCAAGGCGCGCGGGCCGATGCGCATCGGCGTGGTCGCGTGCGGCTACGCGGACGGCTACCCGCGGGTCGCGCCGGAAGGCACGCCGGTGATCGTCGACGGCGTGCGCACGCGGGTCGTCGGGCGCGTGTCGATGGACATGCTCACCGTCGACCTGACGCCAGTGCCCACCGCCAACATCGGCTCGCGGGTCGAGTTGTGGGGCAGCGCGCTGCCGATCGACGACGTCGCGCAGGCGTGCGGCACGATCGGCTATGAGCTGATGTGCGCGGTGGCCCCGCGCGTGCCGGTGCGCGCAGAGTAGTAGTGCGTAGCGCAAGCTGCTGCTGGTTTGCAGTTTGCGATGCGCGGCGCGGGTCGTCGGATGGCAAGCCGCTTCGCTTTTCGCCTGGCTTGCCGGTGCGCTTCTCGCGAGGTTCGCTGCGTCGCTCCGCGCACCGCTCTTCATCGCGCCAGCGTTTGCCGGTCCTCAGCGACACGCCCCTCACCCGCATCAATCCCCGGAACAGCAACACAGGCAATTACGCGTGGCTAAACCCAAAACGTTGTACATCTGCAGTGAATGCGGCGGGCAATCGCCGAAATGGGCCGGCCAGTGCCCGTCATGCAACACGTGGAACACGCTGGTCGAATCGGTGGCGGAAACGCCGTCCACGCACCGCTTCCAGTCGCTCGCGAAGAGCGCCCCGGTACGCCGTCTGGCCGATATCGACGCATCCGACGTGCCGCGTTTCTCCACCGGCGTCAGCGAATTCGACCGCGTGCTCGGCGGCGGTCTGGTGCCGGGCGGCGTGGTGCTGATCGGCGGCGATCCGGGCATCGGCAAATCGACGCTGCTCCTGCAATCGCTCGCGGAAATCGCCGCCGACAAACGCGCGCTCTATATCAGCGGCGAAGAGTCGGCCGCGCAGATTGCGTTGCGCGCGCAACGGCTTTCGTTGCTGGAGCCGGGTTCGAAGGCGAGCGAGCTGCAGTTGCTCGCGGAAATCCAGCTCGAAAAAATCCAGGCGACGATCGCCGACCAGCGGCCCGATGTCGCCGTGATCGACTCGATCCAGACGGTCTATTCCGACGCGCTGACTTCCGCGCCGGGCTCGGTCGCGCAGGTGCGCGAGTGCGCGGCGCAATTGACGCGCATCGCCAAGCAGTCGGGCACCACCATCATCATGGTCGGCCACGTGACCAAGGAAGGCGCGCTGGCGGGGCCGCGCGTGCTCGAGCACATCGTCGACACAGTGCTGTACTTCGAAGGCGACACGCACTCGTCGTACCGTCTCGTGCGCGCGATCAAGAACCGCTTCGGCGCGGTCAACGAACTCGGTGTGTTCGCGATGACCGAGCGCGGCCTGCGCGGCGTGGCCAATCCGTCGGCGCTGTTTCTGTCGCAGCACGAGCAGTCGGTGCCGGGCTCGTGCGTGCTGGTGACGCAGGAGGGCACGCGGCCGCTGCTGGTCGAAGTGCAGGCGCTGGTGGACGCGGCCAATGCGCCGAATCCGCGCCGGCTGGCGGTCGGCCTGGAGCAGAACCGGCTGGCGATGCTGCTCGCCGTGCTGCATCGGCACGCGGGGATCGCGTGCTTCGATCAGGACGTGTTTCTGAACGCGGTCGGCGGCGTGAAGATCACCGAACCCGCCGCCGATCTGGCCGTGCTGCTCGCGATCCACTCGTCGATGCGCAACAAGCCGCTGCCCAAGGGGCTGGTGGTGTTCGGCGAAGTGGGCCTCGCCGGCGAGATCCGGCCGTCGCCGCGGGGTCAGGAACGGCTGAAGGAAGCGGCCAAACTGGGCTTCTCGGTTGCGGTCATTCCGAAGGCCAATGCGCCGAAACAGCCGATCGAAGGCTTACAGGTCGTTGCGGTCGAACGGATCGAACAGGCCATCGATCGGGTCCGCACGCTCGAATAGACGGGGCTGCGGCGCCTGCGGGCCGTCAGTGCGCTGTAACGTCCCGTAAATATATTCATATCGGCTGTAACCTGAATGGCATTCCTTTTTCCTAAGCTGCAAGGGTATGCATCCCTTCCGATGCCCGAAAAAGGATCGCGCCTTGAAAGAGTCATATGAAACCCTGGCCGAGCGGCCGATACAGATGCGTGGCTGCCGTGTGTCAGCACCGATCCGCCAGCCGTGGGGCGGCGCTTGCCGGATTGTCGAGTGGATCGACACGGCGGGGCAGATATCGCGGCGGGTGGTGGCCGAAGACGCCACGGCCGCCGAGGTGCGCGCCACGATCAACCGTCACGTGGAAGGCCGCAAGCACCTGCTGTACGACGACGAAAAGACGCCGCGCCAGACATTGCCGCGGCGCTGAGTCAGCTGAGCGGATCGTCGCTGTCGGTTTCACTCGCATTTTCACTCGCGCTCGCTGCCGCATACCCCTGCGGATTGAACAGCGGATGCCGCGCGGCTTCAGCCGCCGTCAGCACCGGCGACACACAGCAGTCGAGCGGCTCCAGCAGCACCACCCAGTCTTCCAGCGCCCGCGTGCCGATCACGTCGGCCAGCTCCTGCGTAAGCGCGACGGCATCCGGGCCGCCGATCGCCTGGCCGAGGCTCCAGTGGCGCGTCGCCCACTCGGGCCGGTCGAGCGACATGCACAGCGTTTCCCAGAACTTCAATTCGAGCGCGCCCACCGCGAGCCAGCGGTGATCGAGCGTGCGGTACAGGTTGTAGCAGGGCACGCCACCGTTCAGCAGGCCGGCGCCCGCAGCCGGCGCGGCGCCTTCATTGGCCAGTGCGACCTGCGCGACGACGTTGTGCGCGTAGGTGACATGCGCCATCGACACGTCGACGAAGCGGCCTTCGCCGCCGCGCGACACATGCCATAACGCGGCGAGAATCTGCGTGACCGCGCTCAACGCGCCGCCGAGCAGGTCGGCGATCTGGAAGTTCGGCACGATCGGCGTGCCGTCGCGGCTTGCCAACTGATCGAGCACGCCCGCATAACCGATGTAGTTCAGGTCGTGGCCGGCGTAATCCGCCAACGGGCCGCTCGCGCCATAGCCGCTGATCGCGCAGTAGACGAGCCGCGGGTTGTCCGCGCGCAGCGTCGCGTAGTCGAGGCCGAGCCGCTCCATCACGCCTGGACGGAAACTCTCGATCAGCACGTCCGCTTGCGCCGCGAGCGCACGCAGCACATTGCGTCCCGCGTCGGATTTGAGGTCGAGGCGCGTCTCGCGCTTGCCGCGATTCACGAGCCGGTAGAACGCGCCGGGCCGCCCGGCCACACGGTCTGCCGACGACTGCATCATCGTGCGGGTAGGATCGCCCGCGCCGGGCGCTTCGATTTTCAGCACGTCGGCGCCGAGTTCGGCGAGCCGCAGCGCGGCCACCGGGCCTGGCAGCAGGCGCGTCAGGTCGAGTACGCGCAGCCCTTGCAGCGCGGGCGGCGGCGCAATGGACGAAGCGGACGAAGCCGGCGCTGCGGCCGATGACACGGATGATGATGTCGCTAAAGACAAAGCCAACCTCCCGCCGGTGCCGGCGCGGACCGCAAACAGCGTGCCGCTAGCCGATTTGTTCGAGTTCCTCGTGAGTCTCGAGCCATTCGGCTTCGAGCGTTTCGAGGCGCGCGTTCACATCTGCCTGACGGCGGATCGCCTCCGTCAGCCTGTTTTTCTGCTCGGGCTCATAGCTTGCCGGATCGACGACGAACGCATCCAGCTTCGCCTTCTCCGCATTGAGCGCGTCCATTTCCTTTTCGATCTTCGTGATGCGGCTTTGCAGCGGCTTTTTCAGGTGCGCGAGCTTCTGCCGCGTTTCCGCTTCGAGGCGGCGCTGCTCCTTGCGATTCACGCCGTTATCCGCGCCGCTGTCCGCGCCATTGACCGCCGCGCCCGCTTTGAGCGCCGCGCGCTGCTCGGCCGCGTGTTGCAGCAGCCAGTCGCGATAGTCGTCGAGATCGCCGTCGAACTCCGTCAGACGGTGTTTGGCGACCAGCATGAACTGATCGGTGGTGGCACGCAGCAGATGCCGGTCATGCGACACGAGAATCAGCGTGCCTTCGAATTGTGCGAGCGCCATGGTCAGCGCGTGACGCGTTTCGAGATCCAGGTGGTTGGTCGGCTCGTCGAGCAGCAGCAGGTTCGGCTTCTGCCAGATGATCAGCGCGAGCGCGAGGCGCGCCTTTTCGCCGCCGGAGAAGGGCGCGATCTTCGACGTCGCCATCTCGCCGGAAAAGTTGAAGCTGCCGAGGAAGTCGCGCAGCTCCTGTTCGCGCGTGTCTGGCGCGAGTCGTGCGAGGTGCTGCAGCGGCGTGTCGTCCGCGCGCAGCGTTTCGAGCTGATGCTGCGCGAAGTAGCCGATGCGCAGGCCCTTGCCTTCGCGCACGTGACCGCCGAGCGCTTCGAGCGTGCCGGCCAGCGTTTTGATCAATGTCGATTTGCCTTGGCCGTTGGCGCCGAGCAGGCCGATGCGCTGACCGTTCTGGATCGACAGCATCACGTGATCGACGATCGGAATCTCGACGCCTTCGTCGCCTTCGCTGCGGTAGCCGCAACGCACGTCTTCCATCACCATCATCGGATTCGGCGCCGAATCGGGCGCACGGAACTCGAACGTGAACGGCGACGCCGCATGCGCGGGCGCGATCAGCTCCATCTTTTCGAGCGCCTTCACGCGGCTTTGCGCCTGGCGTGCCTTGGTGGCCTGCGCCTTGAAGCGGTTGATGTAGCTCTGCAGATGCGCGACCGTGCGCTGCTGCTTGTCGTACGCGCTCTGCTGCAGCGCGATCTGCTGCGCGCGCAGCACTTCGAACTGCGAGTAGTTGCCGCCGTAACGCTTGATCTGCTGCTGCTCCAGATGCAGCGTGACGTTGCAGACCGAATCGAGGAATTCGCGGTCGTGCGAGATCACGATCAGCGTGCCGGCATAGCGATGCAGCCAGTCTTCGAGCCAGACGATCGCGTCGAGATCCAGGTGGTTGGTCGGTTCGTCGAGCAGCAGCAGGTCGGAGCGGCACATCAGCGCTTGCGCGAGATTCAGCCGCATGCGCCAGCCGCCCGAAAAGCTGCTGACCGGCTCGCGCGTTTGGTCGAGCGTGAAGCCGAGGCCGAGCAGCAATGCTTCGGCGCGCGCGGGCGCGGTGTAGCCGTCGGCGTCCGCGAACGCGGCGTGCGCCTCGCCTTCGGCCGCGCCGTCGTGCGCGGCGGAAGCGGCGGCGATGCGCGCTTCGATCGCGCGCAACGCGGCGTCGCCGTCGAGCGTGTAGTCGAGCGCGGTCTTGTCCGCGGCGGGCGTTTCCTGCGCGACGTGGGCGATGCGCCACGTGGGCGGAATGGAAAAGTCGCCCCCGTCCGCATGCAGTTCGCCGAGCAGCACGGCAAACAGCGTCGACTTGCCCGCGCCGTTCGCCCCCACGAGGCCGGCCTTTTCGCCGGGGTTCAGGGTGAAGGTGGTGTTGTCGAAGAGCGGCTTGGTGCCGCGCGCGAGGCTGAACTGATTAAAGCGGATCACGAAGAGGCCGGCTGAGGAAAACCGCTATTTTAGACTGCCCGGACCGGCGCCGGGCGGTCAGTGGGGATCGGCCAATCGGCCGACTGTTGCGGCGCGGCTTTTGGCATAGACTGACGGCTTTCACACGGGGGGAGCACATGACATCGATTTATTCGTTTTCGGCACGCACGCTCGGCGGCGAACAGGTGAGTCTCGCGCCGTATCAAGGCAAGGTCCTGCTGATCGTCAACACGGCGAGCGAATGCGGATTCACGCCGCAGTACGCGGGCCTGCAGAAACTGTATGACACCTACGCGGCGCGCGGGCTCGCGGTGCTCGGTTTCCCATGCAACCAGTTCGGCAAACAGGAGCCGGGCGACGCCGCGCAGATCGGCAGTTTCTGCGAGAAAAATTACGGCGTGACTTTCCCGATGTTCGACAAGATCGACGTGAACGGGCCGAACGCACATCCGCTGTTCCGCTATCTGACGGGCGAGGCGCCGGGCTTGCTGGGCCTCGAGGCGATCAAGTGGAATTTCACCAAGTTTCTGATCGGCCGTGACGGCAACGTCGTGAAACGCTATGCGCCGCTCACCAAGCCCGAGGTGATCACAGGGGATATCGAAAAGCTGCTGTGACGCGACGCCTACAAGATCGGCGAGAAGAGCCGCGCCACGTGCATCAGCACACGCCGCAGCGCGCTTGCCCGCCGGTACTCGTTGCGGTCGATTTCGAGTGACTCGGCGAAATCGTTCAGCAGCATCGTTTCGACTTCCTGCGCAAAGCCGCGGTCCACGGTCAGCACCATGATCTCGAAGTTCAACCGGAACGAACGGTTGTCGAGATTGGCGCTGCCGATCGCGGCCGCCACACTGTCGATCAGCACGACCTTCTGATGCAGGAAGCCCGGCTGGTAGCGGAAGATGCGGATACCCGCGCGCAGCGAGTCGTACGCATAGAGCTTCGAGGCGGCGAACACCACCCGGTGATCGCGCCGGCTCGGAATCAGAATGCGCACGTCGACGCCGCGCAGCACCGCGAGCCGCAGCGCCGAGAACACCGCTTCGTCGGGCACGAGGTACGGCGTGGTGATCCAGATCCGCTCGCGCGCCGCGTTGATCGCTTCGACGAAAAAGAGCGAACAGGTCTCCTGCTTGTCGGCGGGGCCGCTCGGCATCACGAGGCAGTGCATGCCATGGCCGTCGGGCTGGTTGTCTGGCTGATCGTTCGGGTGATGGGCCGGCGCGGCGGGCGGCATGTCCAAATCGGGCAACTGCTGCGTGGCCCAGTACCAGTCTTCGGTGAACACGAACTGGATGCTGGCGACCGCCGGGCCGCGCACCTCGATGTGCGTATCGCGCCACGGCGACAACGGCGGCCTGCCGCCGAGATATTCGACGCCGATGTTATGGCCGCCGACAAACGCGCGCTCGCCATCCACTGACACGATCTTGCGGTGATTACGGAAGTTCAGTTGCAGACGGTTGACGAAACGCCGATTGGTGGCGAACGGATTCATCTCCACGCCGCCTGCGCGCAGCGCCGCGACGTAGCGATGCGGCAGATCGAAGCTGCCGATGCTGTCGTACAGGAAGTACACGCGCACGCCTTGCTGCGCCTTGGCGATCAGCGCGTCTTTGAACATCTCGCCGAGCGCATCGTCGCGCACGATGAAAAACTGCACGATCACGTAGCGGCGGGCGTTCTCGATCGCGTCGAAAATAGCCTCGAAGGTTGCCGCGCCATTCACGAGCGTGCGCACGGCGTTGCCTGGCAGGAACGGCATGCCGCCCAGACGCGTGAGCGAGTGCACGAGCCTCACGCCGAGCTGCTGCGTGGGCAGCCCTGCCGACGACGCCTGGCTGTCCCATTCCGGCGGATGCGCGCGCGTGCGCAGCAGTTCGTTTTCGACGCGGCGCGCGTCCGCATAGCCGGCGAACTTGCTACGGCCGAGGAACAGGTAGGGCACCAGCGTCAGATAAGGCATCGCGACCAGCGACACGGCCCACGCGATTGCGCCTTGCGAGGTGCGGGTGTTGAGAATCGCGTGGCATGCTGCGATCACCCCGAGAATGTGGGCGAGGGCGACCAGCGGGGCGACGTGAAGCAGGTCGAATGGCATAAGCTCGCGAAGAGTTGGCGAAGCGCCGCGCTTTAGAAGCGGGTGCGGATGGCTAACTGGAGCGCGGGAGTCGAGGGCCGCGGGTTCAATAAGCGCAGGCTCAAGCGGTACAGACTCCCGCAACGCCGCGCTTATGAAGCGCAGCTTCAATTACCACACTTCAAGCAGGGCAGACCCCAGCGATTGTCCATGCTAAAACCCAGCGCCTTCAAACAGCTGCGCGTAGCCGACTCGCGTCGAAAGCGCGCTCAAACGCAACACGCGCGACTCCTGCAGATACCTGCCGCGCGCACCGCGTCATCCAGCAAAAGATCAAACCGGCAGATCCGCCGCCTGAATCAGGAACACGTTGTCATCGCCTGCGCTGGTCGACATCCACACCAGATCGAGCCCGCCGAACGCCGCTTCCACATGCGCGCGCTCATTGCCGATCTCAACTACCAGCACGCCGTTTTCCGTCAGCCAGTTGCGCGCGTCGGCGATGATCCGGCGCACGACGTCCATGCCGTCGGCACCGCCCGCCAGCGCCATGTCCGGTTCATGTTTGTATTCGGCGGGCAATTCCTGCATCGACGCCGCGTTCACGTAAGGCGGATTGCTGATGATCACGTCGTAGCGGCGTTCGGCGAGCGGCGCATACAGGTCGCCTTCGAACAGTGCGATGCGGTCCTCAAGCTTGTAGTCCGACACGTTGCGCGTGGCGACTTCGAGCGCGGGCCCCGACAGGTCCACTGCGTCGACATCCGCGTTCGGGAACGCGTGCGCCGCGAGAATCGCGAGGCAGCCGGAGCCGGTGCACAGCTCGAGCACGGCGCTCACCTGCTCGGGGTCTTCCACATATGGCTGCAAGCCGTCCTGCAGCAGTTCACCGATGAACGAACGCGGCACGATCACGCGCTCGTCCACGTGAAAGCGGAAGCCGTGCATCCACGCTTCCTGCGTGATGTACGCGGCCGGCACGCGTTCGGCGGCGCGCCGCTCGATCACGTTCAGCACGGCGTCGATTTCGGCTGCGCTCAAGCGCGCGTCGAGGAACGGCTCCAGCAGATCGAGCGGCAGATGCAGCGTGTGCAGGATCAGATAGGCGGCTTCGTCGTAGGCGTTGGCCGAGCCGTGACCGAACGACAGCTCGGCCTGGTTGAAGCGCGACACCGCAAAACGCAGCAAGTCGCGAACAGTGCAAAACGGGAGCGTCATCGCAAATAGTCCTTGGTCAGGCGATCAGTTGTTCGAGCACGCGGCGGTACACGTTCTTCAGCGGCTCGATGTGTGCGACTTCGATATGTTCGTCGATCTTGTGAATGCTCGCGTTCAGCGGGCCGAATTCGATCACCTGCTTGCAGATGCGCGCGATGAAGCGGCCGTCAGACGTGCCGCCGGTGGTCGACAGTTCGGTGGTGACGCCGGTCTCGTCCTTGATCGCCTGCGCGAGCGCATTCGACAGATCGCCGCGCGGCGTCAGGAACGGCAGGCCGCTCACGGTCCACTGCAGATCGTACTCAAGCCCGTGTTTGTCGAGGATCGCATGCACGCGCGCCTGCAAACCTTCCACCGTGCTGGCCGTCGAGAAGCGGAAGTTGAACATGACGTCCGCGTGGCCGGGGATCACGTTGGTCGCGCCGGTGCCGCTGTGCAGGTTCGACACTTGCCACGTGGTGGGCGGGAAGTATTCGTTGCCGTCGTCCCAGCGAACGGCGACCAGTTCGGCCAGCGCGGGCGCGAGCACGTGTACCGGATTCTTCGCCAGATGCGGATACGCGATGTGGCCTTGCACGCCCTTGACGACCAGCTTGCCCGACATCGAGCCGCGCCGGCCGTTCTTCACCATGTCGCCGAACCGCGCGCTCGAAGTCGGCTCACCGACGATGCAGTAATCCATGCGCTCGCCGCGCGCCTGCAACGCTTCGACCACCTTGACGGTGCCGTCGGTGGCCGGGCCTTCTTCGTCGCTCGTGATCAGGAAAGCGATCGAGCCGCGATGCGCGGGGTGCGCCGCGACGAATTCCTCGCTCGCCACCACGAAGCCGGCGATCGACGCCTTCATGTCCGCAGCGCCACGGCCGTACAGCTTGCCGTCGCGTTGCGTGGGCTCGAACGGCGCCGAATGCCATTGTTCGAGCGGACCGGTCGGCACCACGTCGGTATGGCCGGCGAACGCGAGCAGCTTGCCGCGCGCGCCGTCGACGCCGCGTTTGACGGCCCACAGGTTGGTCACGCCGTTCGATTCGATCGTCTCGTGCTCGAAGCCGAGCGCGGACAGGCGTTCGATCAGGAGGCGCTGGCAATGCTGGTCGTCGGGCGTGACGGACGCGCGCGAGATCAGTTGTTCGGTAAGGGCGAGGGTGCCGGACATGGATTCAGTACAAGCCACTTTGAAATGAAAAAATGCCGGCTGGCGGTTGGACACCGCAGCCGGCAACAGCTGTTGATGCACGCGGCGAGGCCGCGTTTGCTCTCTTACTTTTGTTGCTGGTTGCGTTCGGTTGGGGCACCGGAGCGCGGGTTCAGTTCCGCGCGCCTCAATCTCAAACTCACGCAAACAGCGCCGCGTACTCGTCCGCGGAAAAACCGAGCGACTTGACCCGCCCATTGACCACCAGCACCGGACGCTTGATTACCGACGGCTTGTGGATCATCAACGCGATCGCGCCCGGCTGCGTTTCGGCGGCCGCCTTCATGTCGTCGGACAGACCGCGCCACGTGGTGCCGCGGCGATTCAGCAACGCGTCGAGCTTCACGTCCTTGAGCCAGTCCTGCACGAGCGGCTCGGTCACGCCGGCCTTCTTGAAGTCGTGAAACTCGAACTCGACGCCGTGCTCTGCCAGCCACACGCGGGCTTTCTTCACGGTGTCGCAGTTCGGGATGCCGTAAACGACGGTTTTGGTGCCGCGCGCCATCAATCGCCTCGCAGCAGCTCGTTCAGGCCGACCTTCGCGCGGGTCTTCGCGTCCACCTTCTTGACGATCACCGCGCAGTACAGGCTGTGCGAGCCGTCCTTCGACGGCAGGTTGCCCGCCACCACCACCGAGCCCGCCGGAATGCGGCCGTAGCTGACTTCGCCGGTTTCGCGGTCGTAAATCTTGGTGCTCTGGCCGAGGTACACGCCCATCGAGATCACCGAGTTCTCTTCGACGATCACGCCTTCGACCACTTCCGAACGCGCACCGATGAAGCAGTTGTCTTCGATGATGACCGGGTTGGCCTGCAGCGGCTCCAGCACGCCGCCGATGCCAACGCCGCCCGACAGGTGCACGTTCTTACCGATCTGCGCGCACGAACCGACGGTGGCCCACGTGTCGACCATCGTGCCTTCGTCGACGTAGGCGCCGATGTTGGTGTACGACGGCATCAGCACGACGTTCTTCGCGATGAACGAGCCGCGGCGCGCGATGGCGGGCGGCACCACGCGGAAGCCGCCCGCCGCGAAGTCTTCAGCGGTGTAGTTGGCGAACTTCGACGGTACCTTGTCGTAAAACTGGCTATAACCGCCGGCCGGCATCGGTGCGTTGTCTTCGAGGCGGAACGACAGCAGCACGGCTTTCTTCAGCCATTGATTGACGACCCAGTCGCCGTCCTTCTTTTCGGCGACGCGCAGCGCGCCCTTGTCCAGTTGCTCGATTGCATGGGCGACGGCTTCGCGCACTTCGGCCGGAGCGGCCTTCGGCGACAGTTCGGCGCGGTTTTCCCAGGCGGTGTCAATGATCTGCTGAAGTTGTTGCGACATATGCGTGCTTTTCTGAAGAGTAGAAGTCTGAAGAAGGGGATGCTGCGCGCGGCGTTCGCCTGAACTTCGCGAAACTGCCTCGCCGATTTTAGCTAGCGAGCGCGCGGCAAAAATCGACGATCCGCTGCGCGCCCTCGGTGCATTCGTCGACGTCGGCGACCAGCGCGAGGCGCACGAAATTGCGGCCGGGGTTCACGCCGTGCGCGGTACGCGCGAGGAACGAGCCCGGCAGAACCGTCACATTATAGTCGGCACGCAGGCGCTGGGCGAACTCGGTGTCCGTGAGGCCGGTGCGCGAGACGTTCGCCCACAGGTAGAACGCCGCGTCCGGCAGGCGCACGTCGAGCACGTCGGCGAGCATCGGTGTGACGGTGGAAAACTTCTGCAGGTACTTCGCGCGGTTTTCGCGCACGTGCGCTTCGTCGTTCCAGGCCGCGATGCTGGCGCTCTGGAACACCGTCGACAACGCCGCGCCGTGGTAGGTGCGGTACAGCAGGAAGGCCTTTAGGATCGCCGGGTCGCCGGCGACGAAGCCCGAGCGCATGCCGGGCACGTTCGAACGCTTGGACAGGCTCGACAGCATGACCAGACGCTCGAAGCCGCGGCCCAGCTTGTACGCGGCTTCGAGGCCGCCGAGCGGGGGATGCGCTTCGTCGAAATAGATCTCGGAGTAGCACTCGTCCGATGCGATCACGAAACCGTAGCGGTCCGACAGCGCGAACAGCTCGCGCCAGTCGTCGAGCGTGAGCACCGCGCCGGTCGGGTTGCCCGGCGAGCAGACGTACAGCAGTTGCGTGCGGGCCCAGATGTCGGTCGGCACCGCCGCGTAGTCGCATGCGAAGTTGCGCGCCGGGTCGCTATTGACGAAGTACGGCTGCGCGCCGCCGAGAAGCGCCGCGCCCTCGTAGATTTGGTAGAACGGGTTCGGACAGAGTACGATCGCAGGCTCGCTGCCCGCGTTGCGCTGCGGGTCGAGCACTGTCTGCGCGAGCGCGAACAGCGCCTCGCGTGAGCCCGCTACCGGCAGCACCTCGGTGGCCGGATCGATGGACGGCAGGCCGTAGCGCTGCTTGACCCACTGCGCGATCGACTCTCGCAGCGCCGGCATGCCGAGCGTGGCCGGATACGTGGCGAGGCCGCCGAGCGATGCGATCACGGCGTCGCGGATCAGTGCCGGCGTCGGATGTTTCGGCTCGCCGATGCCAAAGCTGATATGAGCGAGGCCAGCGGGCGGCGTGACGTCCTCGAAAAGCACGCGCAGCTTTTCGAACGGATAGGGCTGTAGGGAATCGAGTAGCGGGTTCACGGGGCGGATCGAGCCTGATCGAAGATGGGCGCAGACGGACGCTGGAAGAAGCCGGGCACGCGTGCCGGCGGCAAAGCGCGTCGACTGCGCTGGGCAGACCGGCCGGCAACGGCGGCGAGCGGGTGATTATAGCGTGGCCCGCATTAGCGTGGCGCGTGGGGCATGGAGGGCAACGTGGCACGGAGGGCGCGGCGGCACAGCCTGGCGGCCTTGGCAGACAGTGGCAGATAGCGGCAGCCACGCGTGACCAGACAATCGAGGACCGCGCCGCCAATGAAGGACCCACTGGAAAGACACAGCGCGCCGTGATGCACCGGCGCAACCCGCCAGGCGGCGCATGGAAAGCGTTGCAGCGGGAACGACGCGAACCGCGGACGGTTCGCGAAAAAGAGGCAGGAGCAGCAATGTACGCAGCAGTCCCGGAGACAGTCGGGCAGAGCGGGCCGAAGCCCGCCGCAGCCCGCGATGGCAACAACATCACAAGCAACCTCATAAGCACCGTCGCGGGCCACACCGCAAACACTCTTGCGAAAAACATCGCCAGCAATCCCGCACACCCCTCAAGAAGGAGCGCCGCGCGATGAACAACTGGCTTCGCAAGGGCTGGCCGACGCTCGCGATCATGATGGGCGCATCGGTATGGGGAATGATCTGGTATCCGCTGCGCATGCTGGCGGCCCTCGGCGTCACCGGTACGGCGGCCAGCGCGCTGACGAGCGGCGCCGGCTGTCTGTTCGTGCTGCTGGTGCGCCGTCGCGCGATCAAAACCGTGAGCTGGCACTGGCTGCTGCCGGCGCTCGCGCTGGCGGCGGGCATCACCAACCTCGGCTTCGTGTGGGGCTCGATCCACGGCCGGGTGATGCGTGTGCTGCTGCTGTTCTATCTCACCCCCGCATGGACCGCGCTGTTTGCGCACTTCATCCTGCATGAACGGCTGACCTGGTCGGGCGCGGCACTCGCGGCGCTGTCGCTGGCCGGCGCGATGACCATGCTGTGGTCGCCCCGGCTCGGCATTCCCATGCCCGGCAATCTCGCGGAATGGGCGGGCCTCGCGGGCGGCATGGGCTTCGCGATGAGCAACGTGCTGATCCTCAAGACGAGCCGCGTGCTGCCGGACATGAAGCCGGAAATGCGCACCGCGGTGATCTTCGGCGGCGCGGCGATCTTCGGCGTGTGCGCGTCGCTGTTCGAAGCGATGCCCGCGCCGCCCACCGGCGCGCATCTCGGCACCGCCGCGTTGCTCGTGCTCGGCCTCGGTCTGCTGCTGGCGTCGAACAATATGCTGGTGCAGTACGGCCTCGCACGCGTGCCGGCCAACCGGGCGTCGATCATCATGCTGTTCGAGCTCGTGGTCACCGCGTTGTCCGCGTGGCTGTTCGCCGGTGAGACGCCGGGCCCGCGCGAATGGGCCGGCGGCGTGTGCATCGTGCTGGCTTCGGCGTTATCCAGTTGGGTGCACCGGAGCAAAGTCTTGCCGCCCGATCCATCCACGGAGGACGTGAGCGTCGCGGACGAGCCCGCGCCCGGCAGCAACGGTGGCGCAGGCAACGGCGACGGCACCGGCGGGAACGGCCGAAACGACCGTAAGGGCGGTAAGAATCGTCCACGTGCGATGGTATGATTGCCCCTCATTAGCCGACGCATGCGTGAGCGCGTGCAGCCGGCGCCCATGTTCCGAGGGTTTGCGGGGTTCGCGGGCCGTTTCGCTGCATTGGCGAACGCTTCGCGCGGCCTTCACGAGCCACCTATTATTTTCCCTTTTCAAACAGCGAAATCGCCGTGCGTCTGACCTCGATCAAACTCGCTGGCTTCAAGTCATTCGTCGATCCCACGCATTTCCAGGTCCCAGGCCAGCTAGTCGGCGTGGTCGGACCGAACGGGTGCGGCAAGTCCAACATCATCGACGCCGTGCGCTGGGTGCTCGGCGAATCGCGCGCCTCCGAACTGCGCGGCGAGTCGATGCAGGACGTGATCTTCAATGGCTCGACCGCGCGCAAGCCGGGTAGCCGCGCCAGCGTCGAACTGGTGTTCGACAACGCCGACGGCCGCGCCGCCGGCCAGTGGGGCCAGTATGCCGAAATCGCCGTCAAGCGCGTGCTCACGCGCGACGGCACCTCGAGCTACTACATCAACAATCTGCCGGCGCGCCGCCGCGACATTCAGGACATCTTCCTCGGCACCGGCCTCGGGCCGCGCGCGTACGCGATCATCGGGCAGGGCATGATCGCGCGGCTGATCGAGGCGAAGCCGGAAGAGCTGCGGGTGTTCCTCGAAGAAGCCGCCGGCGTGTCGAAGTACAAGGAACGCCGCCGCGAAACCGAGAACCGTCTGCACGACACGCGCGAGAATCTGATTCGGGTCGAGGACATCGTCCGCGAACTGGGGGCCAACCTCGAGAAGCTCGAAGGGCAGGCCGTGGTCGCCACGCGCTACAAGGAACTGCAGACCGACGGCGAAGAGAAGCAGCGTCTGCTGTGGCTGTTGCGCAAGAACGAAGCCGGCAGTGAGCAGGAGCGCCAGCAGCGCGCGATCGAACAGGCGCAGATCGACCTCGAAGCGCAAACCGCGAAGCTGCGCGAAGTCGAAGCGCAACTCGAAACGCTGCGGGTCGCGCACTACTCCGCGAGCGACGCGATGCAGGGCGCGCAAGGCGCGCTGTACGAAGCTAATGCGGAGGTCAGCCGGCTCGAGGCCGAGATCAGGTTCATCGTCGAGTCGCGCAACCGCGTGCAAGCTCAGATTGCCGCACTGAGCGCACAGCGCGAGCAGTGGCAGTCGCAAGCCGAAAAGGCGCAGAGCGATATCGAGGACGCCGAGGAGCAACTGGCCGTCGCCGAGGAAAAAGCCACGCTCGCCGAAGACGAAGCCGCCGCGAAGCACGACGCGATGCCCGCGCTCGAAGCCCGCTGGCGCGATGCGCAGACGGAGCTGAACGCGGAGCGCGGCGGCATCGCGCAGACCGAACAGGCGCTCAAGCTCGAAGCCGCGCATCAGCGCAACGCCGATCAGCAATTGCAACAGCTGCAGCAGCGTCACGAGCGGCTGAAGTCGGAAGCGGGCGGTCTCGACGCCCCCGACGAAGCGCAGCTCGAAGACCTGCGCATGCAACTCGCCGAGCACGAAGAGATTCTGCACGACGCGCAAGCGCGTCTGGCGGATGCGCAGGAAACGCTGCCGCGCCTCGACGGCGAACGCCGCGCCGCGCAGGAACGCGTGCAGGCCGAAGGCGCGCAGATTCATCAGCTCGACGCGCGTCTCGCAGCGCTCAAGCAGTTGCAGGAAAACGTCCAGACCGAAGGCAAGATACAGCCGTGGCTCGAAAAGCACGAGTTAGGCGGGCTGCCGCGTCTGTGGAAGAAGCTGCACGTCGAAGCCGGCTGGGAAACCGCACTCGAAGCGGTGCTGCGCGAGCGCCTCGCCGCGCTGGAAGTGTCGAACCTCGACTGGGTCAAGGCGTTCGCCACGGACGCGCCGCCCGCCAAGCTCGCGTTCTACGCGCCGCCGGTGGCCGGGCAGCCGGCCGCCACGCCACCCGCGTTGCGGCCGCTGCTGTCGCTGGTGCGCATCGATGACGCCGGCATTCGCGCGGTGCTGAACGACTGGCTCGGCCTCGCGTTCGTCGCCGACGATCTGCAGCAGGCGCTCGGCATGCGCGCGCAATTGCCGGAAGGCGGCTCGTTCGTCGTGAAGGCGGGTCACGTGGTGACGCGCGTCGGCGTGCAGCTGTACGCCGCCGATTCCGAGCAGGCCGGCATGCTCGCCCGTCAGCAGGAAATTGAAAACCTCGCGCGCCAGGTGCGCGCGCAGGCGTTGCTTGCCGATGAAGCCAGGGCCACCGCGATCCGCGCCGAAGCCGCCCACACGCAAGCCGCGCAGGCGCTGACCGACGTGCGTCAGCAGGCCGAGCGCGCGACGCAACGCGTGCACGCGCTGCAAATGGATGTGCTCAAGCTCACGCAGGCGCATGAGCGTTACACCCAGCGCAGCACGCAGATTCGCGAGGAAGTCCAGGAGATCACCGCGCAGATCGAAGAGCAGCGCGGGATGCGTGCGGAGTCGGAAGCGAACTTCGAGCGGCACGACGCCGAACTCGCGGAATTGCAGGCGCGTTTCGAAGATCACCAGTTGGCCTTCGAAGCGCTCGACGAGGAACTGACCACCGCACGAGGCCAGGCCCGCGACCTCGACCGCGCCGCCACCGACGCGCGCTTCGCCGCGCGCAACATGGCGAACCGCATCGACGAATTGAAGCGCAGCATTCAGGTCGCGCACGAGCAGAGCGAGCGTGTCGCGGTGTCGCTGGAAGACGCGCGCGCCGAGCTGGAAACGATCAACGAGCAGACCGCGCACACCGGCCTGCAGGACGCGCTCGACATCCGTTCGGTCAAGGAAGAGGCGCTGCACGCCGCGCGCCTCGAACTCGACGATCTGACCGCCAAGCTGCGCTCCGCCGACGAAACCCGCCTCACCGCCGAGCGCGCGCTGCAACCGCTGCGCGAGCGCATCAACGAATTGCAGCTGAAGGAGCAGGCCGCGCGACTGAACGGTGAGCAGTTCATCGAGCAACTCGCGGCGGCGGGCGTCGACGAGGCCGAGCTGCAGGCCAAGCTCACGCCGGACATGAAGCCGTCGTACCTGCAAGGCGAAGTCACGCGCATCAACAATGCGATCGCCGCGCTCGGCCCGGTCAACATGGCCGCGCTGGATGAGTTGAAGGCCGCGACCGAGCGCAAGTTCTTCCTCGACTCGCAATCGGCCGACCTGAGCAGCGCGATCGAAACGCTCGAAGACGCGATCCGCAAGATCGACGCCGAAACGCGCACCCTGCTGCAAGGCACCTTCGACGAAGTGAACCGTCATTTCGGCGAACTATTCCCGCGCCTGTTCGGCGGCGGCCAGGCGAAGCTGATCATGACCGGCGACGAGATTCTCGACGCCGGCGTGCAGGTGATGGCGCAGCCGCCGGGCAAGAAGAATTCGACGATCCATCTGCTGTCGGGCGGCGAGAAAGCGCTGACGGCGACCGCGCTGGTGTTTGCGATGTTCCAGCTGAATCCGGCGCCGTTCTGTCTGCTCGACGAAGTGGACGCGCCGCTCGACGACGCCAATACCGAACGTTTCGCGAACCTGGTGCGGGCGATGTCGGACAAAACCCAGTTCCTGTTCATCTCGCACAACAAGATCGCGATGGAAATGGCGCAGCAACTGATCGGCGTGACCATGCAGGAGCAGGGCGTGTCGCGCATTGTCGCGGTCGACATGGAAAGCGCGGCCGGTTTCGCCCAGAATATCGTTTAACTTAAGCCTTCGCGGGCGTCCGCGGTTCAGCAGCGGCCAACGCCGCGCGACACGTGGAGCGGGCGCACAAGCCGCGCGGATAGAAGAATTGCTGATGGAGCATGCATGGACGAGTTGACACTCGGTTTGATCGGCGCGGGAGCCGTGGTGGTCGGGGGCGTGGTCGTGTACAACGCGTGGCAGGGCGCGAAAGTGCGTCGCAAGATGCCGCGGCCGATGCCGGCCGAAACCGCCGAAAACTTCGCGCGGGACGATCAGGAGGAGCAGAGCCCGTTCATCGAACCGGCCCGGCCGACCACGCGCCGCGAACCAGTGGTGGGTTCCGATGCGTCGGCGGAAACGACGGCGGCGCGCGTCGAGCCGACTTTTGGCGGGAGCCCGGGCGTACCCGCCGCGCCGCTCGACACGCCGGCCGATATTCAGGCCGAGACGATCACGCCGAACGGTTTGCCGGAAGCCGAGGGCGTGGCCGAGGCTGAAGAAGGCGTTCATCCCGCCGAGGCCGGCGAGGCCGCGCGACCCGCGCAAGCCGCTCGCGACGCCAACGAACCGGCCGAACCGATTCTGCCCGCCGCCACGACGATCTCGTCGGCGCCGCCGGCTATCGTCGATCGGCGCATCGATTGCATCGTGCCGATTCGTCTGAACGGCCCGGTGGCCGGCGACAAGGTGCTGCCCCTCGCGCAGCGCCTGCGCCGCGCCGGCAGCAAGCCGGTGCATATCGAAGGCAAGCCCGAGGGCGGCGCGTGGGAGCTGCTGCAAAACGGCGCGCGCTATGAAGAGCTGCGCGCGGCCGCGCAACTGGCCAACCGCAGCGGTGCGCTGAACGAACTGGAGTTCTCGGAGTTCGTCACCGGCGTGCAGCAGTTCGCCGACGCGCTCGACGCGGCGCCGGAATTTCCCGACATGCTCGAAACGGTCGCGATGGCGCGCGAGCTCGACGGTTTCGCCGCGCAATGCGACGCGCAACTGTCGATCAACGTGCTGTCGGACGGCGCGCCTTGGTCGGCCAACTACGTGCAGGCGGTGGCGTCGCAGGACGGCCTACTGCTGTCGCGCGACGGCACGCGCTTCGTCAAGCTCGACTCGCGGCAGAGCCCGGTGTTCATGCTGCAATTCGGCGACACCAACTTCCTGCGCGACGACCTCACGTACAAGGGCGGCCAGATGATCACGCTGGTGCTCGACGTGCCGGTCGCCGACGAAGACATCCTGCCGTTCCGGCTGATGTGCGACTACGCGAAATCGTTGGCGGAGCGTATCGGCGGGCGGGTGGTCGACGACGGCCGCCGTCCGTTGCCGGAAACCGCGTTGCTCGCCATCGAGAAGCAGTTGATGACGCTCTACGCGAAACTCGAACAGGCGGGGATTCCGGCGGGTTCGCCGGCCACGCGGCGCTTGTTCAGCCAGTAAAGCCGCACGGCTTTTTCGAGGTGCCCGACGGCCGCGCGATGTGCGGCCGTTGTCGTTAGCGGCGGCGCATGCGCGCACCGCTTTGAACCGCTGGCGAACGCGCAGCGGTCAGCCCGAAACCTGGCCACTCGGACGATGTAAAGGGGCACGCTTCCTGCGATAATCCAATGTCTGAATTTCCCTCATGAACCGTCCGACAGCATGTCCCGAACCCCCGCCTCTTCCCCAGCAACCAGCGCTCCGGCCGAACGGGCCGCGTGGCTGCGCGCGGAACTCGAACGCGCGAACTACGCGTACTACGTGCTCGACCAGCCCGACCTGCCGGACGCGGAATACGACAAGCTGTTCAAGGAACTGGAGAACATCGAGTCGGAGCATCCCGATCTGATCGTGCCGGATTCGCCCACCCAGCGCGTGGGCGGCGAGGCGGCGAGCGGCTTCGAGCCGGTCGTGCACGACCAGCCCATGCTGTCGCTGAACAACGGTTTCGCCGATGAAGACATCGTCGCGTTCGACAAGCGCGTCGGCGACGCGCTCGGCAAGAACGCGAGCGAGCCGTCGGTGCCGGTCGATTATGCGGCCGAGCTGAAGTTCGACGGCCTTGCGATCTCGCTGCGTTACGTCGACGGCGCGTTCGTCCAGGCGTCCACGCGCGGCGACGGTACCACCGGCGAGAACGTCACCGAAAACGTCCGCACGATCCGCTCCATTCCGCTCAAGCTCAAGGGCAAGCGCGTGCCGCAAGTGCTCGACGTGCGCGGCGAAGTGCTGATGTTCAAGCGCGACTTCGAACGTCTGAACGAACGCCAGCGCGCCGCGGGGCAAAAGGAGTTCGCCAATCCGCGCAATGCGGCGGCGGGCAGCTTGCGGCAGCTCGATTCGAAGATCACCGCGCAGCGGCCGCTGTCGTTTTTCGCTTATGGCATCGGTGTGCTCGAACGAATCGAGATGCCGGCCACGCATAGCGAGCTGCTCGACTGGTACAAGGAACTCGGCTTGCCGGTGAACGGTGAACGCGCTGTCGTGCAGGGTGCCGAAGGTTTGCTGGGCTTCTTCCACGCGGTCGGCGAGAAGCGCGACTCGCTGCCTTACGACATCGACGGCGTGGTCTACAAGGTCAACCGGCGCGACGAGCAGGACGCGCTCGGCTTCGTGTCGCGCGCGCCGCGTTTTGCGCTGGCGCATAAATTCCCCGCGCAGGAAGCGCTGACCAAACTCGTCGCGATCGATGTGCAGGTCGGCCGCACCGGCGCGATCACGCCGGTGGCGCGGCTGGAACCCGTGTTCGTGGGCGGCGCGACGGTCACGAATGCCACGCTGCACAACGAAGACGAAGTGCGCCGCAAGGATATCCGCATCGGCGACACGGTGATCGTGCGGCGCGCCGGCGACGTGATTCCCGAAGTGGTGAGCGCGCTGCTCGAACGTCGTCCGGCCGACGCCCGCGAGTTCGTGATGCCGACGCAGTGTCCGGTGTGCGGCTCGAACATCGAGCGGCTGCCCGACGAGGCGATCGCGCGTTGTACCGGCGGGCTGTTTTGTCCAGCGCAGCGCAAGCAGGCGCTGTGGCACTTCGCGCAGCGGCGCGCGCTCGATATCGACGGGCTCGGCGAAAAGATCATCGATCAACTGGTCGAGCAGAATCTGGTGCGCACGCCGGCTGATCTGTTCAACCTCGGCTTCGGGACGCTCGCCGAACTCGACCGTTTCGCCGAAAAGTCCGCGCAGAACCTGCTCGATTCACTGGAAAAGGCCAAGCACACCACGCTGGCGCGCTTCATCTATGCGCTCGGCATCCGCCACGTGGGCGAATCCACGGCGAAAGATCTGGCGAAGCACTTCGGCTCGCTGGACCCGATCATGGACGCAACGGTCGAAGCCTTGCTGGAAGTCAACGACGTGGGGCCGGTGGTCGCCGAGTCGATTCATCAGTTCTTCGCCGAAGAGCACAACCGCACGGTGATCGAGCAGCTGCGCGCGCCGGGCAAGGTCACCTGGCCGGAAGGGCCGCCTGCGCCGAGGGCGCCGCTAGGCGCGCTGGCCGGCAAGACGGTGGTGTTGACCGGCACCTTGCCGAATCTCGCCCGCGAGGAAGCGAAGGAAATGCTGGAAGCAGCCGGCGCGAAAGTGGCGGGGTCCGTGTCGAAAAAAACGGACTACGTGGTGGCAGGGGCGGAAGCCGGCAGCAAGTTGGTCAAGGCCGAGGAACTCGGCATCCCCGTACTCGACGAAGATGGTATGCGTAAGCTCCTGGAGGGGCAGTCATGATCCGCGAAATTCTCAAGATGGGCGATCCGCGCCTGCTGCTAATTGCCGATCCGGTCGATCACTTCGACACGCCTGAACTGCATGAACTCGTCAAAGACATGTTCGAGACCATGCGCGACGCCAACGGCGCGGGCCTTGCCGCGCCGCAGATAGGCGTCAATCTGCAGGTGGTGATCTTCGGCTTCGGCAAGAACGAGCGCTATCCGGACGCGCCGTCGGTGCCGGAGACGGTGCTGATCAATCCGACCATCTCGCCGGTCTCGCTCGATATGGAGGAGGGCTGGGAAGGTTGTCTGTCGGTGCCGGGCCTGCGCGGCGCGGTGAGCCGGTTTTCGATGATCAAGTATCACGGCTTCGACCAGTACGGCAAACCGATCGACCGGGTCGCCGAAGGCTTTCACGCACGCGTCGTGCAGCACGAGTGCGACCACCTGATCGGCAAGCTGTATCCGATGCGAATCAACGATTTCGCGAAGTTCGGCTTCACGGAAGTGCTGTTTCCGGACATGGAGCCGAATAGCGACGATTGATGCTGCTGCGGGGTTTGCTGCTGCATGCGGCAGTTTGAACGGGTAGCGCCGCCTGCGGCGCCAACAAAAAACCCACGCATCGGCGTGGGTTTTTTGTTGGCGCGAGCGCCTGTCCGATGGTGAACAGGCGCTCGCGGCGGCGGCGTCAGAACGATTCGTCCGCCGCCAGATAGCGCCATTGGCCCGGCGGCAGCGCGCCCAGCATCACGCGACCCATCCGCACACGCTTCAAGCCGATTACTTCGAGGCCGACCAGTTCGCACATCCGGCGGATCTGGCGTTTCTTGCCTTCGCGCAGCACGAAACGCAACTGCTCGCCGTTCTGCCAACTGACCTGCGCGGGCTTGAGCGGCACGTCGTCGAGCGACAGGCCGTGGCACAGCAGCTCGAGGCTTTCGGGCGGGAAGTGGCTTTCGACGTCCGTGGTGTGTTCGCCATAGGCCACGCGCACCAGGTATTCCTTGTCGATCTCCGAATGGCCGCCTATCAATTGCTTGGCGACGCGGCCGTCCTGCGTCAGTACCAGCAGGCCCGTCGAATCGATGTCGAGACGGCCGGCCGGCGCAAGCTGGCGCAGATGCGCGACGGAGAAGCGAATTTCCGAGTGGTCGCCTTCCCAGCGATTCTCCGGCGTGACCAGTGTGATCGCCGGTTGATAGCCATCTTCCGCCTGGCCCGACACGAGGCCGACCGGCTTGTGAACCAGCACCGTCACCTGGCTCGCTTGCGCGGCTTCGGCGGCGGGGTCGATCTCGATGCGTTGGTCCGGACGAACCTTGGTGCCGAGCGTGTCGATACGCTCGCCGTCTACCAGCACCCAGCCCTTTTCGATCCACTCGTCGGCTTCGCGGCGCGAGCATAGTCCGAGTTCGGACATCAGCTTCGACAGGCGCAAGGTACCCGGCGCGTCTTCGTAATCGCGACGCGGAGTGCGCGGGGCAGGATTGGCGTCGGTCTCGTTGCCCGCATCGCGGCGCCCGGCGCGCGTTGCGGACGCGCCCGCGGGGGCGCGTGGCTTGTCGGCGCGGGCCCGGGCCGGGCGGTCGTCGCCGAAGCGGCGCGGCGCGGACGGCTGTGCCTTGTCGAAGCTGCGGGCCGGGCGCTCGCCGCGTTCACCACTGCGCGTGGGGCGGTCGTTGAATTCGCGTTTGGCGGGGGCGCGGTCGCCGCGATCACTGCGTTCATTGCGCTCACCGTTGCCGTCGCGCGGAACGCGTGCCGGACGGTCAGAGCGGTCGCCGTAGCCGCTTTTTACGGGTTGCGCAAAGCTGCGTTCGCCACGTTCGGACGAGCCGCGCTCGCTTTCGAAACGGCGCGGCGCGCTATCGGTACGCGGTCCGCGGTCGCTTCCGCGATGGTCTTGGGGAGCACCACGGTCGCTGCCGAAACGGGGCCGATCGGATGCGTCGCGTTCGCGCCGCGCCGGGCGTTCGCCACGCGGTGCGTCTTCCGATGGACGGCCTGTGCCTGTGCGCGGTCCGCTGAACGGGCGGCGTTCGCCGTCGTCGCGGCGCGGGGCGCGTTCACCGCGATTACCCGCGCCTTCAAATCGGCGGGGCGCGCGTTCACCGCGATCACCCGCGCCTTCGAAGCGGCGAGGTGCGCGCTCGCCGCGATCACCCGCGCCTTCAAATCGACGTGGTGCGCGTTCGCCGCGATCACCCGCGCCTTCGAAGCGGCGGGGCGCGCGTTCGCCTCGGTCGCCTGCGCCTTCGAAGCGGCGGGGCGCGCGTTCGCCGCGATCGCCTGCGCCTTCAAACCGGCGAGGGGCGCGTTCGCCGCGATCACCCGCGCCTTCAAACCGGCGAGGGGCGCGTTCGCCGCGATCACCCGCGCCTTCGAAGCGGCGGGGCGCGCGTTCTCCACGCTCGCCACCACCTTCCAACCTGCGCGGCGCCCGCTCCCCAACATCACGACGCGGCCCCCGCTCCCCGGCAGCCCCTTCCCGGCGCGGCGGCCGATCCGACGTGGCGCGACGCGCCGCACCCGCCGCACCCGCGTCCCGCTCGCGCGAAAACGATCCCTCAGCACGCGGCGCACGTGCACCGCTACCCACCGGCTTGCCACCCGCGGGCCGCTTGCCAGCGCCGCCTGCTGCACCAGCGCCTTCACCCCGCGCCCCGCTGAAAGCCGCCGTCGACGGCTTCGGTCCCACCGGACGCGTCGGCTTACGCGCCGACGTGCTGCCGGTACGGACAGGGGCGCGTTCGGACGAAGCCGGCCGCGGGTGCTTGGCTGTTAATTTGACTCGCATGAAATCTCACACTGCGATCGCGCGCAGCAGTTCGGTCTCGACCTGAATTTGCAGGCGGTTGTCCGACAGGCCGTGTCCGTCCAGCAGGAACACGTCTTCGACTCGTTCGCCGAGCGTATTGATCCGCGCCGAAGCGACGCCGACCCGATGCTCGGCCAGCACGCGCGCGATCGAATAAAGAAGGCCTGGCCGGTCGTTCGCCGACACGGACAGGATGTAGTATTGGCCGCGCTCGTCGGCCCGAAGATCGACGCGCGGCGTGACAGGGAAGGTCCGCGACAGCCTCGACAAACGGCCCTTCGACGGTCCCGGCAGCAGGGTTCCGTGGCCGGTGAGGCGGGCGGTCAGTTCCTGTTCGACCAGATTGGCGATATCGCGATAATGCACGTCTTCTTCGGTATGCGCGACGAGGAAATTATCGAGCGCGTACCCGTGACGGGTCGTACTGACCCGCGCATCGAGCACCGACAGGCTATTGCGGTCGAAATACGCGCAAATGCCGGCGAACAGGTCGGGCTGGTCCTTCACGTACACCAGCACCTGCAGCGCCTCGCCGATCGGCGACGGACGAGCCCGGACGATCGGTGTCGGCGTTTCGACGTGGCGGTACAGCACGCGCGTTTGCCACGCGATGTCCGCCGCGTCGTGACGCAGGAAATAGCCGACATCGAGCTGGTCCCACAACGCCCGTTGCGCGCCTTCCGGCACGGTTTCGAGACGCAGCAGCGCGAGCGCCTCTTCCTTGCGGGTCTTCAGCTCCGAGTGCGCATCGGGCCGCGCGCCGCCGAGTACGGCCAGCGTCGCGCGGTACAGGTCTTCGAGCAGCTTGCCTTTCCACGTATTCCATACTTTCGGGCTGGTGCCGCGGATATCGGCCACGGTCAGCAGATAGAGCGCGGTGAGGCGGCGCTCGGTGCCGACCAGTTCGGCAAAGCGCTTGATCACTTCCGGGTCGCTCGTGTCCTGCTTCTGCGCGACCTGGCTCATCGTCAGATGCTGCTGCACCAGCCACACGACCAGCTCGCCGTCCTCGCCCTGGATGTCGTGGTTGCGGCAAAAGCGCCGCGCGTCGACCATGCCGAGCGTGGAATGGTCGCCGCCGCGGCCCTTGGCGATATCGTGGAACAGCGCCGCCACGTACAACACCCACGGCCGGTCGAAGTTGGTGATCAACTGGCTGCAGAACGGATATTCGTGCGCATGCTCGGCCACGGCGAAGCGACGCAGATTGCGCAGCACCATCAGGATGTGCTGGTCGACCGTGTAGACGTGATACAGATCGTGCTGCATCTGCCCGACGATGCGCCGGAAATTCAGCAGATAGCGCCCGAGCACGCTGGTCTGGTTCATCAGGCGCAACGCGTGCGTGATGCCGGCCGGCTGCTTCAGGATGTCCATGAACAGGAGCCGGTTCTCCGGATCGCGCCGCCAGTGCTGATCCATCACGTCGCGGGCGTTGTAGATCGCACGCAGCGTGCGCGCCGACAGGCCTTTGACGCCGGGCGTCTGCTCGTACAGCAGGAACGCTTCGAGGATCGCGTTCGGCTCGCGCTCGAACACGTCGTCGCTGGCGATCTCCAACATGCCTTGCTTTTCGACGAAGCGCTCCGACAGTACGCGCGTAATGCCGCTCGTGCTGGGGAAGAGTTGCGCCTCGATGTTCTGGATCAGGATCGTGGCGAGCTGCGTGACGGCCTTGGCGGCCCAGTAATAGCGGCGCATCAGCTGTTCGCTGGCGCGCTTGGTGACGGTCGGCTTGTAGCCGAAGCTTTCGGCCACCGGCGTCTGCAGGTCGAACACCATGATGTCCTGACGACGCCCGGCGGTCACATGAAGCCGGGCGCGCAGCGCCTTCAGGAAACCTTCGTTGTGGCGCAGTTCGCGCGCCTCGCGCTCGGTGATCAGGCCGCGCGCTTCGAGTTCGCGCCAGCTGCTGCCAAACCCGGCCGCCTGGGTGATCCAGAGAATCAGCTGAAGATCGCGCAGGCCGCCCGGACTTTCCTTGATGTTGGGTTCGAGCGAGTAGGGTGTGTCCTGGAACTTGGCGTGGCGCTGGCGCATTTCGAGCACTTTCGCCTGGAAGAAGGCCTTTGGATCGAGCGCCGCGCGGTAACGCTTCGCGAAGTCGTCGAATAGCGCGGCGCTGCCCGTGATGCGCCGCGCTTCGAGCAGCGAGGTGCGCACGGTGACGTCGTTGGCGGCTTCTTCGAGACATTGCGACACGCTGCGCACGCTGCTGCCGAGTTCCAGCCCCAGATCCCACGCGAGGCTGATGAAGCGTTCGATGCGCGCTTCCAGATGTTCCAGCGGCGCGTCCGGCAGCAAAACCAGGATGTCGATGTCCGAGTGCGGTGCCAGTTCGCCCCGGCCATAGCCGCCGACGGCCAGCAGCGCCAGCTCGCCTGACAGCTCGCAGGTGTCCCAGGCTGCGCGCAGCGAGTCGTCCGTGGCGCGCGCGAGGGCGGCCATCAACGCATCGACGTTGGTGGCCGTTTTGAAGCGTTCCAGTATCTGGGCTTTGGCCACTTTGTAGTCCGCCTTCAGCGACGTGGCATGGGATGGGGCGACGACAGGAACGCTACTCATTGGCAGGCGGGCGGTGGGGTCGGAAGTCGGTCAGGCGGTGGCCGCGACGACCGGCGGCCGCGCGGGCGTGCCGGCGGAAACGGTCAGCACGTCGTAGCCGGTTTCCGTGACGAGCACGGTGTGTTCCCATTGCGCCGACAGGCTGCGGTCCTTGGTCTTGACGGTCCACTGGTCGGGCATCGTGCGGATGTCGCGGCGGCCGGCGTTGATCATCGGCTCGATCGTGAAGATCATGCCGGCCTGCAATTCGAAGCCGGTGCCAGGACGGCCGTAGTGCAGAATCTGCGGGTCCTCGTGGAACACCGTGCTGATGCCATGACCGCAGTACTCGCGCACCACGCTATAGCCTTGGCCTTCCGCATGCTTCTGGATTGCATAGCCGATGTCGCCGAGATGCGCGCCCGGGCGGACCTGGTCGATACCCAGCCACATGCATTCGAAGGTGGTCTGCACGAGCCGTTTGGCGAGGATCGAGCCTTCGCCGACGATGAACATGCGGCTCGTGTCGCCGAAATAGCCTTCCTTGATGACCGTGACGTCGATGTTCAGCGCGTCGCCGTTCTTCAGCGTCTTGTCACCGGGGATGCCGTGACAGATGACGTCGTTGACGGAAATGCAGGTGGCTTTCGGATAGGGCGGATAGCCGGGCGGCTGATAATTCAGCGGCGCCGGAATCGTGCCCTGTTCCTTCAGCATGTATTCGTGGCATAGACGGTCGAGTTCGCCGGTCGTGACGCCGGCCTTAACAAACGGCGTGATGTAGTCGAGCACTTCGCTAGCGAGCTTGCAGGCGACGCGCATCTGCGCGATATCGTGTTCGTTTTTGAGTGTAATAGCCATGAGTCGGGCCTGAAATGCGATTTATTGCGGGATTATCGCACCATATTCCTGCTGCCGCAGGCTTTTGCGACGGGGCTCGGGAGTTTGGCGGGTGCTTTTGTGAACTGCGCTTGAGCAAGTTGGACGGCCTTGCCTGCGATAGACGAGGCGGGCTGCGCGGATTCGTCCAGCCGTTACGTCATATTTATGCGGCGGGCCGCCTTCGGCGCACGCCGGCGGCGGCAATCTTCCGGGTGCAACCCCGTCGCGGCAAACGGGGGCTCCCACGCAGGTTGAGTCGTGCAATAGTCGCGTGCTATAATCTTTGGCTAAGTCGTTCTATGTCTCGTTTTATTGCCTGGGAATCGTGAAAAATCGTGAAAGGGTGGTCAAAAACGGGCAGGAGCGGTTTTTCATGGTGCCGGTTGCCTGCGCCATGAGGTAATAAATGTAGGTCAAGGTAAGTGCAGGTTAATGGCATTACCAGGCATTGGCATTACCGGGCATTACCGGGCATTACCCAGGCAGCCAACTCGCAAGCCGGCGCACCCAGGGTGTCTGTCGCGTTCCAGCCAAAGAAGAAGGCGGGCGCGGCCGATACGGCAGCCGGCTTAAGACCCAACCCTCGCGGAGATTTTCATGGCAGTTACCATGCGTCAAATGCTGGAAGCCGGTGTCCACTTCGGTCACCAAACGCGCTTCTGGAACCCGAAGATGGCCCCGTTCATTTTCGGTCATCGCAACAAGATTCACATCATCAACCTCGAAAAGACGCTGCCGATGTACAACGACGCGCTGAAGTACGCGCGTCAACTGGCAGCGAACCGCGGCACGATCCTGTTCGTCGGCACGAAGCGTCAATCGCGCGACACGATCGCCGAAGAGGCACAACGCGCTGGCATGCCGTTCGTCAACGCACGCTGGCTCGGCGGCATGCTGACCAACTTCAAGACGCTGAAGGTTTCGATCAAGCGCCTGAAGGACATGGAAGCGGCGCTGGAAGCGGGCGAAACCGAGCGCATGAGCAAGAAGGAAGCGCTGCTGTTCGAGCGCGAAATGGCCAAGCTGCAGAAGTCGATCGGCGGCGTGAAGGACATGGGTGGCATTCCGGACGCGATCTTCGTGGTCGACGTCGGCTACCACAAGATTGCCGTCACCGAAGCGAACAAGCTCGGCATTCCGGTCATCGCAGTGGTCGACACGAACCACTCGCCGGAAGGCATCGACTACGTGATCCCGGGTAACGACGACGCCAGCAAGGCTGTGGCTCTGTACACGGCTGGCGTGGCTGACGCGATCCTGGAAGGCCGTGCGAACGCGGTCAACGAAGTGGTGCAGGCTGCACGTGGTGGCGACGGCGACGAGTTCGTCGAGGTCAACGGGGAAGCGTAAAACTGCCCCGTGTCCGGCAAAAAAGGGGGCTTTCTACAGGCCCCCTTTTTTTAAGCCGCGACGTGTTGTAGTGGGTGCCGCAGGCGGCGCCCAACGCGTTGTCCGTAAAAAAATACACGGCAACGCTGAAACGAATTCTTGCCGCCGGTATCGAAGTGCGGGCGGCGTGTGACAGACGGAACTCAAGGAGCAAATGATGGCGGCAATTACCGCAAGCATGGTTGCAGAACTGCGCGCGAAGACCGACGCGCCGATGATGGAATGCAAGAAGGCGCTGACGGAAGCCGACGGTGACATGGCGCGCGCTGAAGAGCTGCTGCGCGTGAAGCTGGGCAACAAGGCCAGCAAGGCAGCGTCGCGCGTGACGGCTGAAGGCGTGGTCGCATCGTTCATCGGTGGCAACGCGGGTTCGCTGGTCGAGCTGAACTGCGAAACCGACTTCGTTTCGAAGAATGACGACTTCCTGGCTTTCTCGAAGCAGGTCGCCGAGCTGGTCGCCAAGCAAAACCCCGCTGACGTCGCTGCTCTGTCGGCACTGCCGCTGGACGGCTCGACGGTCGACGCGGTGCGCCTCGCGCTGGTCGGCAAGATCGGTGAAAACCTGTCGATCCGTCGTTTCGTGCGCTTCGACACGGCTAACAAGCTGGCAGCGTACCTGCACGGCACGCGCATCGGCGTGCTGGTCGAGTACACCGGCGCGGACGAGCAGGTCGGCAAGGACGTGGCGATGCACATCGCCGCGATGAAGCCGGTTTCGCTGTCGTCGGACGACGTGCCGGCGGACCTGATCGCGAAGGAACGCAGCATCGCTGAACAGAAGGCCGCCGAATCGGGCAAGCCGGCTGAAATCGTCGCCAAGATGGTCGACGGCAGCGTGCAGAAGTACCTGAAGGAAGTGTCGCTGCTGAACCAGACGTTCGTTAAGAACGACAAGCAGACGATCGAACAGATGCTGAAGGCAGCCAGCTCGAGCGTGCAGAAGTTCGCGCTGTTCGTGGTCGGCGAAGGCATCGAGAAGAAGCAGGACGACTTCGCAGCAGAAGTGGCCGCTCAAGTCGCTGCTGCAAAGCAACAATAAGCGTCGCTCAAGCTTCACAGTAGTACTGTTGGACCCGCGGCGGAGCAAGACTTCTCCGCGGTCGGCAGCGCCGCAAGGCTGCGCGCGGGTTGACCCTCGCAGCGCAGCCGCAGGCGGACCCGAGGGTCCGTCAATTTGGCGGCGCTTGCCCGAATCAGCATTTCACCCCTACATTAGTCCCTTGTTGTTGCCCTGTTCTGCGCGATCTGGATACCCCTATGCCCACTGCCTACAAACGCGTCCTGCTCAAACTCTCCGGTGAAGCTCTGATGGGCGACGATGCCTTCGGCATCAATCGCGCGACCATCGAACGAATGGTGGCGGACGTGGCCGAAGTGGTCCGTCTCGGAACGCAGCTGGCCGTGGTGATTGGCGGCGGCAATATTTTCCGCGGCGTCGCGGGCGGTGCGGCCGGTATGGATCGCGCCACGGCCGACTACATGGGCATGCTGGCCACGATGATGAACGCGCTGGCGCTGCAGGACGCAATGCGCCACGCTGGTATCGAAGCGCGCGTGCAATCGGCGCTGCGCATGGACCAGGTGGTCGAGCCGTACATCCGGCCCCGCGCGATTCGCCAGCTCGAAGAAGGCAAAGTCGTGATTTTCGCGGCCGGCACCGGCAACCCGTTTTTCACTACCGACACGGCCGCCGCGCTGCGCGGCTCGGAAATCGGCGCGGAAGTCGTGCTGAAGGCAACCAAGGTGGACGGCGTCTATTCGGCCGATCCCAAGAAAGACGCAAGCGCAACCCGCTACACGACGATCAGTTTCGACGAAGCGATCGGCCGCAATCTGCAGGTGATGGACGCCACGGCGTTCGCGTTGTGCCGCGACCAGAAGCTGCCGATCCGCGTTTTTTCGATCGTCAAGCCGGGCGCGCTCAAGCGCATCATACAAGGCGACGACGAGGGCACCCTCGTCCACGTGTAAACTCTCGTTCACATAACGTGGGCTTTGATGCGAGCCCAGGCCGCCGCCTATCGCGCGCGTGCCGGCTCGCTCCGTTTTGAAGGTTCGGAGGTTTAAAAATGTCTGTGGCTGATATCAGGAAGGGCGCTGAACAAAAGATGCAGCGTTCCATCGACGCGTTCAAGAACGACCTGTCGAAGATCCGCACGGGCCGTGCGCACACGGGCCTGCTCGATCACATCCAGTGCGATTACTACGGTTCGCCGGTGCCGATCTCGCAGGTCGCGAACCTGACGCTGATCGACGCGCGCACGATCGGCGTGCAGCCGTGGGAGAAGAAGATGGTCCAGGTCGTCGAAAAGGCGATCCGCGAGTCGGATCTCGGTCTGAATCCGGCCACGCAAGGCGACGTGATCCGCGTGCCGATGCCCGCGCTGACCGAAGAGCGCCGCCGCGAACTGACCAAGGTGGTCAAGAGCGAAGCGGAAACGGCCAAGGTTGCGGTCCGCAATTTGCGTCGCGACGCCAACGAGCAACTGAAGAAGCTCGTGAAAGACAAGGAAATTTCGGAAGACGACGAGCGTCGTGCAGGCGACGACGTTCAGAAGCTGACGGACAAGTTCGTCACTGAAATCGACAAGCTCGTCGTGACGAAAGAAGCCGAGATCATGACGGTGTGAGGCCGCCTGGCTCAGCACTTTCAGGATTTCCACTTCTTTATTTGCAGTCACTGTCCCGACGGCCATGACCTATACCAGCTCAACCGTGCGCGTGCCTGATGTCGCCGCGGTGCCGCGACATATCGCGATCATCATGGATGGCAACGGCCGTTGGGCCACCCAGCGGCGCTTGCCGCGCGTGGCGGGCCATACGCGCGGCGTCGACGCGGTGCGGGCGGCCGTCGAGGCGTGCGCGCGGCAGGGCGTCGAATACCTGACGCTGTTCGCCTTCAGCTCGGAAAACTGGCGCCGCCCGAACGACGAAGTGTCGTTCCTGATGCGCCTGTTCGTCACCGCGCTCGAGCGCGAGATCGGCAAACTGCACGCGAACGGCATCCGTTTGCGGGTGGTGGGCGATCTGGACCGCTTCGACACGCGCATCCGCGACCTGATCAAGCGCGCGGAAACCAAGACCGCGCGCAACACCCGTCTCACGTTGACCATCGCCGCGAATTACGGCGGGCGCTGGGACATCATGCAGGCCACGCGCAAGCTCGCCGAGCAGTCGGCGCTGGCGGGCAAGGCGGTCGAGGTCAACGAGGATTCGTTCGCCGAGCACCTGTCCATGGCATATGCGCCGGAGCCGGACCTGTTCATCCGCACCGGCGGCGAGCGCCGCGTCAGCAACTTCCTGCTGTGGCAGCTCGCGTACACCGAGTTCTACTTCACCGACACGTTCTGGCCGGATTTCGATGCCGACGCGCTCGGCCACGCCATCGCTTCGTACGCGGAGCGCGAACGCCGCTTCGGCCGCACCAGTGCTCAGCTCGAGCCACAATCGCAAAACGTCGATTCGCTTCCATGCTAAAAACCCGTGTCATCACGGCGATCATCCTGCTGGCAGTGTTCCTGCCGGTCACGCTGTTCGCGCCGGTGGGCGCGTTCGGCGCGCTGATCGCGTTCGTCGTCGTGTTCGCCGCGTGGGAGTGGGCGCGCCTGCTCAAGCTGGGCGGCGCAGCTCCGGTGATCTACGCGCTGGTGGCCGCGGTCGCGCTGGTCGCGAGCACCCGGCTCGGCACCGGAGTCGCGGAGGCACGTTCGCTCTTCAAGGCGGCGGCCATTTTCTGGGTGATCGCCGGTCCGTTCGTGCTGCTGCGCAAGCCCACGCTCGCGCAGGGTGCCTGGCGCATCTTTCTGTCCATTGCCGGGATTGTGGTATTCGTCGCCTGCTGGCATGCTCTCGTCGCCGCGCGCATACAGGGTGTGCCCTTCGTGCTGTCGCTGCTGCTATTGGTATGGCTGGCCGATATCGGCGCATACTTCTCCGGAAAAGCATTCGGAAAACATAAGCTGGCGCCTGCCATCAGTCCGGGCAAGACTTGGGAGGGCGCGATCGGCGGCTGGCTGGTAGTGATGATCGTCGCGGCGGCGGCGGTCTTTTTGCACGCGTTCGAGCCGACCCTGTATTCTGCGCTGCTGGCGCAATGGGGCGCCGTGCGCACACTGCTCGCACTGACCTTGCTGGTGGTATTCAGCGTGGTGGGCGACCTGTTCGAATCGATGTTGAAACGCCAGGCCGCTGTGAAGGATTCAAGCGGCCTGTTGCCGGGGCACGGCGGCGTGCTCGACCGCATCGACGCCTTATTGCCGGTGCTGCCGCTTGCCATGCTGCTGCTCGGCTAGAGAAAGAGATATGCAAAAACGTCTGACATTGCTCGGTTCCACGGGCTCGATTGGAGACAGCACGCTCGACGTCGTCGCGCGTCATCCCGAGCGTTTTTCGGTTTATGCGCTCTCCGCGCATCGCAACGGCGACAAGCTCGTCGAGCAATGCCTGCGCTTCAAGCCCGAAGTCGCAGTGGTCGGTGACGCCGATACGGCCGCGCGCGTCGCGGCGAAACTTCGCGAAGCGGGTTCCAGGACCGAGGTCACGTACGGGCCGCAAGCGCTCGTCGACGTGTCGGAGAGTGACGGTTGCGATACGGTGGTGGCGGCGATCGTCGGCGCGGCCGGCCTCGCACCGAGTCTCGCGGCCGCGCGCGCCGGCAAACGCATCCTGCTCGCCAACAAGGAAGCGCTGGTGATGTCCGGCGCGATCTTCATGAACGCGGTGCGCGACCACGGCGCCGTGCTGCTGCCGGTCGACAGCGAACACAATGCGATTTTCCAGTGCCTCCCGCGTGAAGCTGCGCTGCACGGCGGCGTCTCCAAGATCATTCTGACCGCTTCGGGCGGCCCGTTCCGCACCCGCGAACCGGCCACGCTGGTCGACGTCACGCCGGACGAAGCCTGCAAGCATCCGAACTGGGTGATGGGCCGCAAGATTTCGGTCGACTCCGCGACGATGATGAACAAGGGACTCGAGGTGATCGAGGCGCACTGGCTGTTCGGCTTGCCGGGCGAGCGCATCGACGTGCTGATCCACCCGCAAAGCGTGATTCATTCGCTGGTGTCGTACGCGGACGGCTCGGTGCTCGCGCAACTCGGCAACCCCGACATGCGTACGCCGATCGCTCACGCGCTGGCGTTTCCGGAGCGCGTGGACTCGGGCGTCGCGCAACTCGATCTCGCGGAGATCGCGTCGCTGTCGTTCGAAAAGCCGGATTACACGCGCTTCCCGTGCCTTGCGCTGGCGATGAAAGCACTAGCCGAAGGTGGCGTCGCGAGCGCGGCGCTGAACGCCGCGAATGAAATCGCGGTTGAAGCATTCCTCGCGCGCCGGATCGGTTTCATGACCATCGCGCAGGTGGTCGACTCGGTGCTCAACGCTTTGTCCAATCGCAGCGCGCACGCGCTCGAAGACGTGATCGAAGCGGACGCCACCGCGCGTCGCGCCGCTGCCGAATTTATCGCGCGTCTGCCGGACGGCGCCCGTCGCACGGAACGCGCCGTCCAGTGAGGCGCTTATGAACCTGCTGATCGAACTGCTTGCCTTCGCGGTCGCGATTGGCGTACTCGTGGTGGTTCACGAATACGGGCACTACAGCGTCGCGCGTCTGTGCGGCGTCAAGGTGCTGCGCTTTTCGATCGGCTTCGGCAAGCCGCTGTTCCAGTGGGTGAGCCCAAAGACGGGCACCGAATGGATCATCGCCGCGCTGCCGCTCGGCGGCTACGTGAAGATGCTCGACGAGCGCGAAACCGGCACCGCCCCGATTCCGGCCGACGCGTTGCCGCATGCGTTCAACCGGCAATCCGTGTGGCGGCGCTTCGCGATCGTCGCGGCGGGCCCGGTGGCGAACTTCCTGTTGGCGATCGTGCTGTTCGCGCTGGTGTTCGCCACAGGCGTGACGGAACCGGCGGCCGTGATCGCGACGCCCGCGCCGAATACACCGGCGGCGGTGGCCGGCTTCGAAGGCGGTGAAACCATCGTCGCGGTGCGCAGCGGCCACGCCGACGAATCCGAATCGGTGCGCTCGTGGTCGGACCTGCGCTGGAAGCTGCTGGGCGCGGCATTCGATCGTAAGCACCTCGTGCTGAGCGCGAAAGACGCGCACGGCATCTCCGATTTCCCGATCGATCTGCGCGGCATCAGCGAGAAAGATGTCGACGACGACTTCATGTCGCGGCTCGGTTTCGAGCCGGGCGGCGGCAAGCTGACGGTGGCCGGCGTGCAAACGGGCAGCGCGGCGCAGAAGGCGGGGCTCGTCGCGGGCGATCGTCTGCGCGCCATCAACGGAACGCCGGCTGATAACGCCACAGCGTTCATCGCTTATGTAAAATCGCACGCCGGCGTGCCCGTGACGCTGCAGGTGGAGCGTGGCGGCCGCGGCGGACACGCGACGGGCGCGCTCGAAGACATCAGCATCGTTCCTCAGTCGCAGCGAGATAGTGCAACCGGTCAGCAGATCGGCCGTATCGGCGCGGAACTGGCGACCCAGGTGCCGTCGATCGAAGTCCGTTACGGGCCTGTCGAAAGCTTGCGGCTCGGCGCGCATCGCACGTGGGATCTCGCGGTGTACTCGGTGCGCATGTTCGGCAGGATGATCGTCGGCGAGGCGTCGCTGAAAAATCTGTCCGGTCCGGTGACGATCGCCGACTACGCAGGAAAGAGCGCACGTCTGGGTCCTTCTGCATTCCTTTCGTTCCTGGCCCTTGTCAGTATTAGCCTTGGCGTACTGAACCTGCTACCAATTCCGGTATTGGACGGGGGTCATCTGTTATATTATTTGGTTGAAGCTGTGACCGGTAAAGTTGTCTCCGATCGCTGGCAACTCGTTTTTCAGAGGGCGGGTCTCGCCTGCATCGTCGCACTGTCGGCGATTGCGCTGTTCAACGATCTGGCTCGTTTAATCCATTTTTAAAGTGTCTGGCGGCGTTCACGATGGCGACCGTCTGACCCGATGCAGCTATACACACTGGGGAAGCACGTTGTTTAAACCTCATCGCTTTGTTCCAAAGACGGTTATAGCCGCGGCATTCGCCGCGCATGGGCTGGTTGCTCACGCAACGACACCCTTCGTGGTGCAAGACATCCGCATTGAGGGATTGCAACGCGTCGAACCGGGTACCGTGTTCGCGTACCTGCCCATCAAGCAAGGCGACACGTTTAACGACGACAAGGCGTCCGAAGCGATTCGCGCGCTCTACGCCACCGGCTTCTTCAACGACGTCAAGATCGCGACCGAAGGCAATGTCGTCATCGTGCAGGTGCTGGAGCGTCCGGCCATCGGCACGATCGACTTCTCCGGCATCCATGAGTTCGACAAGGAAAACCTGACCAAGGCGCTGCGCGCGGTCGGCTTGTCGCAAGGCCGGTACTACGACAAGGCGCTGGTCGACAAGGCCGAGCAGGAACTCAAGCGCCAGTACCTGACGCGCGGCTACTACGCCGCCGAAGTCACCACCACGATCACGCCGATCGACCGCAACCGCGTGTCGGTGCTGTTCTCGGTGGCCGAAGGTCCGAGCGCGAAGATCCGCCAGATCAACTTCATCGGCAACAAGGCGTTCAGCACGGGTACGCTGCGCGACGAAATGCAGCTGTCCACGCCGAACTGGTTCTCGTGGTACACGAAGAACGACCTGTACGCGAAAGACAAGCTCACCGGCGACCTCGAAAACGTCCGCTCGTATTACCTGAATCGCGGCTACCTCGAGTTCAACATCGAGTCGACCCAGGTGTCGATCACGCCGGACAAGAAGGACATGTATCTGACGGTCACGCTGCATGAAGGCGAGCCGTACACGATTTCCTCCATCAAGCTGGCCGGCAATCTGCTCGATCGCGAAGCGGAGTTGTCCAAGCTGATCAAGATCAAACCGGGTGACCGTTTCTCGGCTGAAAAGCTGCAAGCCACCACGAAGGCGATCGTCGACAAGCTCGGCGAATACGGCTACGCGTTTGCGACCGTCAATGCGCAGCCGCAGATCGATCAGGCCAACCACAAGGTCGACCTGACGCTGCAGGTGGACCCGAGCCGCCGCGTGTACGTGCGCCGCATCAACGTGGTCGGCAACACGCGCACGCGCGACGAAGTGGTGCGCCGTGAAATGCGCCAGCTGGAAAGCTCGTGGTTCGACTCGAACCGGCTCGCGCTGTCGAAAGACCGGATCAACCGTCTCGGTTATTTCACCGATGTCGACGTGACCACGGTGCCGGTGGAAGGCACGCCGGACCAGGTCGACGTGGACGTCAAGGTGGCCGAAAAGCCGACCGGCGCGATCACGCTGGGAGCGGGCTTCTCGTCGACCGACAAGGTGGTGCTGTCCGCCGGCGTGTCGCAGGACAACGTGTTCGGTTCGGGCACGAGTCTCGCGGTGAACGTGAACACCGCGAAGACCTACCGTACGCTGACGGTCACGCAAGTCGATCCGTACTTCACGGTCGACGGCATCAAGCGCATTACCGACGTCTACTACCGCACGTATCAGCCGCTGTTCTACTCGACGGATTCGAGCTTCAAGATCGTCACGATCGGTGGCGACCTGAAGTTCGGCATTCCGTTCTCGGAAGTCGACACGGTGTACTTCGGCGTGGGTCTCGAGCAGAACCAGCTGGACATCGACTCGAACACACCGCAAAGCTATATCGACTACGTGAACCAGTTCGGCCGCGTGTCGAACAACGTGCCGATCACGGTGGGCTGGTCGCGCGATGCGCGTGACAGCGCACTGGTGCCGAGCCGCGGTTACTTCACGCAGGCGAACGCCGAATACGGCACGCCGATCGGCGGCACGCAGTACTACAAGGCCGACATCAACGCGCAGTACTATTATTCGTTTGCGCGCGGGTTCGTGCTGGGCTTCAACTTCCAGGGCGGTTACGGTAACGGCCTGGCCGGCAAGCCTTATCCGATTTTCAAGAACTACTACGCGGGCGGTATCGGTTCGGTGCGGGGCTACGAGCCGAGTTCGCTGGGTCCGCGTGACGCGAAGACCAACGACCCGATCGGCGGCTCGAAGCTGCTGGTGGGCAACATCGAGCTGACGTTCCCGCTGCCGGGCACCGGCTACGACCGCACGCTGCGGGTGTTCACCTTCCTCGACGCCGGTAACGTCTGGGGCACGGAAGGCAACAGCATCGGCGCAAATGGCTTGCGTTACGGTTATGGTGTCGGTCTGGCGTGGATCTCGCCGATCGGCCCGCTCAAGCTGAGCCTGGGCTTCCCGCTCACGAAGCACACTGGCGACCAGTATCAGAAGTTCCAGTTCCAGATCGGGACGGCGTTCTGATCACCGCAGAGGCGGCTCGCCAAACTACAGTATCGAGAGGATGACTTTGCTAACCGGTATGTTTTCGAAACGTGTAGCGTGCGCAATGGCGCTGGCAATGACCTTGGGCGTCGGGGTAGCGCACGCGCAGGAAGCAAGAATCGCCGCGGTGAATTCCGACCGCATCCTGCGCGAATCGGCAGCGGCGAAAGCCGCCCAGGTCAAGCTCGAGGCCGAATTCGCCAAGCGTGACAAAGATCTTGCCGACATGGCGCAGAAGCTGAAGTCGATGTCCGATTCGCTCGACAAGAACGGCGCGTCGATGTCGCCGGCCGATCGCGCGCAGAAGCAGCGCGATCTGTCGCAACTGGACACGGACTTCCAGCGCAAGCAGCGCGAGTTCCGCGAAGATCTGAATCAGCGCCGCAACGAAGAACTGGCGGCGGTGCTCGACCGCGCCAACAAGGTCATCAAGCAGATCGCCGAGGCGCAGCACTACGATCTGATCGTGCAGGAAGCGGTGTACGTGAGCCCGCGCATCGATATCACCGACCAGGTGCTCAAGGCGCTGGCGGCGTCGGGTAACTGAGCCGCGCGCGCCGGGCCTCATACCGGCACCCGGCATCACCCGGCGGCGCGGGGCCGCAATGACAGGTTGGACTGAACAGCAGGAGACAGGATAGGCATGGCATTTACGCTCGAGGACATCGTCCAGCGGTTCGGCGGTACGGTAGTCGGAAACGGTTCGCAGCACGTCGGCAGTCTGGCGCCGCTCGACCAGGCAGGCCCGGACCAACTGGCGTTCCTCGCCAATCCGAAGTATCTGTCGCAGGTCGAAACGACCCGCGCGGGCGCGGTGTTGATCAACGCCGGCGACCTCGCGAAGCTGGCTTCGCGCGAAGGTCGTAACTTCATCGTCACGCCGAACCCTTACGCTTACTTCGCGCGCGTCGCGCAAACCTTCATCGACCTCGCGGCACCCAAGGCGATGCCGGGCGTGCATCCGAGCGCCACCATCGATCCGTCCGCGCAGATCGCCGCGAGCGCAGTGATCGGTCCGCACGTCACGGTGGAAGCGGGCGCGGTGATCGGCGAACACGTGCGGCTCGACGCCAATGTCGTGATCGGGCGCGGCACGCGCATCGGCGCGAACTCGCATCTGTATCCGAACGTCGCGGTGTACCACGGCTGCAAGCTCGGCGAGCGCGTGATCGTGCACGCAGGCGCGGTGATCGGCTCGGACGGTTTCGGCTTCGCGCCGGACTTCGTCGGCGAGGGCGATGCGCGCACCGGCAGCTGGGTGAAGATCCCGCAGGTCGGCGGCGTGTCGATCGCCGCGGACGTCGAAATCGGTGCGAACACCACGATCGATCGCGGCGCGATGGCCGACACGATCATCGAAGAGTGCGTGAAGATCGATAATCTCGTGCAGATCGGCCATAACTGCAAAGTCGGCGCATACACTGTGATCGCCGGTTGCGCGGGCATCGCGGGCAGCACGACCATCGGCCGTCATTGCATGATCGGCGGCGCGGTCGGGATTGCCGGGCACGTCACGCTGGCCGATTATGTGATCGTCACCGCGAAGTCGGGCGTGTCGAAGTCGCTGTTGAAGCCCGGCATGTACACGAGCGCGTTCCCGGCCGTGAACCATGCGGACTGGAACAAAAGCGCGGCGTTGCTGCGCAACATCGACAAGCTTCGCGATCGTATCAGGGCGCTCGAAAACGCCGCCGCGGACACTTCGGGCAATGCCGCGACCCGTGTAGCGGGCAGTTCAGCAGCCGACACAACAAGCAATTCCGCAGGCGACCAGGCTTGATATCTGGGGGCGAGCTGCAAGCACCGCGTAAAATAGCGGGCAAGCATGACGAAGCAAAGACGGTTGCCGTGACCGGGTGGCACGGCCGCCGGATCATGGCGGGCGCCGGCAGCACGCGTTTTCAACCCACCTGCACCAGCATCCGCAGTCATCACCGCGCAGTCAATGCGTGAGCAGAAACACCATGAGCACCGAAAAAATCAATCTCGACATTCACAAGATTCTCACGCTGCTGCCGCATCGTTACCCGATCCTGCTGGTCGACCGGGTGCTCGAACTCGAGCCGCACAAGTGCATCAAAGCGTTGAAGAACGTGTCGATCAACGAGCCGTATTTCCAGGGGCATTTTCCGACCCGTCCGGTGATGCCCGGCGTGCTGATTCTCGAAGCGCTCGCGCAAACCGCAGCCCTGCTGACATTTTCGGAAGAGCCGAGCGATCCGTCGAATACGCTGTACCTGTTCGTCGGTATCGACAATGCGCGCTTTAAGCGGGTGGTCGAACCGGGCGACCAACTGATCCTGAACTGCACGTTCGAGCGTCATATGCGCGGCATCTGGAAGTTCAAGGCGCGCGCCGAAGTGGATGGCGTCGTGGCGGCGGAAGCCGACCTGATGTGCGCGGTCCGGCACACGGACAAAGACGCTTAAGTCAGCGTCAAGGCGGCCGGCGTCCGGGCGGTCAGCGGCTCGACACGAGCGCGGCCGGCCCTGCCGGAAGCCCATCCAGACAACGCAACAGAATCAGAAGCGAGGACGCATGAGCAGGATTCATCCCACTGCGATCGTCGAACCGGGCGCACAGCTCGACGAATCCGTTGAAATCGGACCGTACGCGGTGATCGGCGCACACGTGACGATCGGCGCGCGCAGCACCGTCGGTTCGCACAGCGTGGTCGAAGGGTACACCACGCTCGGCGAAGACAACCGCATCGGCCACTACGCATCGGTCGGCGGCCGTCCGCAGGACATGAAGTACAAAGACGAGCCGACCCGGCTCGTGATCGGCAACCGCAACACGATCCGCGAGTTCACCACGATCCACACCGGCACGGTGCAGGACGCGGGCGTCACCACGCTCGGCGACGACAACTGGATCATGGCGTATGTGCACATCGGGCATGACTGCCACGTCGGCAACAACGTGATTCTGTCGAGCAATGCGCAGATGGCCGGCCACGTGACGATCGGCGACCACGCGATCATCGGCGGCATGTCGGGCGTGCATCAGTTCGTGCGCATCGGCGCGCATTCGATGCTGGGGGGCGCGTCGGCGCTAGTGCAGGACGTCCCGCCGTTCGTGATCGCCGCCGGCAACAAGGCCGAGCCGCACGGCATCAACGTCGAAGGCTTGCGCCGCCGCGGCTTCTCGCCGGATGCGATTTCGGCGCTGCGCGCGGCCTATCGCGTGCTGTACAAGAACGGCCTGTCGCTGGAAGAAGCGAAGGTGCAGCTGCGCGAACTCGCGTCGGCCGGCGGCGACGGCGATGCGCCGGTGCACACGCTGCTCGCGTTCGTCGAAGCGTCGCAACGCGGCATCATCCGCTAACCGATGGCATTGCAACCCAGTCCGCTGCGCGTCGCGATGGTGGCCGGCGAGCCGTCCGGCGACCTGCTGGCGGCGTCGCTGCTCGACGGTCTCGCGAGCCGTTTGCCGGACGCCACCCAGTACTACGGGATCGGCGGCCCGCGCATGATCGCCACGGGTTTCGACGCCCACTGGCCGATGGAGAAGCTGACGGTGCGCGGCTATGTCGAAGCGCTGCGGCACATCCCCGAGATTCTCGGTATTCGCAACGAGCTGAAGCGCCAGCTGCTGGCCGAGCCGCCGTCCGTGTTCGTCGGCGTGGATGCGCCCGATTTCAACTTCGGGCTCGAGCACGCACTGCGCGACGCGGGTATTCCGACCATTCACTTCGTCTGTCCGTCCATCTGGGCGTGGCGCGGCGGACGCATCAAGAAGATCGCCAAAGCGGTCGATCACATGCTGTGCGTGTTCCCGTTCGAAACGGCGCTGCTGGAAAAGGCGGGCGTAGCGGCATCGTACGTGGGGCATCCGCTCGCCGACGAAATCCCGCTCGTGCCCGACACGCTCGGCGCGCGCCGTGCGCTCGGCCTCGTGCAAGAGGGTCCGATCATCGCGGTGCTGCCGGGCAGCCGGCGCTCGGAAATCGACCTGATCGGTCCGACTTTTTTCGCCGCGATGGAAATGATGCAGCACCAGGAGCCCGCTCTGCGCTTCGTGATGCCGGCGGCCACGCCGGCCTTGCGCGAGATGCTGCGGCCGCTGGTCGAGGCGCATCCGGGGCTCGCGCTGACCATCACGAACGGCCAGGCGCAGCTTGCGATGACCGCCGCCGACGCGATCCTCGTAAAGAGCGGCACCGTCACGCTCGAAGCCGCGCTGCTGAAAAAGCCGATGGTCATTTCGTACAAGGTGCCCTGGCTGACCGGCCAGATCATGCGCCGCCAGGGCTATCTGCCGTATGTCGGCCTGCCGAACATTCTGGCGGGGCGTTTCGTGGTGCCGGAGATCCTGCAGCACTTCGCCACGCCGCAGGCGCTCGCCGAAGCCACGCTGAAACAGTTGCGCGACGAGGCCAACCGGCGCACGCTGACGGAAATCTTCACGGAGATGCATCACGTGCTGAAGCAGAACACCGCGCAGCGTGCGGCGGAAGTCGTGGCGAGCGTCATCGAAAAGCGGACGGCGCGGCCGTGACCACGGCACGCGCAACCCGCCGCAAGACCGCTACCGTCGCTGGAGCGGCGATGCGGCAGGCCGGCCTGAACTTCGAGACGGCGGACGACATCGTCTGCGGCGTCGACGAAGCAGGGCGCGGGCCGCTGGCAGGTCCGGTCGTCGCGGCAGCGGTGATTTTCGACCCGGCGAGGCCAATGATCCGCGGGCTCGACGATTCGAAAGTGCTTACCGCGAAAAAGCGCGATGAGCTGTACGACAAGATCGTCGACCGGGCGCTCGCCTATTGCATCGCGTCGGCCACGGTCGAGGAAATCGATTCGCTGAACATCCTGCACGCCACCATGCTGGCGATGAAGCGCGCCGTCGAAGGCCTGTCGGTCGTGCCCACACTGGTGAAGATCGACGGCAATCGCTGTCCGACGCTGAGCATCCGCAGCGAAGCGGTGATCGGCGGCGACGCGCTCGTCAAGAGCATTTCAGCGGCGTCGATCCTGGCCAAAGTCACGCGCGACCGGATGCTGCTCGAGTTGCATCAGAGCTATCCGGTGTATGGCTTCAACGCCCATGCCGGCTACGGCACTCCGCAGCATCTGGCGGCGCTGCGCGAGCATGGACCTTGCGAACATCATCGGCGCTCGTTCGCGCCGGTGCGCGAAGCGCATCTGCGCTTCGGCACAGGCGCGCCGCTGCCGGCCGTTGACATGATCGTCATGCCCGGCACGCTCGCAGACACGATCCCCGACGAAGACGCGTTCGGCGAATACAGCGGCACCTGAACATCACCCGAGCGCCGCGAGCGGTCTCACGCGTCGCTCATTCTTTTCCTCATTCTCACCGTCTTCGCTGCCTGTGAAAGCCATCACCTCGCGGGACAATCCGCTCTACAAGCGCCTGAAGGCATTGGCCGGGTCGACGCATCAACAGCGTCGCAGCGGCCACGCGTTGCTCGAAGGGTTTCATCTCGCGGGCGCGTATCTCGATGTCGCGGGTCAGCCGGAAATGTGCATCGTCACCGACGGTGCATTGCGGCACGACGAAGCGCAAGCGATCGTGGCGCGCCTCGAAGATCATCGCATCGTGACGTTGCCGGACGCGCTGTTCGGCCAGTTGTCGAACGTCGTGCATGGGGTCGGCATTCTGTTGCTGGTCGAAAAACTCGACATGCCACTGCCCGCGAGAGTCGCGCAGACCTGCCTCGTGCTCGACGGTGTGCAGGATGCGGGCAATGTCGGTTCGATCCTGCGCAGCGCGGCCGCCGCCGGCATCCAGCAGGTGTTCTGCGCGCCGGGCACGGCGTACGCGTGGTCGTCGAAAGTGTTGCGCTCGGGCATGGGCGCGCACTTCCTGTTGCAGATTCATGAGGATGTCGAAGCGCTCGCGCTGATTGAGCGCCTCGCGGTGCCTGTTGTCATTACGGATTCGCACGGCGCCGAGGCGATCTACGATTGCGATCTGAGCGGACCGCTCGCGTGGGTGTTCGGCAACGAAGGAGCGGGCGTCTCGCAGATCTGGCGCGACGCGGTCTCGTTGCGGGTGACGATTCCGCAGCCTGGCGGCATGGAGTCGCTGAATGTGGCGGCCGCGGCCGCCGTTTGCGTGTTCGAACAGTGCCGTCAGCAACGCGGGCGCGCGTGACGGTTGTGAGCGCGGCGCGCACTGCGCGCCGCGAATCGTTACTCGGGGCTGCTCGTGAAAAAAGCCAGAATGCTTCGCAGCTTTGCCGGCGCGGCCTCGCGCTAATCTCCGTTCAGGCCGCGCTCAATACGCTGGCCGGTCCAGCCTGATCTCCTGCAGAATCGTCGTCGCGATCTCCTCGATCGACTTGTGCGTCGACGACAGCCACTTGATCCCTTCACGCCGCATCATCGTCTCGGCTTCGTTGATCTCGTAGCGGCAGTTTTCCGGCGCCGCATACTTGCTGCCCGGACGCCGCTCGTTACGAATCTCCGACAGGCGTTGCGGATCAATCGACAAGCCGAACATCTTCTGCCGATGCGCAAGCAGCGGCGTGGGCAGCTTGCCGCGCTCGAAGTCTTCCGGAATGAGTGGATAGTTGGCCGCTTTCACGCCGTACTGCATCGCCAGATACAGGCTCGTCGGCGTCTTGCCGCTGCGCGACACGCCGACCAGAATCACGTCGGCGTCGGCGAGATTGCGGTTCGATTGACCGTCGTCGTGAGCCAGCGAGAAATTGATCGCCTCGATCCGGTTCTTGTATTCCTCGGTGTCCGCATTCTGGTGGCCGCGGCCCATCGCGTGGCTCGACTTCAGCTCCAATTCCTGTTCGAGCGGCTCGACGAAGGTCTGGAACATGTCCAGCACCAAAGCGTTCGAGCCTTTCACGATCTGATTCGATGCGCTGTCCACCAGCGTGGTGAACACGATCGGACGGCGGCCGTCCTGCTGTATTGCTTCGTTGATTTTTTCGAGCGTCGCGTAAGCCTTTTCCGTCGAGTCGACGAAGGGCACGCGAACCAGGCGGAATTTCTGGTCGAACTGGGAGAGGATCGAATGCGCGAAGGTTTCGGCAGTGATCCCGGTACCGTCGGAGACGATGAATACGGTGGGCGGCATCGGTGGAGCTGGGAACGTGAGCGGCAAAAAGCGCTCGAATCAAACATCGCTGCGGTGAGTTCGCTGCCCGGTGGCTAACCGGTGCGGGCAGTGTCGTCGATGCAGCGCGCCGTGGGCGCCACAACCGCGCCCGGAGGGCGGCGGAGCCTCGCAAAAAGTCCGTCGGCCTGTGCCGGGCGCGATTCGAGGCGCAATTCTCGTCCGACTGCCACATTTAGGGAGTCGGCACGGTAGAATAGCGGCAACCTGTTGGATAAGCAATTGCGGGCGATTGGCGTCTAACTTGCCGCGAACGGTCGCTGAACGCGACGCTTTCGGCTGGTAACTAGCGGTGATTGGGGTGGATCGGCCGGTAAATCCGGCCATTCGCTTCCTTCGTCGCATTTCTGGCGCGCACGCCGCCGTGGCCGCAGCTGGTCTTTCCAGCGATTGCTTCTCCAACAGGTTGTGCAAGACACGGGGTCACGCTTCCAATGGGCGTCCCGTGTTCAAGCCCACTTGCACAGCCGTGAATTTCTTTCACACTTAGGGGCTTGTATGACTAACGCAGTTACCGTCGCAAAGGACAAGGCGTATGTAGTTCCGTTCGAGCAGTTGCGGATGACCGATGTGGAGATTGTCGGCGGCAAGAACGCGTCGCTTGGCGAGATGATCAGTCAGCTCGCTGAAGCCGGCGTGCGGGTGCCGACCGGCTTCGCCACCACGGCGCTGGCTTTCCGTGACTTCCTGCATCACAACAATCTGACTGACCGCATCGCCAAACGCCTCGAAACGCTCGACGTCGACGACGTGAAGGCGCTCGCCGAAGCGGGCAAGGAAATCCGTCAATGGATCGTCGACGCGCCGCTGCAGCCGCAGCTCGAGGCCGACATCCGCGCGGGTTTCGACACGCTCCAGAACAGCTCGCCTGAAGAGCTGTCGTTTGCCGTGCGCTCGTCGGCAACCGCGGAAGACCTGCCGGACGCGTCGTTCGCGGGTCAACAGGAAAGTTACCTGAACGTGGTCGGCATCGACGACGTGCTCGATCGCATGAAGCACGTGTTCGCGTCGCTGTATAACGATCGCGCTATCTCCTATCGCGTCCACAAGGGCTTCACTCACGCTGAAGTCGCGTTGTCGGCGGGCGTGCAGCGCATGGTGCGCTCGGACGTCGGCGCGGCAGGCGTGATGTTCACGCTGGACACCGAATCGGGCTTCAAGGACGCGGTTTTCATCACGTCGAGCTACGGCCTGGGCGAAACCGTCGTGCAAGGCGCGGTGAATCCGGACGAGTTCTACGTCTTCAAGACCACGCTCGCACAGGGCAAATACCCGATCATCCGCCGCTCGATCGGCTCGAAGCTGATCAAGATGGAATTCACCAAGGCCGGCGAGCAGGGTCGCGTGAAGACCGTCGACGTGCCGCACGAGCAGCGTAACCGCTTCTCGATCACCGACGAAGACGTGATCGAACTGGCGAAGTACGCGGTCATCATCGAAAAGCACTACCAGCGTCCGATGGACATCGAGTGGGGCAAGGACGGCCGTGACGGCAAGATATTCATTCTGCAGGCGCGTCCGGAAACGGTGAAGAGCCAGGCGTCGGGCAAGGCCGAGCAGCGATTCAAGCTGAAGGGCCAATCAAGCGTTCTGACCACGGGCCGCGCAATCGGTCAGAAGATCGGCGCGGGTCCGGTGCGCGTGATCCACGATCCGTCGGAAATGGACCGTGTGCAGCCGGGCGACGTGCTGGTCGCCGACATGACCGACCCGAACTGGGAGCCGGTGATGAAGCGCGCGTCGGCGATCGTCACGAACCGTGGCGGGCGCACCTGTCACGCGGCGATCATTGCGCGTGAGCTGGGCGTGCCGGCGGTGGTCGGGTGCGGCGACGCAACCGACCTGCTGAAGGACGGCGCGCTCGTGACCGTGTCGTGCGCGGAAGGCGACGAAGGCAGGATCTACGACGGCCTGCTCGAAACCGAGATCACCGAAGTGCAGCGCGGCGAACTGCCACCGATTTCGGTGAAGATCATGATGAACGTCGGCAACCCGCAACTGGCCTTCGACTTCTCGCAACTGCCGAATGCAGGCGTGGGTCTGGCGCGGCTCGAATTCATCATCAACAACAATATCGGCGTGCACCCGAAGGCGATTCTCGAGTACCCGAACATCGATCAGGACCTGAAGAAGGCAGTGGAAAGCGTCGCTCGCGGTCACGCATCGCCGCGCGCGTTCTACGTCGACAAGCTGACCGAAGGCATCGCGACGATCGCCGCGGCGTTCTATCCGAAGCCCGTGATCGTGCGTCTGTCGGACTTCAAGTCGAACGAATACAAGAAGCTGATCGGCGGTTCGCGTTACGAGCCGGACGAGGAAAACCCGATGCTGGGTTTCCGCGGCGCATCGCGCTACATCGCCGAAGACTTCGCCGAAGCGTTCCAGATGGAATGCATCGCGCTGAAGAAGGTGCGTGAAGAGATGGGCCTCGACAACGTCGAGATCATGGTGCCGTTCGTGCGCACGCTGAAGCAGGCGGAGCGCGTGGTCGGACTGCTGGAGAAGTTCGGCCTCAAGCGTGGCGAAAAGGGCCTGCGCCTGATCATGATGTGTGAAGTGCCGTCGAACGCGATTCTCGCCGAAGAGTTCCTGCAATTCTTCGACGGCTTCTCGATCGGTTCGAACGACCTGACGCAGCTCACGCTGGGCCTCGACCGCGACTCCGGCATGGAACTGCTGGCTGTCGATTTCGACGAACGCGATCCGGCGGTCAAGTTCTTGCTCAAGCGCGCGATCGAAACCTGCCTGCGCCTGAACAAGTACGTCGGTATCTGCGGGCAGGGCCCGTCGGATCATCCGGACTTCGCGCAATGGCTGACGGACGAAGGCATTGCGTCGATCTCGCTGAACCCGGATACGATCATCGACACGTGGCAGCAACTGGCGAAGTCGGCGAACAACAGGTAAAGCGTGCGGCATGCCGCTTTCCAGGCGGCATGCATGACGCGAGGTGCGGTGTCAAAGGCGTGTTGAAGCGCCCCGCATCGCGCGTTAAAACGTACTCGCTTCGTGCTATAAACACCCCGGTAGATCCGGGGTGTTTTGCTTTGTGGAGGTCGACGTGGCGCCAGGTGGATTGTTCTGGTGGATCGGGGCGGGCGTGCTGGTCGTGCTGGAGATGATCAGCGGCACCTTCTATCTGTTGATGATCGCGTTGGGCTGTGTCGCGGCCGCGCTTGCGCACGTGGCCGGCGCCGCTGCCGACGTGCAGTTCGCGGTGGCCGCGGTCGTGGCGCTGGCGGCGGTCCTGCTGCTCAGGCGTTCGCGCTTTGGGCGCCGCAAGCGCGAGCGGGCCTCGCGCAATCCGGACGTCAATCTGGACATCGGTCAGACGCTGACCGTGCCGGCGTGGCACGAGCGCCGGGCGCGCGTCAGTTACCGTGGCGCGGCATGGGACGTCGAACTGGCGGCGGGCGAGCCCGAAGACGCGCAGCTCTACGAAATCACGGAGCTGCGCGGCAGTTGTCTCGTCGTCGTGGCGAGCCGGCAGGCGAAAGCCAACGCGAGCGCGGCCTGAGCGCACGCGCTTGCGCTTTCGTTTGTGCTGGGCGTCAATACGCACAACTATTCGAACCAGGGACCGGAGGGCAAGTATGGATTCAACCATCGTCGGGGCAGTGCTGCTGATCGTCGTGATCGTGCTGGCGTCGCAGACCATCAAGATCGTGCCACAGCAGCATGCGTGGGTGCTGGAGCGCCTCGGCCGCTATCACAGTACGCTGACGCCGGGCTTGAGCTTCGCGTTTCCGTTCGTCGACCGGATCGCGTACAAGCACATCCTCAAGGAAATTCCGCTCGAAGTGCCGAGCCAGGTCTGCATCACGCGCGACAACACGCAGTTGCAGGTGGACGGCGTGCTGTACTTTCAGGTCACCGATCCGATGAAGGCGTCGTACGGGTCGAGCAACTTCGTGTTCGCGATCACGCAGTTGTCGCAAACCACGCTGCGCTCGGTGATCGGCAAGCTGGAACTCGACAAGACCTTCGAGGAGCGCGATTTCATCAATCACAGCATCGTTTCGTCGCTCGACGAAGCGGCGGCGAACTGGGGCGTGAAAGTGTTGCGCTACGAGATCAAGGACCTGACGCCGCCGAAGGAGATCCTGCACGCGATGCAGGCGCAGATCACCGCCGAGCGCGAGAAGCGCGCGCTGATCGCCGCGTCCGAAGGTCGCAAGCAGGAGCAGATCAATATCGCGTCGGGTGGCCGCGAAGCGGCGATCCAGAAGTCCGAAGGCGAGCGGCAGGCGGCGATCAATCAGGCGCAGGGGCAGGCGTCGGCGATTCTCGCGGTGGCCGAAGCCAACTCGCAGGCAATCCAGAAGATCGCGGCGGCCATCCAGTCGAACGGCGGCATGGAGGCGGTTAATCTGAAGGTGGCCGAACAATACGTGAACGCGTTCAGCAATCTGGCGAAGCAGGGCACCACGCTGATCGTGCCGGGCAACCTGGCGGATATGAGCTCGATGATCGCATCGGCGCTGACGATCGTGAGCAAGGGCAAGGGTGCGGCCGAGGTGCGGTAGGCGCTGCGGTAGGCACATTCGCCCGCTGCAAAAACCAGATGGCCGGCAGAGTGTGCGGGCCATTTTTCATGTGCGGCTGTAGCGCTGTGGTGATGGGGCAGGGCGCTGCAATTGCGCCCGTTGTCCGTCGCCAACGACGGCGGTGTCGTCGATCAGGTCGGCGAGCGCATCAAACGCGCTTTCTCACGCTCCCAATCACGCTTCTTCTCGGTCTCGCGTTTGTCGTGCAGCTTCTTGCCCTTGGCGAGTCCGATCTCGCATTTGACGCGGCCGCCCTTGTAGTGGAAGTTCAGGGGCACGAGCGTGTAACCGCGCTGCTCGACCTTGCCGATCAGTTTGCTGATCTCTTCGGCATGCAGAAGCAGCTTGCGCGTGCGCACCGGGTCCGGGTGGATATGGGTCGAAGCTTCGGGCAGCGGGCTGATGTGCGTGCCGATCAGGAACAGTTCGTTATCGCGGATCACCACGTAACCTTCCTTGATCTGGCCGCGCCCGGCGCGCAGCGCCTTGACCTCCCATCCTTCGAGCACGAGTCCTGCTTCGTAGCGTTCTTCGACCGAGTAGTCGTAGAAGGCTTTTCTGTTGTCGATGATGCTCATGAATGGAAAGTGCCCAACTCGTTTAAAATCACGATTTTAGCAAAGCGGGGCAAGGAAAGCCCGCGGCGCTTGTCCACCGTTGCCACGTGCTGTTCAATTTATGGCAGATGTCCAGAAAACCGTGTTGATCCGCCATTCGGCGGAACAGATGTTCGACCTCGTCACCGACGTCGCCGATTACCCCAACTTCCTGCCTTGGTGCGGGGGAGTCGAAATCCGTCACCGGGACGACACCAGCATGGAGGCGAAGATCGACATCAATTTCAAGGGCATCAAGCAGCATTTCGCCACGCGTAACAGCATGGAGCGTCCCACGCGCATCGACATGGAATTCGCGGACGGCCCGTTTCGCAAGTTCACCGGCTTCTGGCGGTTCACGCCGTTGCGCGCGGATGCCTGCAAGATCGAATTCGCACTGCACTACGAATTCACCAACATCATCCTCGAAAAGATCATTGGGCCGGTGTTCAATCACATTGCCAATACTTTCGTCGAATCTTTCGTGAAGCGCGCCGATCAGCGTTACGGTAAGGCATGAGCGCGCGCCTGTCGATCGAAGTCTGCTACGCGTCGCCTGAAGGGCAGACGCTGATTGCCGTGGAATTGCCCGAAGGCGCCACGCTGCAACAGGCGCTCGACGCGAGCGGTATTCTGCAGCGTTATCCGCGGATCGATCTGAGCACGCAGAAGGTGGGCGTGTTCGGCAAGCTCAAGCCGCTCGACGCGGTGCTGGCCGACCACGACCGCGTCGAGATTTACCGGCCGCTGCTGGTGGATCCGAAGCTGTCGCGTCAACGCCGCGTGGAGAAGACCCGCAAGGCGGGGTCGATAGAAGGGCGCCGGTGGCAGAATCGGGATTCGCGGTAGGCGGGCGGCCCGAAGCGAGTAACGTGGCTAGGAGCTAAAGAGGCGCCTCGCTTGCGAAAACCGTTGTGAACCGGGCCGCTGGCCGCGTTGATTCAGTGATGGTCGAGCGCGGCATGAAGGAGGTCTGCGAACGCCGCGCTGGCCGCGCTGGCCGCACTTCGCGTCATCCCGTCGATGTGCCGAAAGCCGTGCCTTGCCGGTCACGGAGCGCGACGACACCGCGACGTCGCGCGCCTTCCCGCACTCCATCTCAAGGCGCCGAAGCCTGCGCATTTTCCTTGATACGCCCGACTTCCGCCGAATCATCGTCCGCATGCTGGCGCACCGACCAGCATACTCCGGCCACCAACAGCAGGATCGCCGCCAGTTCCAGCGGACGCGGCAGGCGCTGGTCGTAGATGAACGCGTAGAGCAGAGCGAAGAGCGTCTCGAACACGATCATCTGGCCGGACAGCGTCAGCGGCAGCCGTTTCGATGCCGCATTCCACAGTCCGTTGCCGAGCCACGACGCACCGATCGCGAGACCGAGGTTCAGCATCCAGAACGTGTGCCAGCGCGTGTCGGCAAGCTCGCCTTGCGGGCCGCCTGACGGCAGCGCCGCGATCACGAGCCACAGCGCCGCGCCGAGCGCACCCGTCACCACGCCCCACAGCACGGACCACTCGTTGCCGCTGAAATGGGTCTGACGCTGCAGGTAGCGTGCATTTTCGACCGCGAACCACGTCCAGCAGACCAGCGCGCCGACCGCGCAGGCGACCCCGAGCAGCTTGGTGGCGACGCTCACCGGCGTACTGCCGGCCACGGTGAACACGTCGATGTTGATGCACACGATGCCCGCCATCACCACCGCGAGCGGCCACGCGAGGCGGGCGAGCGGCACCGCGCCATGATCGCGCCGGCCGAGCAGCGTCACCGTGACCGGCAGCACGCCGACGATCAGCGACGCCGGCGCAATGCCGATCAGATGGACGGCCGCCGTCAGCAGCAGGTAATAGATGAGATTGCCGGCCAGCGCCAGCTTGACGAGCGCGCCGAGATCCTCGCGGGTCAGGCGTTTGACGAGCGAGCGTGCCATCGGCAGCGCGGCGGCCAGCGACACGATGCCGTACATCGTGTAGCGGCCGGCGCTCAGCAGCAGCGGCGAAAAGTCGGGCAGCACGCGCGGCACCAGAAATACCATGCCCCATAAGGCCCCGGCCATCACTCCATATGCCACACCGCGCTGCATCGACTGCCCCTGCAAAAAAACTCGAATGGCCCGGAGAATAGCCGGTCGGCGGGCAGCGTGTCTTGTTCGATTCTGCATTCGGGCGGGTTTTGCGCGGTTTCGTCGGTGCTGCTCCGTGCTTTCCGTCGTGCCGCAGGCCCATGGCGACGGTCGCGTGACGCGGCCGCCGCTCCATGTGTCGGCCTGAAAGGCCTGAAAGGCGAACGGTCGGACGCTGCCACCGCCCGATTGCCCCTGATCGCGCAAACGAAACCCGATCGAACCCGACGCGAACAGCCAAGCGAAATCGGCCGGCCCGAAGCCGCGAAAAAATCGCCCGAAATTCGCTAAGCTGCTGTTCGCGCAGTGAAAACCGGGGAGGTATCGCGTATAATTCGCTTTTGCGCCTATAGGATTTGCCATGCGTCTGATCCAAACAGCACTCACGTTCGATGACGTGCTCCTCGTCCCGGCCTTCTCCGATGTTCTGCCGCGCGACACCAGCCTCAAGACCCGGCTGACCCGCAACATTTCCCTGAATATGCCGCTCGTGTCCGCCGCGATGGACACCGTCACCGAAGCACGCCTCGCGATCGCGATGGCGCAAATGGGTGGCGTGGGCATCATCCACAAGAACCTCACGCCGGCCGAGCAGGCCCGTGAAGTCGCCAAGGTCAAGCGTTTCGAGTCGGGCGTGGTGCGCGATCCGATCACGGTGCCACCACAGATGAAAGTGCGCGACGTGATCGCACTGTCGCAGCAGCATGGCATTTCGGGCTTTCCGGTCGTTGAGGGCGCGCAACTGATCGGCATCGTCACGAACCGCGACCTGCGCTTCGAAGAGCGTCTGGATGAGCCGGTGCGCGCGATCATGACGCCGCGCGAGCGCCTCGTCACCGTCAAGGAAGGCACGCCGCTCGCCGAAGCGAAGGCGCTGATGCACAGTCACCGCCTCGAGCGCGTGCTGGTCATCAACGACGCATTCGAACTGCGCGGCCTGATGACCGTCAAGGACATCACCAAGCAAACCGAACACCCGGACGCCTGTAAAGACGAACACGGCAAGCTGCGCGCGGGCGCCGCGGTCGGCGTCGGCGCGGACAACGAAGAACGCGTGGAACTGCTGGTGCAGGCGGGCGTCGACGTGATCGTCGTCGACACCGCGCACGGCCACAGCAAGGGCGTGCTCGAGCGCGTCAAGTGGGTCAAGCAGAACTTCCCGCACGTCGAAGTGATCGGCGGCAACATCGCCACCGCGGCGGCCGCGAAGGCGCTCGTCGAATACGGCGCGGACGGCGTGAAGGTCGGTATCGGCCCGGGCTCGATCTGCACGACGCGGATCGTCGCTGGCGTGGGCGTGCCGCAGGTCACCGCAATCTCCAACGTGTCCGAAGCGCTGAAGGGTACCGGCGTGCCGGTGATCGCCGACGGCGGCGTGCGCTTCTCGGGCGACGTCAGCAAGGCGCTGGCAGCGGGCGCGAACGCCGTGATGATGGGCAGCATGTTCGCCGGCACCGAAGAATCGCCGGGCGACGTGTTCCTGTATCAGGGACGTCAGTACAAGTCGTACCGCGGCATGGGTTCGGTCGGCGCGATGAAGGACGGCGCGGCGGACCGCTACTTCCAGGACAACTCCGCGAACATCGACAAGCTGGTGCCGGAAGGTATCGAAGGCCGCGTCGCCTACAAGGGCTCGGTCAACGCGATCCTGTTCCAGCTGATCGGTGGCGTGCGCGCCAGCATGGGTTACTGCGGCTGCCGCACGATCGCCGAGATGAACGACAAAGCCGAATTCGTGCAGATCACCGGCGCGGGCCTGCGCGAGTCGCATGTGCATGATGTGCAAATCACCAAGGAAGCGCCCAACTACCACGTGGACTAAACGCCAATGAAGCCACTGCTGCGCGTTGTACTCATCCTCGATGCCTTGTTGTTGCTTGCGTTCGGCCTGTTGTTCCTGCTGACGCCCTGGACTTCGTTGTACGACGCGCTGCAGTTGGTGCAGACCCAGCCGGCTCTGGTCGCGCAGGGGTTTGGCGTGGCGCTGATCGGGCTTGCGTGGCTGGCCTTGCACGCGTCGTTCGACGGGGCGCTGACGTCGAAGGTCGCCAAGGTCATCGGTCATGTGAACTGGCTGACCGGCGTGCTGATGCTGGTCTGGCTGCTCGGTCTGCATACTCCGGCGCTGACCGGTTTCGGGCAGATCGTCGCGGTGCTGACCGCTGTAGTGCTGGTGCTGATCGGTCTCGGCGGGGTGCGTTTGTCTGGCGCGGTGCGGCGGCGTGAGAAGGGGATCGTGGTCAAGTCCTCTGCCAGCCGGGCTGAAAAGCGGGCTGACCAGGAGGCCGCCAAGCGGCGTGAGCTGGAGCGTGAAGCCGCGCAGGAGCCGCGCGTTACAGCGGGCTTTCCGGCCTATCGCGCCGAGCCGGTGGTCGAACCTGTCGTGCCGGTTACCCGGCCTGTCAATCCTGCTGGTCCAGTGAACCCCGCATCGGCGGTGCCGGGTCGTCCGGTGCATCCGGCGGCTGACGAAGCCGGCCTGACGGAGTCCGAACGCGCTGCCCGGGCAGCGTCCGCAGCTGCCCGCGACGAGGCCCGCAACGCCGCCGCCGACGCGCCAGGCGCGCCCCGGCCTCCGGCTCATGGCTGAGGCGCTCGCGCCAGGCCGTCCGCCGAAGCTACCGGATTTCGTTTGCGCCGTCGTTCGCGCTTTCGTTCGCCCGCACCGCAGGCAGGTGGCTGCGGCCTGGGACGCGCCAGTACGCTTCATCGTTTCATGCTCGATCGTTCCCACGTGGACCGCTTTGCATTCAACGCCGCGCTCTGTGCGCGGCATTCCGTATACGCTCACTTTTGACTCCGTCCGCTGCCATGCATGACAAGATCCTGATCCTCGACTTCGGTTCGCAAGTCACCCAACTGATTGCACGTCGCGTTCGCGAAGCCAACGTGTATTCGGAAATTCACCCGTACGACGTCGATGCGTCGTTCATTCGCGACTTCGCACCGAAGGGCGTGATCCTCTCCGGCGGTCCGAGTTCGGTCACCGAAACGGATACGCCGCGCGTGCCGCAAGCAGTGTTCGAACTCGGCGTGCCGGTGCTGGGCATCTGCTACGGCATGCAGGCCATGGCCGAACAACTGGGCGGCAAGGTCGACATCGGCCATCTGCGCGAATTCGGTTATGCCGAAGTGCGCGCGCGCAACCATACGAGTCTGCTCGAAGGCATCAGCGATTTCACCACGCCCGAAGGCCACGGCATGCTGAAAGTGTGGATGAGCCACGGCGACAAGGTGCTGGAAATGCCGCCGGGTTTCGCGCTGATGGCCTCGACGGAATCGTGCCCGATCGCGGCGATGGCCGACGAAAAGCGTCACTTCTACGGTCTGCAATGGCACCCGGAAGTCACCCACACGGTGCAGGGCCGCGCGATGCTCGAGCGCTTCGTGCTGAAGATTTGCGGCGCGCAGCCCGACTGGGAAATGGGCAACTATATCGACGAAGCCGTCGCGAAGATTCGCGAGCAGGTGGGTAACGAACACGTGATTCTGGGGCTGTCGGGCGGCGTGGATTCGTCTGTGGCGGCGGCGCTGCTGCATCGCGCGATCGGCGATCAGCTGACCTGCGTGTTCGTCGATCACGGCCTGCTGCGCCTGAACGAAGCCGAGCAGGTGATGGCAACCTTCGCCGACCACCTCGGCGTGAAGGTGATTCACGTCGACGCGAGCGACGTGTTCCTGAGCAAGCTGGCCGGCGTGACCGATCCTGAAGCGAAGCGCAAGATCATCGGCGCGGAATTCGTCGAAGTGTTCCAGACGGAAGCCGGTAAGCTGACCGACGCGAAGTGGTTGGCGCAAGGCACGATCTATCCGGACGTGATCGAATCGGCCGGCAACGGTAAGAAGGCCGCGCAGACCATCAAGAGTCACCATAACGTGGGTGGCCTGCCCGAGACGCTGAATCTGAAGCTGCTTGAACCGCTGCGCGAGCTGTTCAAGGACGAGGTGCGCGAACTCGGCGTGAAGCTCGGTTTGCCGCCCGCGATGGTGTATCGCCACCCGTTCCCCGGCCCGGGCCTGGGCGTGCGGATTCTCGGCGAAGTGAAGCGCGATTTCGCGGACCTGCTACGCCGCGCGGACGCGATTTTCATCGAGACGTTGCGCACTTTCGTCGACAAGGAAACCGGCAAGTCGTGGTACGACCTGACGAGCCAGGCGTTCGCGGTGTTCCTGCCGGTGAAGAGCGTTGGGGTGATGGGCGACGGCCGGACCTACGAATACGTCGTCGCGCTGCGGGCGGTGCAGACGCTGGACTTCATGACCGCGCATTGGGCGCATCTGCCGCACGATCTGCTGGGGCATGTGTCGAACCGGATCATCAACGAAGTGCGCGGGATCAACCGGGTCGTGTACGACATTTCGGGCAAGCCGCCGGCGACGATCGAGTGGGAATGAATCGACGTTAGTCGCGTGCTTTCGGCAACTATCGGAAAACCCAGTAAACGCCGCGCTTTGCGCGGCGTTTTCTTGTTCTTAGATTCGCCGTCTATCGGCTGCAGACGCCAATTTTTGACGGTATTTCGAATAGCGCAAAGGCGCCTGAGGCGGGATCAGGGAAACCGCATGTTGATGCCGGCGAACCGGCATCGCACCTGGCCTTTTTAAAGCGGACGAACTAGGGATCGAGGCGGGGAAGTATCCGATGACTTGCGGCGGCACGACCGTCTTCTCTCACGACAAGACCTGCTTTAGCCGCCCCACAACTGCCCGCTATCCGTGGGAGAAAAAGATCCCGAAGAACAGTGCCCGCGATCCTTTCGATAGAGCCCGGGTGGCCGGCCACGACTATCATGACGCGCTGTACCACTGCGCGAAGCGGGACATGCTGCTACCGACGGACGAGGAACCCAGGGCGTTGTTCGTCTACGCGAGGGCCGGTGACGGGCAGGCCAGTACAGCCTTGAAAGCCTCGATCAGGTGGAGTCACGCCGAACCTTGCCCCGAAACACCCAGTAGACACCCGCGGTATAGAGCGCGATCACCGGCAGTACTACCACGCCCCCGTAGAACAGGAACTGCAGCGACGCCTCTGGCGCTGCAGCGCTGCCCACAGTGATGGCATAGGGGACCATGTAAGGCCAGAACATCACGCCGAGCGTCAGGTAGGCGGCGACGACGAACAACACCGTCAGCGCGAACACCAATCCGTCGCGACGCGTCCGCGCGCCCATCACGACACCACCTAGTGCCGCGATCGCAGCGATGGGGAAGACGAGTCCCCTGGGACGATCGTGCAGGTGGCTCTGCGCCACCGCGCCGGCGTCGATGGTCAGAGACGCGGTGAAAGCGAACCCCAGGATGACGAACACGATCGCGGCGAGCCAGCCAATGCGCGTGTAAGCCCAGTCTCGCAACTCACCCTCGCTCTTGAGGACGATCCAGCCCGCCCCGAGCAGCGCATAGCCGAACACCAGACCGATCCCCGTGAGCACCGAAAACGGATGGAACCACCCGAACGACGTGCCTGCAAACTGTCCGTTCGCTACGGGGATGCCGCGCATCAGCGCGCCCACCGCAGCGCCCTGGACGAAGGCGACCACGGTCGAGCCAAGGAAGAAGCCCGCGTCCCATATTCTGCGCATCCGCACGCTGCGATAGCGGAACTCGAATGCAATGCCGCGAAAGATCAGGCCGACGAACAGCAGCAGCAGCGGAAAGTAGAAGGCGCCCATGAAAACTGCATAGACGGCGGGGAAGCTCGCGAACATGCTCGCGCCGATCACGACCAGCCAGGTCTCGTTACCATCCCAGAACGGCGCGATCGTGTTCATCATGTGCAGCCGGTGGTTTTCGTCGCGCGTGCTGCCGAAAAGTATACCCACGCCGAGGTCCAGGCCGTCCAGTGTGACGTAGACCAGGATGGAGACCGCGATGACGGCGGCCCAAAAGAGCGCCAGGTTGCTGGGTTGCAGTTCGCTCATCGCTTGTTCCTGGCACCGGCCGCCGGCTCGGCGCGTGCGGCAATGGCCAGCGGCCGGCTGGCCGTGACGTTGGCTATCGCTGCGGTCTCGCCGCGCGGCCCGTCGCGCAGCAGTTTGTAGATGTAGTAGATGCCAAACGAGACGAAAAGCCAGTAGACAACGACGTAGACGACCAGCGACGTCAGCACATCGTGCGTGGTCAGCGCCGGTGTGATGGCGTCTCGGGTGCGCAGCAAACCGTACACCACCCAGGGCTGGCGACCGACCTCCGCGGTGTACCAGCCGGTCAGTATGGCGACAAAGCCGGTCGGGAACGAAAGGAACGTGCCCCAGAGAAACCAGCGCGACGATTCAAGTTTGCCGCGCCAGCGCAGCAGGTTACCGAGCCACGAGACGGCCAGCATGACAAGACCCATGCCGACCATCAGGCGGAAGGCAAGGAACGGAATCAGCACCGGCGGCCAGTCTTCGCGAGGGAAGGACTCCAGCCCGGTCTCGGCCGCGGTAAAATTGCCCGATGCGATGAAGCTGCCAAGCCTGGGCACCGTGATGGCGAACAGGTTGCGCGCGTGCGCTTCATCGGGGATGGCGATCAGTACCTCTTTGGCCGGTTGCTCGTTCTCCCAGCGTGCCTCAATCGCCGCGAATTTAGCTGGCTGGTGCTTCAGAACGTATTCGCCGGTCAGATGTCCGAAAAACAACTGAATGGGTATCACCACCGCCACCAGCGCCAGACCCCAGTGGAGCATGACGCGTCCTTCGTCTCGATGCACAGCGCGCAGGAGATACCACGCGCCGGTGGCTGCCACGCACATCGCACTGGTCAGAAAAGCGGCGAGCAGCATGTGCGGCCAGCGCACCATCTGCACCGGGCCGAGCACGATCTGCATCCAGTCGGAGGGAATGATCTTGCCGTCCACGATCGTGTGACCCAGCGGCACCTGCATCCAGCTATTGTTGGCGAGAATCCAGAACGACGAAAACATCGTGCCCAGCGACACCATGCAGCAGGCAAGAAAGTAGAACCATGGCGACACGCGATCGCGCCCGAGCAGCATCACACCAAAGAAGGTGGCCTCGAGCATGAAGGCCGTGAAGGCCTCGTAGCCCAGCAGCGGGCCCTGGATCGGCCCCGTCTTCACCGCCAGCACGCCCCAGTTGGTGCCAAACTGGAAGGCCATCACGATCCCGGTGACCACGCCCATGCCGAAAGACACGGCGAAGATCGGCAGCCAGAAGTCAAACACTCTTCGGTAGAGCGCGTTGCCGGTCACGAGCCGCGCGCCCTCGATCGTTGCCAGCCACGCGGCCAGCCCGATGGTGAAGGCCGGAAAGATGATGTGAAAGCTGATGACGAACCCGAACTGGATGCGCGAGAGGATGACGGGATCGAGTTCCATGGGCACTCCGGGCTCTGCTGTTGATCGTCGCGGTAAAACTCACAAATGGTATTAACTGTGTGCTGCACGAACCTGTCCTTGACGTCCGGCCAGGCCCGCACATGGTCCGGCGCGGTGCAGACGTCTATGCGGGAAAGATGGTCGACTTCCGGCTCAGCGCCAGGCGCGATGTTGCCGCGGCGAAGGCCTTCTTCGCGAAGGCGATCAGGAGCCAAGGGCTCGCTCCGAAAACCATCACACTGAACGGTTACGCGGCGTCTCACCGCGCAGTGCGCGAAATGAAGGCTGACGAGTCGCTGCCGAAGGAGACGACTTTGCGATCGTCGAAGTATTTAAACAACTTGATCGAGCAGGACCATCGCAACATCAAGTCGAGGATCAATGCAATGCTCGGCTTCACACGCTTCGGAAATGCAGCCACCATGATCGCCGGCTGTTTGGAACGCAGTCCTTTCCGCTCGATGAGGTAGCGGCGACTACGCCGCTTTTCGCTCGCCGCTGAAACTTGCACCAGAGCCCGCTTCGCTAACGAGCCTGGCGACTCCCCCGTCGAACTCACGTCTCCGAGCACGAGCGGCCGCGTATCGTATCGAGCCGTCGCTCTGGCTTGTAAGCAGCAGACCAGAGTCACCCGGCGATCTGACTGATCGCCGGGCCGGTTCCTTTCCTGCCGGTTCATCGCCGTTCAATGATGGGCACCGCCACCCGCATCGTCCAGTTGCCGCATCACGGCGTCGAGGTTAAATGACGCAGGCTTCTGGCGTGGAGGATACGCCTTGAAATTCTCGATCTGCGATGCCACAACCGCTTGCATCGCGTATACCAGATAAGCATGGGATATCATCCAGTCGTAGTATGTGTTGGAGCTTTCGTCCGCGCGCTCGAACGGATCCCGCCGAAGATTGAACATCTTCGGAATCCTCAGCCGAACGAAGGGTTCCGCCCAGCACGCCAACTGCTTGGCGCGCTGTTCCAGCAATACCATTTTCCATTCACGTATACGGATTGCCATCACGTCGCCGTCGTCACTGATATAGAAAAACGATTCGCGCGGGCTGTCTTTCACTTCCCCAGTCAGATACGGGAGCATGTTGAAGCCGTCCAGGTGAACCTTGAACGTCTTCCCGCCAGCTTTGTGTCCCTTAAGCAGTTTTTCCTTGACGTCCGGCTCGCCAGCCGCCGCGAGCAAGGTCGTCATCCAGTCCTGGTGCGTGACTATCCCGTTAAGAACCGTACCAGCGGGAATTTTCCCTGGCCACCGGACGAACGCAGGAACGCGCCATCCCCCTTCCCAGTTGGTATTCTTTTCAGACCGGAATGGGGTGATACCCGCGTCTGGCCAACTATTGAAGTGGGGTCCGTTATCCGTCGAGTACATCACGATGGTATCGTCGGCAATCCCCAAATCATCCAGCTTCGCCAGCATCTTGCCGATGTTCTCGTCGTGCGCGACCATCACGTCGTTATATTCGCCCTGTCCACTCTTGCCCTTATGCTTCTCGGCACAGTGGGTCCGAAAATGCATTGCCGTCGTGTTGTACCAGAGGAAGAACGGCTTGCCGTCCTTATGAGCCTTATCGATGAATGTGCAGGCACGTTCGGTAGTTTCGTCATCGATCGTCTCCATGCGCTTTTTGGTAAGCGCACCCGTATCCTCGATCGTTTGACCGCCCTTGCCATCTGACTTGCAGTGGAGCACACCTCTCGGACCGAAACGTTTCCTGAACGCTGGATCCTTCGGATAATCGGGATCCTCAGGCTCCTCTTCCGCGTTCAGGTGATACAGATTGCCGAAGAACTCGTCAAACCCATGCATGGTCGGCAAAAACTTATCCTTGTCGCCCAGATGGTTCTTGCCAAACTGTCCGGTGACGTAACCAAGCGGCTTGAGCATCTCCGCGATGGTGGGGTCTTCTGCCGACAATCCGACATCAGCCCCAGGCATACCGACCTTGGTCAGCCCCGTGCGGACCGGATTCTGCCCGGTAATGAATGCTGCGCGTCCTGCCGTACAACTCTGCTGGGCGTAGTAGTCTGTAAACGCCACGCCCTCATTGGCAATGCGATCGATATTAGGTGTGCGATAACCCATCTGCCCACGACTGTTGAAGCTGATGTTCCACCATCCGATATCATCGCCCCAAAGAATCAGGATATTCGGTTGCTTTGTCGCCATGATTGCTTCCACTCCTTTCAGATAAGGCCCGGTCAGCTTTGCGCGACGCGGGCGAAGAGGCTGCATCAATCACCGAACTGAGCCAGCACGACTCTCGCTGGTCCCTGCTCTGCGAGGATGTAACGGCCACGGACGTCTTTGGGTACATCTTTCCTATCAAGAGGTGCGCCGCTCCTCATTGCTCGTCGGCTCGAACGAGCGATGCGGCGCGTTATTACCGTGGCAGAATCTGAATTTCCTGCCGCTGCCACACGGACAGGGCGCATAAGGGCCGCGCCGTTTATCTTCAATCGCGGTAATCGCCATTACGTCAGACGGAGGCCGGCCATCGTGAAGGAGCTTGGCCATTGTCTCCATCGCATGGCGCGACTGCGTGAAGAACAACTCGAGGCCGGAGCAAAGATAGTTCTGCCCTGGCTCCCCGTCCCTTGAAAGCGCGAAGCGGTCCTTGGGACATCCGCCGTTGCACAGCGTCCGCACTTGGCAACTCTGGCACTGGGATGTAAGCGAGTCGCGCTTGTCCAGTCCAAACTTGCGCTGTTCGGGCGACGCCATGAGCGTAAGCATGTGCGTTTCGTGAATATTGCCCAACCGGTATCCGGGTTCGACAAAGTGATCGCAGGAATACAGATCACCGTTGTACTCGAGGGCAGGACCCAGGCCGCAGGTTGGTGCGTGGATGCACAAGAGATGGCGGCCGAAGAAAGCTTCGAGCGTTACGTCGAACAATTGCACGAAGACGCGACCGACGTCGTGGCGCACCCACTCTTCGAAGACGTCCATCAGGAAAAGACCATACTGCTTTGCGCCGACTGAACGTTCCGTCACCAGATTGCCGGTCTGCGTGTACAGCACGCGCTTGTGGCCAGCCTGTTCGCTCCAGCCCCGATTCGCCAGCTGAATCGTCTGTTCAGTCGCGCGCTCGATGATCGGGATGAACTGGATCCACCGAGCGCCGAGTTCATCGCGAAAGAAGCGATAGATCGCGCGACCGTGGTGCTGGTTGGCGGAATTGACCGTGCAGAGGATGTTGAACTCAACGCCATGCTTGCGCAGTTGGTTCCACCCGCTCATGACCAGATCGAAGGTACCCTGCGCACGACGATCGACGCGAAAGGTGTCGTGAAGTTCACGCGGACCGTCAACACTCAGGCCGACGAGAAAGCCGTACTGCTTGAAGAACTCGCACCATTCGTCGTCGAGAAGAATGCCGTTGGTCTGAAAAGTGTGCTTCACAACCTGCCCAGGTCTGCGGTACTTTTCGACGAATTCGACCGCGTGCCTGAAGAATTCGACCTTCATTAACGTGGGCTCGCCGCCTTGCCACGCAACGGTGACCTCAGGGGTGCGATGCGACTCCAGAAGCTGGCGAATGTAGGTCTCTAGCGTCGCGTGGGACATCCGGTGTTTTTCGTTGGGATACAGTGCCTCTTTCGACAGGAAAAAGCAGTATTTGCAGTCGATGTTGCAGGTCGAGCCGCTTGGCTTGGCCATCAAATGGAAGCACGGCGGCGCATCCGATGGCCGGCTTTCGGCCGTCTGGAGATCCTCAATACTCGATGTTGAAGCGCGAGACAGCAACGTGGCTTCCATCGCCGTGACCCCCTTTGATTGTCAGAGTGCCAAAAGATTGCCCGACGCAGTCCGCCAGGCGCCTCAACAATTCAGTTGGTACGCATCCGAAAGGAGCGAGTCGCAGACACAAACGTGATGGGTATTTAAGGCAGCTTATGTGCGGAATGCAAACGCAATTTTTTGATTTCCGAATAAAGCGCATTGCGCGAACTTGCCGGTTTTGTTCATGAGGTAAGTCCGCACACCATTCAAGCACGCAAAGCATTGAATATCAGTAATGCCCGCCGACATCGTGCTTAAAGAAGCAGGTACATAAGTACGGCTGCCCTCGGATCTATTCAGATCAGACCAAGTGCGAGCGCATGAGCCATGCCTTCGAAGCGGGAGATTCTCGCAATCGCGTCTCCCATGAACTAGATTAACGTTGACGCATGTGGGCGCCCTGAATTGTCGTTTGTGACAGTACCCGGAATTCGCTGCTGCAAACCGGGCCAACCAACCCATCCGGAGAGTGGTGTGGCTAACCTGGAAGCGCGCTCAGCGAGCCAATTGGCCGAGGATCGGACAGACCTCGCGACGACGCGCACGCTGATGGCGACCGACCGTACCTTGATGGCGTGGATCCGTACCGCGCTTTCGATGATCAGCTTCGGCTTCACGATCTACAAGGTGCTTGAGGGATTTACAGAGGCGGGCGTTCATCTGGCCCATCCGCATAGTCCTCGGAGCGTCGGGCTCTTTCTTACGGGAATGGGCACGGTTTCAATGGTAATGGGAACGATTGAGTACTGGCGAAGCATCGTCGGTCTGCGTGAGTATCAGCCAGTCAGCATCTGGCGGCCCACTTTTTTCGTTGCGTTGGTCATGGCCTGTTCAGGTAGCTTTGTCTTTCTAAGCATCGTCATCAGGTTGCTCTGAGCGTACGCGCGACGCGGCGTGCAGCCGCGGCTCCGCCAGTCGAGATCGCGGATCAATGCCTTATCGGATTGATCGCACTCGGGATCACATGGTCGCTGTACCTATTCGAAGGTGCCAGTGTCGTGACTGAAACCCTGATGATCCTGCTGAAGGTCTCCATTGCCGTGCTGATTGCTTGCGTCGGTGCGGGAACTTCGCCTGCCGAGCTGACCTATCTATGGCGGCGGCCCGGGCTATTGCTACGCTCTCTTGCAGCAATGTATCTGCTGGTTCCCGTGGCCGCGTTCGGCCTTGTGCTGATCATGCCCATCGAACGGGGGGTCAAAGCGGCGATGCTGGTGCTCGCAGTATCCGCGGGAGCCCCGCTGCTTCCCAGAAGGCTCAAGAAACTGAATAGCCAGCAATACATCTTTAGCCTGCTGATCACGTCCTCGCTCGTCGCCATTGTCGCCGTACCGGTGTGGGCGGCCTTGCTAGATGCCTACTTCGACGTTACGGTCGAGTTGTCCGCCAGCACTGTCGTGTCAGACATCGCCAAAACCATTCTGCTGCCGATCATGATCGGCATGGGGGCTCGTGTCATTTTCCCGGCCTGGTCGGAGCGGCTTTCGGACCGGCTGCTCATGATCGCCGGGGTTGTCCTGGCGGCGTCCGCCATCCTCCTGCTTGTCGTCCATAGGGAGCACCTGGCGGGTCTCACCTGGCCTGGCATGCTCGCGCTCGTGGCGCTGATGATATTCGCCCTGTTAATCGGTCACGTTCTTGGCGGACCCAACCCGGATGACCGAACGGCGCTGGCGATCGCCTGCGCAAGCCGGCACGTTGGCGTTGCGCTGATCGTCGCAACGGAGTTTGTCGGTGTGCAGACAGTCGTACTCGTCATTGCATATTTCGTTACCGCCTTGATCGTTTCGAGCATCTATCTAACCTGGCGACGACGCTAGCCTCTCACAGCAAGCACGCAGCTCAAGGCTTCACAGGTGACCAGGAGCCGTCGGGATCGTACGACGCTAGCCGTGACGCAATGCGTGCAGTTTGCGGGCAGAGGTTTTTCTGATAGATCTGGCCGTCCTGATTGACAAGGAAAGTCACGACGCCTGAAAGCCCTGCAATGGCCGCTGACCCACTCGTTCAGCGGCCGTGCATTAGCCGTGAGCGGGTGACTGAAAACAAAGGCAGGAACACCCCCCCGGTGTGGACAAAGTAACGTGGAAAACACCGAGGCCAACGCGATTGCGTCGTTGAAGAGGCGGGGTTATTCGCCCCGTCCGCTTCGGAGGGTTTTTATTCTGAAGAAAAACGGCAAGACGAGGCCACTCGGCATACCCGTGATGAAATGCCGCGCCATGCAGGCGTTACATCTGCTGGCGTTGGAACCCGTTGCGGAAACCACCGCCGATCTGAATTCTCAGGTGATGCGTCGCATCTTCGATATCTGGACGCTATAGAACTTTCGTCCGATAGCGTCCAGACGCGGCGTGACATATTCTGGACGGGCATCGCACTTCTGCAGTGCCTCGGTGGAGATCAAGAATCACCATAAGCGCGACGTTCCATGACGGCACTCGCTCCCACACCACAAGAGGCAAAGAAATGAGCAGCTTTGATGTCGACGTAATCGTGATTGGGTCTGGCTTCGGTGGAGGTGTTGCGGCATTGCGGCCACTTAAAAATCTGACGCCCGGCCATGTCGTCCGGCCACGAAGCAGCCAGCGATTTGCCGAACCTCCCCCGCGCACCGGGCACTCGAGAGCAACACGGGCCTTCATTGCGTCAATCTGTCCAGCATTGACAGCGGCAAAGTTCAAAAAATCCCTCTGGCCGGTCGCGGGATGAACCCCCATCGTTGTTCCTCAATTTGTGCGGGGCCTGACACGGGGGCGCGGGAAGACTGGGCGACGGCTGGCTCGACCCGGAGCAGGCCGGGTCGGCAAGTACGGGAAAGTGACAGCGCAAACGAATCGGGTGCGCAAAGAGCAGTCCTGACTCGCCGGAGGAAGACTGACTGGGTTGGTCGAACGAACAATGAATTTTTCTTCGCAGAATGGCCCCTTGGAAGAAAGCGGTGCTTCGCGATGCATCGAGATGCTGGCCATTTGCAACGATTGTCGCCAGGATGGATTTTTTGCTGCCACCTTATCGTACGCGGTGCCTCCAGCCGGGCCATCTGCCGGGAGCCGTTCCCATGGGTCCCAGACTGCTGCTGGGCGCAAGGACCCACGCTTCATTCACGTTCTGAGGTTGGCTATGTGTTCCGGCTGGCGTGATATGACGCTCCATTGGAGGCCGTGATGGTAAAGGCAAACGGAGTCTGCGCGCGCATGGTGCTGGCGCTTGGCGCAGCGCTCCTTGCGCAACTCCTGATTGGCATCGCGGCGCCCACTGAAACCTGCGCGCAAAGCGCCGCGAAACTCTCGAGCCAACAGCTCGATTCGCTAACCGCGCCCATCGCGCTGTACCCCGACGCGCTGCTCGCGCAGGTGCTGATGGCCGCGACCTTTCCGGCGGAAGTCCAGTCCGCCGCTACGTGGTCGAAGGCTAATTCAACGATGTCCGGCGACGAAGCCGTGAAGGCTGTCGCGTCAGAGCCCTGGGACCCGAGCGTGCAGTCACTGGTCGCGTTTTCGCAGGTGCTGGCGACGATGGCGTCAAAGCCCGAGTGGGTCACGCAGCTTGGTAAGGCGTTTCTCGCGCAGCCTGGCGACGTGATGGATTCCGTTCAGCGGCTGCGCAGGCAGGCGCACCAGGCGGGCAATCTGAAATCGGGCGAGCAGCAGAAGGTGATTGTCGAGCAGAACACGATCCAGATTCAGCCTGTGAATCCGCAGGTGGTGTACGTGCCCACCTATAACCCGGCGGTCGTCTACGGCCCCTGGCTTTATCCAGCCTATCCGCCCGTGTATTTGCCGCCACCGCCCGGATATGCGATCGCAACCGGTTTCGCCGCGGGCCTCGCGTTCGGCGCCGGGATTGCCGTCACGAATGCGCTCTGGGGCGGCTTCAACTGGAACACGCACAGCGTCAACGTCAACGTCAATCACTACAACAGTATCAACGTCAACAACCGGCTTGATGCGACCAGTAGTACGACGAACTGGAACCGGAATGCCAATGTCCGCACCAATACGGCAAACCTCAACAGCGCCCAGCACAATGCGTATCGCGGCTACGACAGCTCACGTGCCCAGGCGATGCAAACGCTGCAGAACCGCACCGGCGAGAACCTGGGCGGTTCGGCCAGCCAGCGCCTGCAGGGTATCGACAAGGGAGGCTACAGCGCGAGTAGTCTGCATAACAGCGCAGACTACGCAAATCGCAACAATGCGCTGCGCGGTGCCGGCGATGGCGCCGCCGCCCGTCAGGACTTTCAGCGTGGCGACGCAAGCCGCAACGCGATGGCGAGCAGCGGCTTCTCGGGCAACAGATTCGGGGGCGGCGGCGACCGGTTCGGCGGTGGCGGCGGGTTTGGGGGCGACCGTTTTGGTGGCGGCGGATTCGGCGGCGGTGGCGGTCGCTTTCGCCGGTAATGATCGAAGAGGTGGGAGAGATATCCGATGATCCGCTTTTCCTTCCGCTGTGCGTTGTGCACACACGCGTTGCCGTTCATCCTCGCGATCGGCACGGTCTGCACAGGGCTCGTCTTGCCGGCACTGCTGACCGGGGCGCCGGGCGCCCACGCACAGGCCCTCTACCCGACGCCCGACGCCGCTGCCAATGCATTGGCCAATGCGCTTGCCACGGGCGATCAGGATGCCACGATGCATGTGTTGGGACGCGACTACCGGCGCCTGATCCCGGCACAGGATATTGGCGAAGACGATATTTACGACTTTCTTGGCGCATGGGCGCAGGGTCACGAGATTCTGACGGAGGCCGGGCGTGGTAAAGGCCGCCAGACTGCTCGTCTCGCAGTGGGCACGAGCGGCTGGACACTGCCGATTCCGCTGGTGCAGACCTCACACGGCTGGCACTTTGATACGGCGGCCGGCCGGGACGAACTCCTCACGCGTCGGATCGGCCGCGACGAGCGGGCGGCAATGATGACCTCATTGGCGTATCTCGATGCGCAGAATGACTACCGCAACCTGACCGGTCATTACGCACAGCGCCTCATCAGTACACAGGGGCAGCATGACGGCCTGTACTGGCCGGTGGCCCCGGGCGAGGCTGATAGTCCGTTGGGGCCGCTTGCGGCCGCGATGCCGCCAGGCGCCACCGTTTCCCGGGACGGCTATCGCGGTTACCACTACCGCATCCTGACTACGCAGGGGGAGCATGCCAAGGGCGGCCCGCAGGACTATGTGCAGGACGGTGTGATGACGAAGGGGTACGCGCTTGTTGCATGGCCTGCCCAATACGGCACGACAGGCGTGATGAGTTTCGTCGTGAATCAGGACGGCCAGCTCTATCAGAAGAATCTCGGTCCGCAAAGCGCGCGCATTGCCTCAGCACTTCGGTCGTTCGATCCCGGGCCATCCTGGTCTCCAGTACAGCCTTAAACAGTTTTTTACGGGTCGCGACGCGACCATTCATCTTGAGTCACCCATAGACAGGAGAACAACATGAAAACCCTCATCGCAGCAGCCCTGCTCGGCATGGCGGTAACGACATCGAGCGCCTGGTCACAAACCCCGGATCCGACCACGCAGGGTGGTAGCAACGATCCCATCGTGAAGATGCACGAACAGATTGCGGCAGCCAGACACGTGTACGACAGGAAAGTGGCGGCCGCGAAAAAGGTGTTCGACCAGAAGAAAGCGGCAGCAGCAAAGGAGCGCGATGCTGCGATCGCCGTCGCCCGCAATGGTGCTCCCCAGTAACACCGGCTTTGCTGCTGAACGAATCACGGACCGCTTGATCCGCGCATTTGGCACGAATCACACGCCCATGTTCGGGTAGTGCTCCTGGCCAGCGTGCAGCCTGTCGCCGTTCCTGTGGGCGCGCTCCGGGTTAGCCATGGGCCGGAATGGGGCTTGTCATCGATGCCCTCGGTTCGGGATAGACGCCGCCCCTCTCATCGACTGACTTTTCTCTGGGGGACGTACGCGATCGATCCAGCTACCCGTTTGGTTCAGGTGATCAATGCAAAGGGACAGACATTCGTGTCAAAGATCGGCCCGCAGGGCGACCTCGTCGAGGCCTGTGTACAACATCGGGAACTGCCCGGCAGCGTGAAAGTGGGAGACCACTTGACCTTGGACTTACTGGATATGCACGCTCGTAACGTGAGGGATGAACACATTGGCTTGATTGCGTTTTCGGAACACCAGCAGAAATCTTGATCCTCAAATCGCGACTCGCAGCCCATGTACTGTTACTCGTGCAGATGCCTGTCGATGTGCTGGGGCGAATGTCCAAAGAATTGCCCTTTGCGCACGCCGGCGGGAGAGCCCGGGTTCAATGACCGGTGCGCCTGCATCAGGGGGCTTGATGACCACTCACGCCTGGCCGCCAATCATGGAGCTGCCTCGCGCTCCAGCATGCGGACTGCCGTGTCGTCACGCCCGCAGACGATGTGTGATTGAGCCGTAGGGTGTATTGAGAGGAGAGCTTCTGATGAAACACTTGAGACCAGCGCTTGCGACTTCGGTGTGTATCGCTTGCTCGCCACTCTTCGCGCAGGCGCAGACAACTTCGCCAGACGCCTGGCAATTCGAGCTGACCCCGTATCTATGGGCTGCTGGATTTAGTGGATGGGCACGCGTCGGCGAGCGAACGCCCACTGTCAAATTCGATGCGGACTTTTCCGATGTCTGGAGAAACCTGAACATCGGTGTGATGGGCACCTTCGAAGCGCGCAAAGGGCGTTGGGCAATCGTATTCGATACGATCTACGTGAAGCTGTCCAGGACGTCCAATCCGATTCTTGGCGGCGAACTGGGGACAGCGAAACTGACGGGTGATGAGACGATCCTTCAACTCGCGGGCGCATATCGCGTGCTCGACAGTGCAGTAATACCTGTGGATGCACTGGTTGGCATTCGATTTACCGATCTCTACGCCGACCTGTCATTCTCACAAAGTGCACTGTTACCAAACGGCCCCGGTCGGAGCGAAAGCACGAACTGGACCGATGGGTTCTTCGGTGTCCGGGCCGCGTATGTCTTTTCGGACAGGTGGTCAGTAGTCGGCTACGCAGATGCCGGAACAGGAGGCACCAAGTATTCATGGCAGCTGTATGGGGGCGTCAACTACACTATTTCGAAAACAATTACGGCGAAGCTGGGATATCGGGTACTTACTCAGAAGTACGAAAAAACTGATTTTCTCTATAACGTGAGGACATCCGGTGTTTTTGCCGGAGTGGGAATCAGATTCTAATACCCACGAGCCACGGCGTTGTCAAGTTGAGGGGCGTGAGTCGAGAGGAGCGCCGGTGTGACAATCTGTCAGAAATCGGTAGACGCAGGGGAAATGCCGGTATTGGACCCTGGTCCAATACCGGCGTGTCTGCGGGTCGCGTAGTCTTTCAGTTGGAGCGATGAACGCCGGTCGTGCGTCTTGAGACGAGGCTTTCCCACGGCAGATTCACGAAAGGATGTGACGATGACCGACTCTGACTACTCCGCACTGGTCTTCAGCCAGCGCGAATTCTTCCTGTCCGGCGCCACCCGCCAGGCGGGTTGGCACAAGGCGCAGCTCGAAGCGCTCGAGGCGCGGTTCACCGACAACCACGACGAGCTGTGCGATGCCCTGTGGCAGGACGTGCGCCGCAATGTGAACGACACCGACCTGATGGACGTCGCTGATTGCGCGAAGGAAGCCGAATACGCGCTGGAGCACCTGGGAACCTGGATGAAGCCAGTGTGCGAGCCGATGCCGGCGGTGTTCGAGCCGGGTCACATCTTCGTGCATCGCGATCCGCTGGGCGTGATGCTGATGATCGGCGCCGGGAACAAACGTTTCATCCCGACCTTCGGACCACTGGCCGCAGGCAACACGGCCGTGCGGAAGCCCTCGGAAATCTCGGTGGCCTGCGCCGCGGCTGCGGCCCGCGACAGGGGGAGGCTAATATGAAGAAGCTCTTTATCATCGCCGGCGCGCTCGCTGTCACAGGTGTGGCTATCGCGGCAGTGCTCTATGTGACTTTCCCGGTGCAGATGACTACCTACGGCGGCATGGGGCTCAACTATCTTAAAACGTTGTCGACTCCAGCAGGAACGGTGAGCACGGAGGTGAATTCGGCTTATCGTGGCGTCGCCGCTGCTGCGTCCCCGACTCCTCCCGCCGATGAAGCATGGCCGAACGCGGCGGTTGGGGACTGGCCGAGCTACAACAGAACACCGTCATCGCAACGCTACTCGCCGCTGGACCAGATCAATGCGAAAAATGTAGGAAACCTTAAAGTATCGTGCACGTACGATGTCCACGAGTTCACTTCCTTCGAGTCTGGCCTGATCATGGTGAACAATGCCTTGATCGGCACCACCGAGTACGATATTTTCTCGATCAATCCATCCACTTGCGCCGAGAATTGGCGCACCCACCTGGACTACCCAGGCGCGCTTCTGCCGTCCAACCGCGGTGCCGCCTACATGGATGGCATGCTGTTTCGCGGTACGCAGGACGGTCGCGTCCTCGCTTTTGATTTCAAGACAGGCAAGCAGCTGTGGGACACGACGATCGCGGACCCGAAACATGGCGAGTCGGTGCCGTCAGCGCCAATTGCGTGGGACGGCCTCGTCTTCGTCGGCAATTCGGGGGGAGACTACAAGGGCGGCAAAGGGCATGTGTTTGCACTCGAGGGGAAGACCGGGAAGATCGTATGGGAGTTTTTTCTCGCGCCGAAAGTTGCAGGAGATACAGTTCGCGGACCTTTAGGCGCGACGCCGCTTGACGCGTCGACGTGGAATAACGCGCCGGGCATACCGATCAGCGGCGCCGGGACCTGGACGTCCTACACCCTCGACATCAAAAACGGGCTGTTGTACGTCCCGGGAGGCAATCCTGCTCCCGACTTCGCTTCAGGGGCGCGTAAAGGGAGCAATCTCTATACTGACTCGGTCGTGGTACTCGATGCGAAGACGGGAGATTTCAAGAATAATTTCAAGGTTGTACCGAAGGACTGGCACGACTATGACGTCTCCAGCCCCCCCATCCTGCTGCAAACGATGGGCGGCAAGCAACTCATGTCGGTCTCACCGAAGGATGGGCACTTGTATGGCTACGATCTCGTCACCAACAACCAGCTCTACCGCGTGCCGGTGACCACGATCGAGAACGACGGCAGCGACTTTGCCATCGGTCAGGACGTGCATTTCTGCCCCGGTCCGGTAGGCGGCAATGAATGGAACACGCCAGGCTACGATCCGGCCACGAACCTTATTGTTACCGGCACGGTTGACTGGTGCGATACCGTAACCATCCAGGATGACAGAAAACTTCGGTCGGTCGCGATCGGGCAACCATGGACCGGAATGGCGACGCTTAACCCGATCAACATGTTCGGAAAGGAATCCCGTACCGACGGATATTGGGCAGGATGGGTCTACGCCACCGACGCCGACACCGGAGTCTGGAAATGGCGCGTGAAGTCCAACTACCCCATCGTCGGCGCCATCACGCCAACGGCCGGTGGCATCGTGTTCTTCGGCGATCTAGGCGGCAATTTCTATGCGCTCGATTCCTCCACTGGCCAGAAACTTTTTGGCCAGGTGCTTGGCGGCGGTGGTGGGATTGGCGGCGGTATCATTACTTATACTGCGGGGGGTGAACAGAAAGTTGCCGTGGCTGCCGGATTTACGATGGTCGCGTGGCCGACGAAGCCCGTGACCGCCAAGGTCGTAATACTGGGTCTAGGGCGACGCTGATTAAGTCCACCGCTAAGGTCTTCGAGCGCTATCAATCCGAGTTTATAGAGAATCCAGAACAGGATGAGACAGCAGACGCTGGCGATGGCAGCCGATCGAGGTGCGGGTTTCGAGACACACCGCAAACGGACGCGCCGCGATGAGTTTCTCGACATCATGAATGCGATCGTTCCGTGGGCCGAGTTATGTGCGGTGGTTGAGCCGCATTACCCGAAGCGCGGCAACGGTCGCCCGCCGATTGGTCCGGAGCGCACGCCGCGTGTCCACTTCATCCATCACTGGTTTAGTCTGGCGGACTTTGCGCGCGAGGAAACACCGTACGACAGTGCCAGGCTGCGTCGCTTTGTCCGGATTGACCTTAGGTTGTGAAGCCGGGCCGGACGCGACAACAATGCTCAAATTCCGGCGGCCGCGTGAGACGCACAAGCTGGGCGGCCAACTGTTTGCTGAAGTCGGCCGGGTGGTGCCGGCCAGCGCCATGACGCTGAGCAGATATGCTACGACCGCGCGGCGCAATTTGCAGAGGATTGCTTGACCTTACCAGGACTTCACTCATCTGATTCGCCGAAGTCGGCTCCGTTCTCGAACCAGCACGACTTCCCAGGAGGCAACAGCATGTCCTTTTTCAACGATCTTCTTGAGAAACCTGCTAACTTGTCCACTGCGTCGAAATACTCAGTGATGAATGGATTTGTCTATCTTGCGCTCGGAGCTTTGCTCATCGTTTGGCCCGGATCGGTGCAGACGATCTTCATGGATACACCGTTCGCAGGACACGAGAGTGCGCTCGTCCGGGTAATTGGTATGGCGGTGGCCGTCATTGGCTGGCTCTACTTATTCGGCGGTCGCTCTGGCGCTCGACAATTCGGCCCCGCTTCAGTGCTCGATCGCGTGGTGCTCGTGCCTGCAGTGCTTGTGCCCTTGGTGACAGCTGGTATTTTCCCTCATTTGCTGGGGGCGTTTGCGATTCTCGACCCCGCACTCGGCATCGGTGCCTGGGTGCTCCACAATCGCAAAATGTGACTGAAGTCTGTTTTCCTGATCACCTGATTGGCGGTTCCATGATGGAGCCTCCTGCCGCCACGCGACATCGAAGTTAAAGGAGATCAATGCCTTGCGCCATGCCAGGAGGGCGCTGGTTTTACCGGTGCTCGCCACGCACGTGTTCCCGTCGGCCGGCGCCTCTCCGATGTTCTCCAGCAGCCTTGAGTCGAATTCCGCGAGGAAGTGTTCACGGACGTCGATATGCGCAACTCGGAACGGCTGCGTTAGAACGCCGTCGATTCTCGACGCAATAGTTAGCAACCTGCGAATCGACGATTCTCTATGTTCTTGCCGAGCCATCTACCTCCCCTGCGTGAACCACTTGCCGTAGATTTTTTCGTAGGTTCCATCCGCGTACATGGAGAGCAGCGCTTCGTTGATCGGCTTGCGCAACGTGCTGCCCTCAGCCAGGGCGATTCCATACTTTTCCGGCCGGAATATCGGGCCGACGACTAGTAATACGCCATTGCCCCGCTTCGCGGCCCAGTACTGGAGGGTGGGCGCGTCATAGACAATTGCCTGCACATCGCCTTGAGTGAGCATCCGGATTCCATCGTCAGCGGTCTTCACATCGACAAACGGCAAGCCACGTTGGGTGAGGTAATCCGCGGCAATCGTCCCCGCCGCGGTGCCAATCGTTTTGCCGGGGAGATCGCCCGGACCCTGAATGTTGGACTGGAGCTGCGCCACGGTTTGCGAAGACGTCACAGTTGCCGTAAGTTGCGCGATCAGCACGACGCCAATCAGCCACATCGCGGGCACCAGCACACGCTTCAACATCGTGGCGGAATCGCGTTCGCCGTGCTCACCCGTGGCAATGATCAACATGGTTGCCCATAGACCTTCCCCTAACGCGCGTACGTAGGGTTTCTGGAAATTGGGGTCTTGCTTCCGTTCGACCAGCCACACCAGATTGGCGAGAAGGAAGACGAGAATGGCCGCCATGCCAAAAAGCTGGCCAATGGCCCGCCAGGGGATCGAACGGAGCGTGGCTAGAAAAGCACTTTCGTTGCGCGCACGCACCATAATCTGCAACCCCGAGTCGAAGTACGGAAGCGAGAAATCCACGACTTTCTCGCGTTCCGGTGTCATGGTGATAGCCGCTATGGCGACGTCTGCGTCGCCCCGCTGCACTGCAAGCAGCAGATCCGACTGCGTCGCAACTGAACTCCAGGCGAATTCGACGTGCAGTCGACGCGCCACTTCGCTCCATAGCTCGATGCTAAAACCCATTGGGGTATCGGTCTGTGGCAATACGAATGGTGCAATCGCGGCAACCGCTACACGCAACGGCCGATCTGCGCCGGATGCGGCTGTGGAAGCACCTGTTGCGACGTAAGTAACCGGAAGCGTTTGGCCGCCACCAAAGAGACTACTGCTGAGTCGTCTTGCTGACGGGACATTCGACCGGGATCTGTCGCATTCCAGGCGTTCAATGTTACATTCAGGCTTCGATGCAGTCGTGGCGGACGACATCCGCGAATGCATGAAGTCTCCCTGTGGGCCGGCGGCGAGGTCTGTTTTGTCCGCAGCGCGGTTCCCGCTCAAATTGGCAACGTGCTTCAGGTTCGAGAGCGCCTCCCAAGCCGTGATGCCTGAAGCGCCGGAGGCTGCGACGCCCGGCCAATCGAGCGAAATCAGGTGGTTCTTGGCCCCATGCGGCAACGTGCCGTCCCACCAGCTTGCACCGACACGGATGGTCTCGGCCTTGCTTCTCAGCGTCACGGTTGGGCAGGCGACCGCAGCGGCTGCCGTCACAATCGACAACAACATGAGGCGACCCGGCGCACCGATCAGCCATTTCGATATCCTGTTCAATGAACGCCTCCCTACGTTGATTGCACCTTTAGGACCGGCCATCACCTGTGGGTCTTTTTCATGCTGCCACCGCTGCCAAACCGGGTCACATCTGTGCTGCCCGGCGGACGATCGATATTGTTGACCACTGCGCCGTACAGCCAATGCCCCTCGCTCGTGGGCAACACAAACGCCGGGCCAATTCTTCGTTTTTTTGGGATCGAGCGCGTGAATTAAATTCGTAGGAACCGGCAGGATCAGCCCAACGCCTGAGATCGATCCACGGTCCAGTTGACCGGCTGGATGTTGAGAACGTTCTGCGGCTGTTTTTCGCGAACTGGCATTGAGTGTCGTGTTGTCCTGGGATCGCAGGCTGATCACGTTACCGATCGGGTTCTGCGCCGCCTTCGCCAACGCGTCGGTGTGCCGGCCGAGCGCGACCCCCGAAACGATGAACCGTCCGCGTCCAACGGCCTGAGCGCAGCCCGCGAGACGTTTGCATGGAGCAGGCTGACCATTTAATCCCGGGAAGCGTGCGACTCCCTTCCCGCGTCATATCGACAACGATCCAGCAGTGGCTCGGAGCCGCGTCCGGTGCCTCCTCAGATATTTGTTGAAGCGCTTATTGCGGACGGAAGCCGGCCATTAGTGCACCTGAGCGGAGAATGGATCCGTGCTTATGCCAGCTTGAGTCGACATGATCAACTTCATTACGTTTGCTTCGCTGTTGTTCGCCAGCACCCCGCAATATTGCCGGCAAGCGCAGAACGAAAAGCCTCTTCGCCGCGCCAATCAAGGATGCAGCGGCACCATCACCTGCAGTCTCTGGCGACAGCAGCCGACTTTCACCCCTCACTCCTTGGCGGTATCCCGGCGCACTCACTCTCGACGCGAGTTCGGTCAATTGTGCGCATAGGTCTTGCTGATTGGCGTGTGGCCGTGCGAAAAGAAATATTTCACCTTTTGGGCAAAGGACTGCTTCGGCGTCTTCTTGCATTCCTCAACCAGAGCGGCAACGGTTTCGTCCTGACCGACCATGACGACATCTTCGGGTTGCATCTTGCCTTTGTTGTTGTAGCCGTCCATCCAGTACACCATCTGTGGCTTGTACACATCATCCATCATGAGGAAATCCTGGCAGGTCATCTTGGCTGGTTTCATTTCCTTGTTCGCATCGGCAAGGCAGGATGCCGACAGGGCGACTCCAATGACAAAGACTGCCGCTTTAATCGTATTCATGGCTCTCTCCGCTATCAAACGTTAACGATCGGTTCCGGTATTGCAATGGCGGCATCCGCGAAGGGCGGTGCCGGGGTCATTGCTCCTCTCGAGATCGCGTGGTCCTCTATTTCCTCAGGGCGCCTCGCGCCAGACGCACTTTCGACCATGCTTACCTAAGCAACAGAATAGGCGGCTGGTGGCGATGCCGATATAGGACCAAGGTGCAATACGATCAGTCAAAGTAAGTCTGCGGCCTTCTTCGAACGCGGCGCGCACCGCGCCCCGTCGATGAAAGCGGGACGGACTATCTTTGGGTCGATTCTGTTTGCAAGGACTTCCCTCTAGGGTCAAGCCCAGGTTTTGTTTCCCGGTGCCCGCGAATGTGCAGATCCGACGGTCAATGAGACCGTGCTGGTTGAGGCATATATCAGCGGTCATCCAAGTCAACGTTCTGGCCGACAAGTACGCATGAGGGTTGTTCGACGCGCGCCCGTTCCCGCGGGGTTGTGACCACGCAGGACGAGCGCCCGGGGCCATGCATTGGCTACTGGAACAATAATTTTCTTGCGGCCAGGCGCGTTGCTCCAATCTGGAAAGGCTGTGTTATTCGCCCTTGGCCGCCAATCCACGAGCGGAAAACGATGACCGCTGCTGTGATCCGCGGGATATCTGCGGCGATTACTGGCAACTTTACCTGGGGTTTCAAATGGAAGGAAAGTCAGGTTGACATTCTCAGGACGCAAATTCGTGCGCTCGAGCAAAAAAATCGCGACATTGATTGAGCACCGGGTGTGGTCGAAACGCTGTTGGTGCAACTGCCTGATGAGATGTGCAGTGCTGCGCTGCTCGACCAGACGATCGCTGATAATAAACGTGCCCACAAGATGGTGGGCGGCTTGAGGGTGCTTATAGTCGGTGCGTTGATCACGTGGGGTTGCGTTTCGGACAATAGCGCCAGGAACGGCAGCGACGCAGCGAATCAAGCCCAGTCGTGTAACAAGGACGATCTGCAATGTCTCGGCGACAAAGGGACCGTTGCGGCCGCCATCTATTGCAAAGGTCCGATCGAGCGACTTGCGACGCACATCGTGAAATGGACGGGCGGCAACTTCGCGATGAAGTTCAGTCGATTTCGCTGGACCGATGAGCCGGGCGGCCCCATCACATACATTGGCGACAAGGCCGAGTTCCAGAACGACTTCGGCGCCTATAGGCCGGTGATTTACCAATGCGACCTTGCCAGTGATCATGCCGGTTGTGGAAGCGGTCGTGTCGCGCTGACGCGCATCGACAACGCACGTACACCCCGTTTTACTCATCTCGGCTCGTCTCGTCGGGGCGGGGACTGCTTGCTGCGGGACTTTGGAGGGTGCTTTAGCCGCGATGCGCCCAGCCAGTCAACACCGAGGCACCCTTAGCAACGGGCTTTGTCGCAGCAAGCGTCGGGTATCATCCGCCCTGACAATACGAACGATAGGACGCCTGATGACGACTCTGAATTCAGCCTGGGCACGGGTGCTCAAGCGTTTACACTATCCGCTCGACGTGATCCTGACGTGCGTGCGCTGGTATGTGGCGTATCCGCTGAGCCTTCGACACTCGGAAGAGATGATGGCGGAGCGCGGAATCTCGGTCGACCATTCAACTGTGCACCGCTGGGTCATCAAGATGTTGCCGGTCCTGGAGAAGGCCTTTCGCCGCCACAAGAAAGCCGTCGGTCGGAGCTGGCGAACGGATGAAACGTATGTCAAGGTTCGAGGCCAGTGGAAGTATTTGTATCGCGCAGTCGACAGGGAGGGTAACACGGTGGATTGTCTACTGCGTGCCCATTGTGACAAGGCCGCGGCGAGGCGCTACTTCGAAAAGGCGATCGCGCAAAACGGCGAACCCGAGACAGTGACAATTGATAAAAGCGGTGCGAACGTGGCCGCGCTGGATGTTCTCAACGCGGAGCGGCAAACACCGATCAAGATTCGCCAGAACAAGTATTTGAACAATGTCGTCGAGCAAGATCATCGGGCGATCAAGCGACGCATACGGCCCATGCTCTGCTTCAAGAATTTTCGTTGCGCCCGGATCCTGTTGAGCGGTATCGAGCTCATGCACATGATCGCCAAGGGCCGAATGCAAGACCATGGCATCGGATACAGTCACGCCCAACAGTTTTACTCACTGGCAGCATAAGTCATCCTACTTATACTGCCGCTAGTTCGCCGTCTCGTCCTTATCGCGACAAAACCCGCTGAGCCGCTTCGTGTGCCCGGGTACCAGGCTTACTTGACGGCCGCTACAACCGCATTGAAGAAATCGTCCCGGTTGATCACTTCCAGTCCGGTCGGTTTGGACTGCGCGCCCCACATCACGATGACCACCTTCTCTTTGGGATTGATATAGAGACCCTGTCCTTCGATGCCATGTCCGGCATAAGCGCCATCCTGAACCGACTGCCCCGACGTCACCGGCCACCAGAAGTAGCCGTAATCGGAGACCTTGCCCGTGGTGAGCGTCTTGCGCGTACCGGCCTCGGTTGTCCAGCCGGCGGGCAGGATCTGCTGGCCAGCGGCGATGCCGCCGTTTTCGATGAACACCCCGAAGCGGCCCCAATCGCGCAGCGTCGCGCTCAGGCCGCTGCCGCCGATCTCGACGCCATCCGCGGAGTCGAGCCACCACGTTGCATCGGACTGCATGCCGACAGGCCTCCACACTTTCTCCGACAGGTACTGCGAAATCGTCTTCCCTTTCAGCGCGCCGTGCAATATCTCGGCTGCGACCTGGGTCTCGCCGGTGCTGTAGTTGAAGCGGCTGCCCGGCGGTACGGCTCGCGGCAGCTTGCTCATGAGGTCGATTGTTCCGCCCGGCTTCTGTGCCAGTTGAACTTCGAGCAGCGCGCGCCGATCCGAGTTCGGGTTCGTGTAGGTTTCGTCCCAACGCACGCCCGAGGCCATCATCAGGACGTTACGGATAGTGACGCCGTCATACGCGGAGCCGGTAAGCCGCGGCACGTACTTGGTCACCGGATCGTTGATGCTGCCGATCAAGCCGTCCTTGATGGCCGCGCCGAACAGCGTCGAAGTAATCGACTTGGCGAGGGACATCGACATCCAGTGCGTTGCCGGCGTGTTGCCATACTGATAGGTCTCGTAGACGATCTGGTCGTTCTTCAGGATCAGCAGTCCCGATACGCGGTCGAGCGCAAGAAAATCGAAGAGGTCGTAGTTCTTGCCGTTTGAGACGAACTTGACCTGCGAGAGTTGCCGCGGCGCTTCAGGCAGCGGCGAGACGGTGTTTCCACGGGCGATGTGGCGCGTCGGAAAAAGCTTGTCGATGTGGCGGAAAGTATGGACGGCCATGTCGGGAGTGAGCGCGCCGTCGTAGATCTGCCGGACGGTGCCGATCGGTTCGTCGTTGGCAGCGTCGGTCGCTTTGTGAGCGTCGCTGGCGCACCCGGCGAGCAGCACGATGGCACAGCAGACCGTAAGTGTGAGTTGAGTCGAGCAAGAAACCAGGCGCTTCTGACGAGACGGGTAAGCGGCGTTGCGCAACACAGGCATGGTGGTCCTCGTAGTCGATGGCATGTTCATGGTCTTGCTGGCGGGGCAAACGTCGGCAGCACGTCGTCCGGCAAGCGGAGGCGATTTTAGTGCCTTTATTCGAACCGCGCTGAACCTCTTAAACGCACTTGGCGACCCGAGACCGCTACGGGTCGTGAACCGTTGCCACTCAAGGGTGTCCTGGCTTTACCGGGATACCCTCGGTACTATCCAAGCCACCGGCTGTCTTCGCCAGCGTTCGCGCTAGTAGTGGACTTGCTCCGCGCCGTTTGAAACCACCCTGTGAACGACCGCTCAACAACGCCCAACGGGCCACCATATCGGGTCGATGTATGCCTATCGCATGAGACGATGATCGGCCAGTCAAAGACCGTCGACGTGTCGACCAAAATTGACGATAATCTCCGCAAGGAACGATTGCGGGTCGGGCTCCGTCGTTGGAGACGCCGCTGAATCTAAAAGAAAACATGAGACGACTGTTCCTCGCTGCGCTCGCAGCCACCTCTTTCGTGACTTGCGTTCATGCGCAACGCAACGCGTCCGGCCCGCTCGTCACGCCCTCGGGTAAATTGCAATTCGTGCACGTCGACCGCGATTTCGTGGGTATGCTCGACAAGGAAATTTTCGATCGCTTCAGCGCGAGCACGCTCACGCATTTCGATGACGTCGGCAACGCAAATGACAGCGTCACACGCACGCTCGTGCAGACTGATTCCGGTCCGGTTCTGTACGACTTTCGCCACCATCCACCACTTGTGCAACGCTTGGGTAAGCGCATGACGGTCAAGCGCGTGTTCTGGCAAGGCGATGAAGTCGTGATGCAAAGCTCGCAAGGCTGGTTCCGATTCGAACGCGGCGTTCTGACGAAGCTGCAGTCGTCTACGACGACGTACCATTGATTACGCGCGCACGCCGAACACGATCTCGCCAGCGATGACATACACCGCCTCGCCGGGCACGCCGTTGCGGTTCTCCAAGTTGCCTTGGTCTCTTGTGAGTCGAGTTGTGCGCGTCGTCGTGGGACAGGTTTCGGGCCATCTACGGCCGTTGGGCCGCGCTTTCGCGCGGACATTTGAACGTCGGTAACCGCCCCAGGTACCGGGCATTCAGGTACAGACTTGATCCGTCAAGTGATCGGCATCAACGGCCGCTCGTGCAGTTGGCGGACCGTGAGCGGCTGCCGTTTCCGTGGCGGCGAACGCGTGCGTTCGAATGCGCGCATCGCTGCGTCAATCTTGTCGGAGAACTAGGCATCCGTACCGTCTTGCGGGTTTTCGACACCGCCTCTGTGTTTCATTCCTGGCGGGTCGACCTCCACCTGGTTTTCAGTATGCACTTACATCTCGCCCCAAGTCTTGATACAGTGAGGTCTCTATCCTAAAAGACCGCCGGCAAAACGGCTTACGGAGACGTAAATGAAATTTTCGCAATGCCTTGCATCATCAGTTGTCCTTACATTTCTTTCTGGCATGACTGGGACGACAGCCGCCTTCGCCGCGGCGCCCGTCAAGCTCGTCACAGAAGAAGCGATGGTGGCATCGCCACAGCCGGGCATCAAGATCTATGTCCGCAACAAACGTCCGGCCAATCAAACGCATTTTGATGCCGCTCACACGCTTGTGTTCGTCCACGGCGCTACCTATCCCGCCAGCACCGCATTCGATCTCGAACTGAACGGCATGTCGTGGATGGATTACATGGCGAGACGCGGCTTCGATGTCTACCTGCTCGATCTTCCCGGCTACGGGCATTCGACGCGTCCAGCGTCCATGGACCAGCCGGCTGACGCCGGGCAACCCGTGGAAACAACTGCACAAGCGGTGCAGGACTATGCCGCCGTCGTAGATTGGGTGCTGGCACGCCAACACCTGAGCAAGCTGGATGTCATGGGATGGTCGTGGGGCACAACGATTGCCGGCGGTTTCGCGGCCGCGCAGCCGGAGAAGGTGAATCGCCTGGTGCTTTACGCACCTGTCTGGCTCTCACATGATGCTCCGCCAACGGGCGAAGCTGCCAAGCTCGGCGCCTATCGCATGGTCACCGCGCAGATGGCGAAGGAGCGCTGGTACAAGGGCGTGCCGGAGGACAAACGCGCCGACCTGATTCCGCCGGGCTGGTTCGACAAGTGGCAGCAGGCGACGTGGGCGACGGATCCGAATGCTGCATCCGCCAGTCCGCCGGCCCTGCATGCGCCCAACGGCGTGACGCAGGACATTCGCGGCTACTACATGTCCGGTAAGGCGACCTACGACCCGGGCAAGATCACCGCGCCGACGCTCATGGTCCAGGCGCAGTGGGATCAGGACACGCCGCCTTACATGTCGCAGGCATTGTTTCCGCTGCTGACCGGTACGCCGTGGAAGCAATACGATCTGATCGGCGAAGGGACGCACACGGTCATAATGGAGAAAAACCGGCTACAACTGTTCAACTCCGTGCAAAACTTCCTTGAGCAGCCCACGCCGCGTTAAGCCAGTCTTGTCAGGGCGCGCAGGGCGATTTTTGGATGTATTCCGACGTCATCCTCATCACGCATCGACGTGCGAGTGCGCTGTGTCGCCCAACCTTCGGCCGGTGATTTGACGGGCAGCACGCGTGCACGATTGACCGCTGGACTCGGGAGCGGCCGTTCACGTCGCGTTAGCTACAACGTCCGAAGAGGGTAGTGTGCAGCCAGTCGATTCCTGGCTCAGATTAATGTGGTCATGCATAACGCATGAGACAGTGAACGGCCTTTTGAACGGTCCGTTGTGGTGCTGAGGCGCGTTGGTGCCCGATGCCAGTGCGCCAACTTCGTTCGACGCCGATAAAGGCGTACGCATGCACCGCGATGGGTCGTCAGCGTTCCCGATTTGACGCGTTTCGTCCGGCACAGTAGTTGCATCGTCCTGTATCTGCCTTCGGCGATCACGACTTCATCGGCGTAGGCGTTTCTTCGACTGGAGCGTTTGATTTCTGTCCATGGAACTGAAGTGGCTTGAAGATTTCCTGGCTCTAGCGGCCACGCGCAATTTCTCTCGCACCGCTGAGCTACGTTTCATGACGCAGCCGGCGTTCAGTCGGCGCGTCAAGATGCTGGAAGAATGGGTCGGTGTCACGTTGCTCGATCGCAATGCGCAACCGATTGCGCTGACCCCTGCGGGTGAGCGGTTCCGTGATATAGCCGAGGCGGTGGCCCGGCAGCTCTACCAGGGGCGCGACGAGTTGCGGGCGGCAGCGGAGGGACTCGCCAGTACAGTCAAGTTTGTTGCGACACACAGCCTCTCGTTGACATTTTTCCCTCACTGGATAAGTGCTTCAGAAAAGGCGGGGGAAGTGCTTAAATTTCGGCTCGATACCGGCCATGCGAACGCGTGCGTGCAGATGATGCTGCAGGGCACCAGCCACTTCATGCTGTGCCACACGCATCCTTCAGTCGATATTGGCCTCGACCCGAAACAGTTTCTGGTCTATCGCGTTGGCTTTGATCGCTTGCTGCCGTTGTCGCGCCCCGGCGCCGACAGTGGGCCGCTCGATTCGCTGGACGGCACGGCGCCGCATCGCTGCCGGTATCTGGCGTATGCCGAAACGTCCGCCATCGGTCGCGCGGTCGAAAACCTGCTGCGTACCTCGCCGGTAGCCGATCGGCTCGAGCGCGTATTCGTCTCGCCGCTTGCCGGCGTGTTGAACTCGATGGTGCGTGATGGGCGCGGGCTTGCGTGGCTACCGCAGAGTCAGGTCGGTCGGGAACTCGAATCCGGCGAACTGGTGCGCGCGGGCTCGGCCGAATGGGATATCGACGTTGACATCACGCTGTTCCGTCCGCGCGCTCGCTTGCCCAGCAGCGCCGAAGCATTCTGGGAAACGCTGACGACCAATTCCGCAACGAATATAGTTCGGCCGGCTGCTGCCTGAGTCGCTGAAACCGCGCGCCCGCAATTTCAACCACCGCCGTCGGCATGCCCGGTCGCGCGGTTTCTGTTCGTCCCCAGCTGGATAAGTCACTACGCATAAGCGATAGCGCCATGCCCGCTCGGCATCGCGTGATCGAATTTCGGCATTGGATTGCAGTTTTCTGTCCACCTACGATGCGCTCAAGTTGACCTGACTGGAGCGATTCGATGACGTCGAAAGAGATGCACGCGAGCTCAGAGGGGGATGGCCTCAAGCGCAACGCGTTGGGATTGATCAGTGCGATGGGCATGTCCCTCGCGTTTATATCGCCGACCATCGGCGTGATGTTCATATCGGCGCTGATCGGCGGCAAGGCCGGCGTGTCTTCGCCATTCGTGTTCGTATTGGGGACTGCGGGCATTGCGCTGATGGCGCTGACGATCGCGGAATTCGCCAAGCGTGTCACGTCGGCGGGTGGCTTCTACAAGTTCATTACGCTTGGGCTGGGGCGTGAAGCTGGTTTTGCAGCCGGAATGCTGATGCTGTTCGCGTACGCGCTGCAAAGCCCGATCAACACCAACCTGTTCGGCGGTTTTCTCAGCAATGCGCTCAAGAATGACTTCGGCATCACGGTACCGTGGTGGGCGTTGATGATCGGCGTCGTGGTCCTGGTCGGCGTTCTCGCGTGGTATTCGGTCCATGCGTCGATGCAATTCGACGTTGCGCTGTTGATTGCCGAAGTCGTGGTAGTGGGCGGCCTGTTGATCGTCATTGTGATCAAGGGCGGCGATGCGGGTCAGGTGCCGGAAAGCTTTTCGCCGATGCACGCAGATCAGGGGTTCGGCGGCATCGGGCAGGCCTTCGTCTTTATCGTTATGGCATTTTTCGGCTTCGAATCGTGCCTGACTGTGGCGGAGGAATGTCGTAATCCGCGTCGCAATCTGCCGATCGCGCTGATTGGATCCGTGGTGCTCGCTGGCTTGTGGTTCACATTCGCGATGTATTCGATCGTGGTCGGCTACGGCTCTGCGCACATGGACAGGCTTGCCAATTCTCAGGAGCCGATCCACGACCTCGCCGTGCGCTACCTTGGACATATGTACGGCAACCTTGTCGATCTCGCGGCCGTCTCTGCAATCGTCGCTGTTGTGCTTGCCATCCACACCGCCAATTTCCGCGTGTTGTATTCGCTGGGCCGTGACGGGCTGCTTCACAAGGCGCTCGGCCGTACTCATCCGAAGCACAAGACACCTCACGTCGCAATTGTCGTGTACTCGATTCTGACTCTCGTGGTGGGAATTGGCGCAGGGTCCTGGTGGGACCCGATGTCTGCGTTTGGCAATCTCGGCTATCTGTCGTCGCTCGGCATGCTGCCCATCCTGATCCTCACCAACGTCGCATTGCCCGTCTTCATGTGGAAGCGCTATCGCGAGGAATTTTCGCCGGTGCTGCATGTCGCGTTCCCCGTCGTCTCCAACGTCATTTTCCTGGCGGCGATCTGGCTGAACATACATCCATGGCCTGCCGCGCCGCTGACAATGTTCCCGTGGGTTGTCGTAGCCGTGATCGTCCTCGCTGCGCTGTGGGGCCGGCAACTCAAGCGTCGCGAATCGCCGGCGTTCTATCGCCTGGGCGCCGTGCTGTTCATTGAAGGCGATGCGATTCCGGAAATGGTCGATGTCGAAATCGAACCGCTCTACGAATTGCCGGGCGTCCCGGAAACAACACGTGGCACTGACAAGGCGCTTGGCCACGGCAACGAAGCGGCCTGAAACCTTCTTCGCCACGCAGACATCTCTTCGTGGCCTGTACCAACCAACGTAAGGATGATGATGGGTAGACTGAATGGCAAGAGTGCGCTGATAACCGGCGGCGCGTCGGGCATAGGCAAGGCGATTGCGCAATTGTTCGCGCAGGAAGGCGCGCAGGTCGTGATCACCGACATCGACACAGCGGCGCTTGCGGCGGCGGTAGACGAACTCACGCAATTCGGCAAGGTGTCCGGTTGCGCAGGCGACGTGCGTTCGATGAAGGATGCCGGCCGCATGGTAGAGCATGCAGTCGAAGAACATGGCGGCCTCGACATTCTCGTGTGTAACGCGGGCATTACCAGTGTGATGCCGATCGAGCAACTATCCGAGGACGAATGGGACGCGGTTCTGACCACCAACGTCAAGGGTATGTTCACGATGGTCAAGCATGCGGTGCCGAAGATGATCGAGCGAGGCGGCGGCAAAATCGTAACGCTCGGCTCGGAGATGGGCATCGTCGCGGTCCCTGAGTCACCGGCATACAACGCCAGCAAGGGCGCGGTAATGATGTTCACAAAATCGATCGCGCTCGACCTGATCCGCCACAACATTCGCGTCAACGCGCTGTGTCCCGGCATTACGCGCACACCGCTGCTACAGGCGGAAGTCGACAACAGCCTCGACCCGGCGAAGACCGCCGCGGCCCAGGCGTCGTGGGCGCCGATTATGCGCGTGGCCGACGCGCGCGAAATCGCCTACGGCGCACTTTTTCTGGCTAGCGACGAAAGCTCGTTTGCGGTCGGTACCAATCTCGTTCTCGACGGTGGCTTTACCGCCTGCTAAGCATCCAACACGTTCCCGCGACGTTCGGCCGCTGATGCTGCGGCCAGCTCGCGCCCCTACAGGAGTTATGAAATGAATCAGACGGCCGCTTTCATCGACGCAGTGTCGATCGAGACACGCAATACGGTTGCGGTGCTGGACCCGTCCAGCGGCAAGGAGATCGCTCGGACAGCGGATTGCGGACCCGAAGAGATCGATCGCGCGGTACGCGCGGCACGGCGCGCGTCGCGGCAATGGCGCAAGGTCGCGATTGCCGAGCGTGCGCGCATCCTGCGGCGCATCGCCGAACTGATCAAGCGCGACGAGCCGGATCTCGCGCATCTCGAAGCGTTGCAGACCGGCAAGCCATTGAAGCAGGCGCGACGCGACGCGGAACTCACCGCCCGGTATTTCGACTTCTACGCCAGCGCGGTGGAAACACACTACGGCTCTTCGATCCCGCTGAATGCGGACACGATGATCTTCACGGAATGGGAGCCGCACGGCGTCACGGCGCACGTGATCCCGTGGAATTACCCGATGCAGATCTTCGCACGCACGATTGCGCCGGCGCTCGCGATGGGCAATTGCTGCGTGTTGAAGCCCGCCGAAGAGGCACCACTGACGGCGCTACGTCTCGCGTCGCTCGCAGTCGAGGCCGGTCTGCCCACAGGCGCCCTCAATGTCGTAACCGGGAATGGTGAGACCGCCGGCGCGGCATTGACGGGGCACGACGATATCGACCACATCTCATTCACCGGCTCGGTTGAAGTGGGACGCATCATCGCTCACGCGGCGGCCAACCGCGTGATCCCGGCGACGATGGAACTGGGTGGCAAGTCGCCGAATATCGTGTTCGCCGATGCGGACCTCGAACGCACCGTGCCGGGCGTGATCAACGCAATCCTTCAAAACGCAGGTCAGACGTGCTCAGCCGGTTCGCGGCTGCTGGTCCATGAGAGTCTGCACGACGTGTTGGTGGCCCGCGTTGCGCAGGCCTTCGCCAACGTCGAGATCGGGCCCGCACTGAGCGACCCGGCATTGGGCCCGCTGATTTCGAAGATCCAGCGCGGACGCGTCATGTCGTTCGTCGAACGGGCTCGCAGTCACGGCGCAAAAATCGTTGTCGGCGGCGATGCGCTCAATGGCGGTGCACTTGGTGACGGCTTTTTCTTCCAGCCGACGCTGATCGACAACGTTGATCCGGTCAGCGCGCTCGGTCAGGAAGAAGTATTCGGGCCGGTGCTGGCCGTCACGCCGTTTCGCGATATCGATGAAGCGGTACGCCTCGCGAATGGGACCGACTACGGCCTTGTCGCCGGCGTATGGACGCGTGACCTTGGCACCGCGCACCGGATGATCCGGGAAGTGCTGGCCGGACAGGTATTCGTCAACACGTATGGTGCCTCCGGCGGTGTCGAGTTGCCGTTCGGCGGCTTCAAGCGCTCGGGCTACGGCCGCGAAAAAGGCGCGGAGGGGTTGCGCAGCTTCGCCCAGGTCAAGACTGGTGTCATCGCGCTCTGAGTGCGTTCATCTCTTTCTACATTCCGAATCATGACCAGCATCATGCCAGCACTGCGTTTGCGCGGTGAGCCGAACATCGTCGGCGATTCGCAAGACGTTCCTGCATCTACCCGATCAATCGAACATCTGGCCACGCCCGCGCTGCTGCTCGACGAAAGCCGGATGGCCCGTAATATCGCCCGTCTGCGCGGAAGGCTCGCGGGGCTCGGCGTCAATCTGCGTCCGCACCTGAAAACGCCGAAGTCGCTCGAAGTTGCGCGCCGCGTCATGGATGGCCCCGCCGGCCCTGCGACGGTATCGACGTTGCGTGAGGCCGAGCAATTCGCGGAGGGCGGCGTACGGGACATCCTCTATGCCGTCGGGATCGCGCCGGGCAAACTCCAGCGCGTGACCGCATTGCGTCGACGCGGGGTCGATCTGTCTGTGGTGGTCGATAACCTGGATGCCGCGCACGCGGTCGCGAAGCAGTCACGCACCAGCCGCGATCCCATTCCCACGCTAATCGAGATCGACTCGGACGGTCATCGGGCCGGCGTAAACCGCGAGGCGACTGGGCAACTGGTGGCTATCGGTCGTGTGTTGCACGAGGGCGGCGCACTATTGCGCGGCGTGATGACCCACGCGGGCGAATCATACGCATGTGACACCGTCGAAGCGATCAGGGCGATGGCCGAGCGCGAACGTGCGGAAGCGGTTGCGTGTGCCGACGTGTTGCGGGATGCGGGTCTCCCCGCACCGGTGGTGAGCGTGGGCTCGACGCCGACGGCTCACTTCGCACGCGATCTGCGCAGTGTCACGGAAGTGCGTGCCGGAGTGTTTGTGTTCTTCGATCTCGTGATGGCGGGGCTCAACGTGTGCACCGTCGATGACATCGCGCTCAGCGTGCTCGCGACGGTAATCGGTCATCAGCCTGACAAAGGCTGGATTCTGGTCGATGCGGGCTGGATGGCGATGTCGCGCGATCGCGGCACGGCGTCGCAGAAGCTCGATCAGGGCTACGGTGTCGTCTGCGACGTCGACTGCGTGCCGTACCCGGACCTGATCATGGCCCAGGCGAATCAGGAGCAGGGCATTCTCGCATTGCGCAGCGGGAGCGCCGCGCAGTTGCCGGTGCTGCCGATTGGCTCACTGGTGCGCATTCTGCCTAATCATGCGTGCCCGACCGCCGCCCAGCACGATCACTACACGGTCATACAGACTGGATCGCGTGAGATTCTCGGTCAATGGTCGAGATTCCGCGGATGGTGAGGACGCAGTTGCATTTAGCAATTGCAGTTTCAATTCAATGAAGAAAGTATCAGAAGAAGATAAAGCTCCTGGGCGCGCTAGGCTGCCGCGCACTGGCCACCGCTGCACAGGCGCAAGGCGGCGTGACGCTGTACGGCTCGCTCGATACCGCGATCGGCTACGTGAGCAATCAGCCGAAAGCGAATGGCGGCATGGGCAGCGCGTTCCAGACGATCAACGGAACGCTGAGCGCCAACTCCTGGGCATGAAGGGCACGGAGGATCTGGGCGACGGACTCTGCGTGGTATT